>CACYHU010000082.1 GCA_902774215.1 uncultured Chloroflexota bacterium
AGGAACTTGTTCATCTGAAACTCTATCAGGATTTCTTCAATGATGTAAAACGGTAAAATTGCTTCATTCCCTTGACATGGGGCACTTCATAACAGGTGTCAGGAAATCATTACTGTTTTCTGTGATTCGGATGATATTTCGTTTGGGAATATTCATCCGAGACTGATCTGGGGAAGGACACAAACGATTGGCCGTGGTGGGCAATTTTGTGATTTTCGATATACATATATCAAGGCTGATAGGTCATCTGATGCTGCATAATGAAACCCGTTTCAACGAAGAAAAATAAGCATAAAATATTTGCATAACAGGAAGCATCAAGACAGGGTACTGCGCAGTCAGAGGTGATTACCCCCGTCATTCCCGCTGATTGCATAGTACACTAAGTTTACTATGCAATTTTTATTTAAAACATAACTATCTTGATGTTAAACTACCAATAAATTGACGGGGAGATCGGTAAGACCCGTAAATGGATGTGTCTGACATCAAACTTCTCCAAACCATATATTACATACTTGCGTCATCTATATCAATTCGTAAACGTATGGCATTGTTTCGAAATGTATTCAACTGGAAGTTGTTCATTTAGCAATCTTGCTGATTATTTGAATGAAAGTGGATTTGTAAGCAGAAGCGGACGTGCATTTCGTGATGATACGCTGCGGAGTATGCTTGATTATCCAATATATATAGGAATTATTGAATATCAGGGCACAAAAAAAGAAACATATCTCACCTACAAAAAGGAAGCATCAAGATAGGGTACTGTGCAGTCAGAGGTGATTACCCCTCCCATTACCGCAATCTTTGAAATTGCCAAACACTGTCTTTCTATGCGCTTGATATTTGGTCAACTGACTATCCCTTACCCGCAATCCTGGTCTTGACATTGTTATGTCATAATTCCACCCTTTCTTCATCTCTATCTCAAAAAGTAAATATATTTATGAACAGGAGCATATGATCATCGGGTTTGGAAAACAGCCCTGACGGTCATTTGAGGCCTTTCAGTATGCGTTATGTTTATAACAGTATGCTGTTTTGGCATTGTACTTTTCTGAAACCCCACTATAAAATACAGACATAAAACAACTGATTATGATCAATCTGTTTTTTGAAGCGAATTTGTAAAAATGGAGGATATGATGGAATACATTACGCTGAATACCGGAGCTAAAATGCCTTTGGAAGGGTTTGGAGTCTTTCAGATCCCGGATGCAGCCCAGTGCGAACAGGTCGTTTATAACGCGATCAAAACCGGATATCGTCTGCTGGATACAGCTGCGGCTTATATGAACGAAGAAGCGCTCGGAAAAGGTGTTGCCCGTGCGATAGCCGATGGTTTGACCACCCGTGAAGAACTGTTCATCACCACAAAAGTCTGGGTGCAGGATCAGAAAAATGAAGAAACCGCCTACGAAGCCGTAAAGACTTCTCTCGCGAAGCTCAACATGGAATATGTGGATCTTGTACTGCTTCACCAGCCGATGGGTGATTATTTTGCTGCCTATCGAGGTATTACCAGAGCCTATAAAGAAGGACTGACAAAAGCGGTTGGAGTAGCCAATTTCTATCCCGCGATCCTGACAAACCTCTGTGAGAATGTGGAAGTGATCCCGGCTGTCAATCAGGTGGAAATGCATCCGTTCTTCGTCCAGGCTGCCGCGATTGATAATATGAAGTCTTACGGTATCGCTCCCCAGGCATGGGGACCGCTGGCAGAAGGCAAACATGGGATCTTCACCGACCCGGTATTGGTTGAAATCGGGAAGAAGTACGGCAAGAGTGCAGCCCAGGTCGTATTGAAGTGGAACGCCCAGCGCGGTGTTTCCATCATCCCGAAGTCCGTTCATGAGGAACGCATGAAGCAGAACATTGACATCTGGGATTTTGAACTGACCGAGGATGAGATGGCTGCCGTTGCCGCAAAAGACCTTGGACACAGCGAGATCGTGAACCATGATGATCCGATGTTTGTTAAGGCTTTGCACGGGATGAATATTCACTGAACGGAGATATCAGATGAAGTATTTGTTTATCAATGCCAGTCCGAACCCGAACGGGAACACGGCCAAAATGGCAGCTGCTTTGCTGAAAGGCCATGATTATGAGACTGTGAACCTTACGGAATATAAGATTTATGGTTACGGTCAGCAATACGATGATGACCAGTTCATGGAGGTCATCGGGAAGATCCGTGAAGCTGACACAGTCATCATTGGTTCTCCGCTCTATTGGCATAACCTGACCGGACAGCTGCGCTGCTTCATTGACCGGACGTACGGGCCTTTCAAACAGAATGAATTTACACCCCGGCAGCTCTATGCCATCGTGCAGGGTGCCGCGCCGGAGAAATGGATGCTGGAAGCCTGTAATTACACCATGACCCGTTTTGCAGGTCTCTGCGGTTTTGAATATAAAGGATTGATCAGCAGTCTTGCTGAAGCAAATCAGAAAAAGTTGTAACCTCCTTTTTGATCGAGTCAGCGGCTCGGTCCTGATCTGCTTCAGGTGATATGATCTTTGCCCGCTGACTTGTTATTTAATGCTGGAAAAATTATGAAGGATTTATTTTTATTATTCATTATGCTCATTTTCACAGCAGCCGGAAGTGTATTCGGCCTGCATATCAACACAGCATCTGCACATGAAGTAAAGACAATCGGCATCCCGCAGACCGGATGGTCGAAGACCGTTCCTGCGGAATACAAAACGCCTGCCTCACGGAAGGGAGCCGTTATCCGGCTGGATTATGAATCAAAGGATTATGCCGGCAACGAAGCACCGATCACCAAAACCGCTTACGTCTATCTTCCTTACGGATATGACGAAAACGATACGGAAACGAAATACGACATCATCTATCTGATGCACGGCTGGGGAGGACATGCCGGTGAATATTTCGACTATACCGCGACAAAGAACATTTTCGACCACCTGATCGAAAATGGAGATATTCCGCCTGTGATCATGGTTTCCACGACATTTTACAACAGCGGCAGTGATACCGGCTGGGGTGGATCCGTCAGCGAACTGCGGGCTTTTCATCTGGATTTCGAAAACCATCTGATGCCGGCTGTTGAAGGAAAATATCGCACTTATGCGGAAAACACCACACCGGAAGGGCTTATGGCATCCCGGGATCACCGTGCATTCGGCGGCTTTTCTCTCGGCGCTGTCACCACCTGGCAGATCTTTTGTTATGCCTACGACTATGTCCATTATTTCCTGCCTATGAGCGGTTCCAGCTGGTATTTCGGGATCTACGGCGATTTTCAGACGGTCCGGAATGTTGACTTCATCCAGCAGCTGATAGAAGAAAATGACCTCAATGAACGCGGATATTTTGTCTATGAAGGTGTGGGCACTGAAGATGTCGTAAAGAGCCAGACGCTGATGCAGATGGATGAAATGTTCAGCCGGGGTGACGTGTTCCCACCGGAGCATATCGTCTTCTATCAGACCTGGATGCTGTTCAGGAATTCTTATACAACGCTCTGCCGGTTTTCTTCGGAAATGGCGGTCAGACCGGTTCGGAGAAAGAAGAAGTGATCGTGGAAACATATTATGACACAAATTCAAAAATCTCAGATGTCATTGCCGATCCTGCTTTTGATGGATACGGCAGACTGCTCTTTCCTGTCGATTCCGGATATTACGGCGGCAGCACCCTTGGAAATCTTTCGCTGACCTGGTACAACGGGATCGATCCGCGTGAAACAGTCGGGATTATCAACACCCTGCGCAGCCGGGTCCTGGCAGGTGAGCAGATATTTTACAGTATTTATACGGAAGAGGAGATCGTTGCCGATCGGGCCAAAGCCGATACCGGGCTGTTTTTCTTCAAAGGTCATCCCGGTGAAAAGTTTGCCATTTGCAATGCCGGCGGCGGATTTGCGTATGTTGGGGCGATGCACGACAGTTTTCCGCATGCGCTGGAGCTTTCAAAAATGGGCTATAACGCCTTTGCACTGATCTACCGTCCCGGTGCACAGACCGCCTGCGAAGACCTTGCCCGCGCGATCGCTTTCATCTTTGAGCATGCGGAAGAATTAGAAGTCGATACGTCTGATTACTCGCTTTGGGGCGGGTCCGCGGGTGCGAGAATGGCCGCGTGGCTGGGATCCTACGGGACGGAAAGCTTCGGTGAAAAGTCCCTGCCGCGGCCGGCAGCGGTGATCGTAAATTACACCGGTCTTTCAGAAGTCAGCGGAAATGAGCCGCCTACTTACAGCGCTGTCGGGACAAGTGACTGGATCGCCGATTACCAGACGATGGAAAGACGCATCGCGCATATCAAAGCCAACGGAACTGATGCGGAGATAGAAGTTTTCAGTGGTCTGCCGCACGGCTTTGGTCTTGGTACCGGCACAATAGCCGAGGGCTGGATCAACCGGGCTGTGGCCTTTTGGGAAAGACAAACGAAATAGAAAGGAATATGAATATGAAAAAACAAACAGCAGGACGTGACCGTCTTGGCAGCCTGGCTCCGAAATTTGCCGAGCTGAATGATGATGTACTTTTCGGTGAAGTCTGGTCCAGAGAGGAACAGCTTTCCGCTCGGGACCGAAGCATGATCACCATTGCCGCGCTCTTTTCCGCAGGGCTGTATCCGCAGCTGAAAAGCCATCTGGCGCTTGGAAAAGAACACGGTATCACGAAACAGGAAGCTGTTGAGATCGCCACGCAGCTGGCTTTCTACTGCGGCTGGCCGAAAGCCTGGAGCACTTTTCCGCTGCTCCGGGAAATCTATGGGGATGATTAAAAATATCAGAGACCTCAAATAAGCAGGTGATATATGAAAAAGATAATTATCCTTTTCTTCACTACGGTCATAGTGTCATTGTCAATCCACAACGTTCAGGGGCAAGATATTTCTGAGCGTCTTGACGAAAAGATTGAATATGGAACTGAAGCGGTACGCGGATTCCTTTTCGATAACGTCCTGCACAGCGAAGGCAGCGGCGATATCCATTTCGGTCTGCATATCCCAGATAGCTACGATGGAAGCAAACCATATGCGCTGTTCGTCACATTGCCGGGATATGAAGGATTGTATTTTCAGGGAATCAGCATAAATGTCCGTGCGGAGGACTACGGTATCGAGGCACAAAAGTATAACAGCGAAATGATTATTATCGCCCCGCAGCTGAACGACTGGGGCATGACCTCCGCGAGACAGACGGTGGCACTGACCAAATACTTTTTATCTCATTACAATATCGATCCGGGAAAGGTATACCTCAACGGGTATTCCGGCGGCGGTGAGACCGGATCCCTGGTCATGGAGATCGCGCCGGAACTTTATACCGCGTTTCTGCACTGTTCATCGCAATGGGATGGGAAATTGGAGCCGCTGGTAAACGCTCAGACACCGGTTTATATGGTCACAGGAGAAAATGACAGCTATTACGGGAGCTCATCCGTAAGGGAAACCTATGAAAAGCTTGTAAAGCTATACCGTGAACAAGGACTTGATGAAGAGCAGATCACCAAACTGATCGTACTGGATCTGAAGGATCAGGCTTATTTTGATCAGCGCGGCATCCGGGATCAGCATGGCGGAGGCGGTTCATTTGCCCATGAAACGGATATCATGGGCTGGCTGTTCGGAGTGCATGATTGAGAAAAATTGTACGCCGCTATTGAATTCTCCTTTGCAGCGTCTGCAGGAACCTTTCGTATTTTAATGCATCATCTGTACGGCAGATACAGAAGAAGTGTTCAATAGCGGCTTCACCGAAAATTGGGATGTATACCCGGTTTGTACGATGGCTGAACACCCGCAGGGTAATGTCTGTAACAAAAGCCGGCATCGTGGATGCCTGAACAATTTCGGTCAATGCGTCAATATTATCCTGAAGGAAGAATTTGCTGTCCGGCATTTGCTCCCGAATGATGTTATCCCAATATCCGATGTCCTGGGCGACGACAAAGTTTTCTCCATTCATCTCCGAAAAAGAGCATTCCGGTTTCTGTGAAAGCCTGTGTTCCGGAGGGAAGGAAAAATAGAGCTGTTCTGTCCCGCAGGGAATGCAATAGACCGCAGGGCTTTTGAATTCCCTGTTCAGGATGATCATCTGGTAGGTCCCGTCTGTCAGCCCTTGAATCAATTCATCTTCTGTTCGTATTTCAGTCGTGATCGTTTTTGACGGATATACCGAGGATATCAGCGGAGAGAGTTCAAACATCGGGCCGGGCGAGATCGCACCGACCGTTATCATTCTGGAACTGCGGTCCAGCGTTCGGACCTGCTGGATCATTTCATTTTCTTCCGCAAGGATATGTTTTGCACATTCTGCGGCAAGTACGCCGTTTTCATTCAGTACGATGCGATTTTTACCGCGGTCAAAAAGTTTTACTCCGAAAAGCGTCTCCAGTTTTTGCATGGATCTGGTCAAAGAAGGCTGTGTCAGGTGCAGTTTTTCAGCGGCTGCGGATAAAGTCCCGCATTCATGGACCGCGGCGAGTTGTTCAAGCAGGTAGGTATCGATCATATTGACTCCATAGTATACGCTTTACGTATAATTGTATGCGCTGTTCGCATTGTATTTTTTCCCCTGAATTCAATAAAATAATTGTAACAAACTTTTATATGAATAGGAGAAAAAGTAATGGCTATCAATAGAAAAAAACTGCCGGCGGTACTACTCGCAATTATCCTGATTTTTGTTTTTACGGCATGTGTAAGCTCAAATAACAGTATGCAGACATCAGCGGATACTATGCCAGTCGGTAAAACCGGAAACAGAATCCTGGTTGTGTATTATTCCTGGTCCGGGCATTTGGACAGCATGGCGCACTGGGTCGCAGATGAGACAGGCGGAGACCTTTACCGTGTGCTGCCCAAAAATCCCTACCCCGATAACTATAATCAGACTGCAGACCGTGCCAGGGCTGAGCAGAATAATAATGAAAGACCGGAAATAGTGGTCGATATCACACCCGACCAAATGTCTCAATACGACACCGTTTTCTTCGGTTTTCCGGTATGGTGGTATGACCTTCCCATGTGCATGTGGACCTTCCTGGAAAGCTATGACTTCTCAGGCAAGACGATCATTCCATTTTTCTCTCATGAGGGAAGCTCGAACGGCGCCGGAGCCCTGCCGACTGTTGAACGTCTGGCTGCGGGTGCCACAGTCCGGAGCAGCGATGCCCTGTCGATCCGGGGCGGAAACGTGGACGGATCCGAGATTGACGTTCGTGCATGGGTGCAGAAACTTGGCTATCAGAAATCGGAAAATCCATCAGCTTCCGCCGGAAAAACGATCGTCGTCTATTTTTCAGGATCCGGAAATACAAAGCGAGTCGCCGGTTTTGTTGCAGACGAATTAAATGCAGATGCATTTGAACTTGTCCCGGTCACACCCTATACTGCGGCTGATCTGAATTGGAGAGACCGCAGCAGCCGTGTAAACAAGGAACACGACGACACGTCCCTTCAGGATATCGAACTGGCTGCAACGGAAGTACCAAACTGGAGCGAGTACGATACGGTCCTGTTCGGCTACCCTATCTGGTGGCGTGAAGCTTCCTGGGTGGTCAACAGCTTTATCAAAAATAACGATTTCACGGGAAAAAAGGTCGTTCCCTTCTGTACCTCCACCAGTTCAGGGCTGGGAGACAGCGGAACCAATCTCGAAAAAATGGCGGGAACCGGGAACTGGCTTGAAGGTATACGGTTTTCGGAATTGCCCGATGAAAACTCTGTCAGAGAATGGGCACGCGGTCTGAACATTAGATAAGTTGGTTAGGTTATGAAAAAGCTGCGCATGACAGTCAATATCGCAATGACCGCGGTGCTGCTCGGTCTGATGGCATACTCGCTGATCGGAACGCTGACGCACGAGATCCTCGGTGCACTGATGTTTGTGCTGTTTACGGTTCACCATATTCTGAACCGGAAATGGTTCGGAGCCTTGCCGAAAGGCAGATACAATGCATTCCGCATTGCTCAAACGACATTAGTTGTTATGCTCATCGTTTCAGTAATGTCATCAGCAGTCAGCGGGGTCATTCTATCGGAGCATTTATTCAGGTTCCTTCGCATCAGCAGCGGAGCCTGGGCTGCCCGGAGCGTCCATATGGTATGTGCATATCTGAATTACATATTGATGTCACTGCATTTAGGATTTCACTGGAATGTCATGATCAGTTCGATGAGTAAAAACCGCACAAAAAAATCTGATACAAAACAGTGGATCATGCGTGCTGCCGCGATTGCCATCGCAGCCTATGGGGTCTATGCTTTTTATAAGCGGCAGATCGGAGAATATCTCTTTCTGCAGACACATTTCGTGTTCCTGGATCCTACGGAACCGCTCATCTTTTTCTTTGCTGACTATCTGGCAATTTTGGGACTGTTCGTTTTTATCGGACACTATCTCGCTAAATTATTGAAAAAGATACGCGCCAATTAAAGCATCAAACCGGGCAGAATGATGATGCCCGGAAGAAGACAGAAGAAAATACAGGAGTAATTATGAAGAAATCTTTAGTTTTATTGTCACTCATTTTCCTGCTTTCAGCCTCCGCCGTTATGGCACGGGACAATGGGCTGGTCTTATCGGAAATCGGGATGTTTTCCGCGGGCGGTACAGTCACCGAGCCCGTAGAAGGCGAATATGATCCGACCACAAACTGGATGGATGCCGCCCGCCCCGGCAATACGGCTCACGTCGATCACGCCAATGTACTGTTTATGACCCCAGCCGAGGATAACGGAAATCCAATCGTCTTTCTGCATGGATACGGCCAAAGCCGCATGGGCTGGATGACCACCCCGGACGGACGGGATGGCTGGGCACAGATGTTCCTCCGCAATGGCCACGCTGCGTATCTCATCGATCAACCGGGCCGCGGTGAAGCCGGTGCGGCAGTTTCCATGACCGCAGACGGTTTTCTGGATGCATGGTCTGCCGAATCCAAGGATTACAAACCCGGTGACCAGGCGTGGTATACACACTTCCGCATCGGACGGGTAGCTCCGGAACGTTACGATGGCAGCCAGTTCCCGGAAGGCGGGGAAGCTCAGGACCAGTTCTTCCGCCAGATGACTCCGAATACGACATCTTTTGACATGGGTAAATCCGCCGCCGCTGTTTCCGCTGTCCTTGCCGAAGTGATGGAACGCACCGGTAACAAGTCGATCTTCATCACGCACTCCCAGGGCGGAGCGGTCGGCTGGGATGTGGATGTGGAAAACATCAGCGCGATCGTAGCGATAGAACCCGGTGGGGCACCGCAGGTCGGCTCTGATCAGTACAACAAACTGCTGGAAGCGAATATTCCGATCATTTTCTACTATGGCGACTACATGGAAAACGGTCCGGAAGACATCATGAGCAGCGGTTTCTGGGCAATGATCAAGGCAGGTTCTTTTGATTTCGCGGAAGCCTACAACGCAGCCGGCGGAGATGCCACTGTCATCGATCTTCCCGCCATCGGGATCACCGGGAACAGCCACTTCATGTTCCAGGAACTCAATAATCAGGAGATTGCGGATCACATCGAATCCTGGCTCGCCGAACGCGGTCTCAACTGAATCAGAATTTGTAAGGTTCCATCCGGAGCCTTACAAATTTAACCTTTAAAGGAGATAAAGGTGAAAAAGATCTTTGGAATTATTATTTTATTGTGTTTTGTTATAGCAGGGACCGCCGCGGCTGAATCATTGACCACCAACGGCGGCAATGTGATCGATTACACAGAACTGTCCTATCAATCCGCGGATGCCCCGGCAACTGTATATTTTATCAGCGAGATTACTCCCGAAGCATTGATGAAAACCTATGAGGCTTTAGGAATGACGCTTACCGGCAGGGTCGGGGTGAAAATGTCCACCGGCGAAAGTGAACGCACCAATTACCTGCGTCCGGCTCTGATCGGTGATCTTGTTCATGCGGTGAACGGCACGATCGTGGAGTGTAATACCGCCTACGGCGGAAGCCGGGCGAGCACCGCAATGCACCGTCAGCAGGCAAAAGATAATGGTCTGCTTGAAATGGCGGAACTGGACATTCTGGATGAAGAAGGCAGCATGGAGATCCCGATCAAGGGCGGTACCCGCCTTGCAGTGGATTATGTCGGAAGTCATTTCGAAAATTATGACGCTTTTCTGGTGCTCAGCCATTTCAAGGGACATGCCATGGCAGGTTTCGGTGGAGCGATCAAGAATATCTCAATCGGTTTTGGTTCTTCCATGGGCAAAGTATGGATCCACTCCGGCGGTACCCGTACCACCGGGAATATTTTCGGTGAACAGGACCCCTTCCTGGAAGCGATGGGAGATGCGGCAAAAGGTGTGAATGACTATATGAGCGGCCGAATCGTTTATATCAGCGTGATGAACCGCCTGAGTGTCGATTGTGATTGCGACGGGAATCCCGCCGAACCGGATATGCATGATATCGGCATTCTTGCTTCGACCGATCCGCTCGCTCTGGATCAGGCCTGCATTGATCTGGTCTATGCCTCTCCTGACAGCGCATCACTGGTTCAGCGCATTGAAAGCCGCCACGGACTCCATACTCTTGAACACGGTGAAGAGATCGGCCTTGGCAGCCGCCGGTATAAGCTGGAACAGATCAATGATTGAATCGATCCAAAGGGAAGCCGTCTATCTCTGGTATTATCTCGATATCCAGATTCGGTAGATCGCTCCATGATAGTTGATCTTTTGATCTGATCGATTTTAATATTGAATAAAATATTTTTCAAAAGGAAATGTTGTGAAAAAAGCATTATTGTTGGCATGTTTGATTTCATTATTGACAGCCTGCTCGCTGCCCGGAAAAGTTCATATTACGGAAATACCTGCAAGCGATCCGACTGTAATCCCTACCGAAACAGCAGTAGAAATCCCAACCGAGATTCCCACAGAAATTCCAACAGAGACGCCTACATCAGTTCCGCCGACAGAAACACCTGAACCACACAGCGCCGTTCTGGTCGTCTACTTCTCCCGTACCGGAGAACAATCCAGCGTCGGAGTGATCGACAAAGGCAACACGGAGATCGTAGCTGAAATGATCGCTGAAAAAACTGGTGCTGATTTTTTCCAGATCCTCCCGGAAGTTGACAATTATCCCATGACATATGTGGCACTTACGGAAATCGCAAAAAGAGAACAGGATGAAAGAGCTCGTCCTGCTTACGCCGGTGAAGTGAAAGATCTCGCAGGATATGAGACGGTCTTTATCGGAGCTCCGGTCTGGTGGAACGACTGGCCGATGATCATGTATACTTTCTTCGAACAGAATGCGGAAGCTCTTGCGGGAAAAACGCTGATACCGTTCAACACACACGATGGTTCTGGTTTGTCCGGATTTGACACAAAACTGGCAGGAACGCTGCCGCAAAGTAATGTCTCTGCAGGGTTTGCAGTCCTTGGCAGAGAAGCTCAAAACAGCACGGAATTCATCCGTCTGACAGTGAACAACTGGCTCGAAGGAATAGGCTTTTGAACTAAAGATATGAACATGATTGGCGAAATGAAGACCAGGCACGGCATTTTCAATATGCTCGGCTGAAACCGTCAGAGATAAGATAAACACAGGCTGTCTTGCGTGAAGATAAGACCGCCTGTGTTATTTCGTACCATAAAGATATACAGATTATTTTTCTTTGGTTGTATTGAGCATGGCATATTCTTCTTCCGAAATGCGTCCCAGCCAAGTCAGCCCTGTCAATTCCGGATTGGCATTGACCGCGATGTGCGCAAATTGTGTGTCAGCGCTGCCGCCGTGCCAGTGCATAACTCCCGGAGGACAATAGGCAACATCACCCGGATGCAGAATTTCCACAGGCTGCCCTTCGATCTGATGGTAGCCGATTCCATCCGTTGCAATCAGGATCTGTCCGCCTTCATGGATATGCCAGTTATTGATAACGCCATTATCGAAAATCACATAATGCAATCCGGGCGCTCCGGCAGCATTATTTCCGTCGATGATATTGGAGACCCATGCATTTCCGCTGAAATTATCGGAAATGAACGGAACAGAGGCCTTTTTACACATGAATCCATCATCTCCCTCAACAGCGCTGTCTTCACAGCCTGAAGACTCCGGTAATAATCATCTGTGACGATCTCTTCAACTGCACCGTCTTCATTGACATAGCCTGAATCATAGATCACCATCTGGGAAAACCAGCTGTCCGGAGCAGCGCCATGCCAATGACGGACACCTGCGGGAATTTCGACTACATCGCCTTCATGGATGACCTGAACCAGTTCACTCTCAGCCTGATAATAACCGACACCGCCGGTGCCGAGGATGATCATTCCGCCATGAGTATGCCAGTGGCTCCTGGCACTGGGCGAAAAGATGATATTGTTGGTAGCAGGAAAATGATAGACATCATCCGTCTGGATCATCGGAGAGAAATATACATCTCCGGTAAACGCATTCGCTCCCATCTTGAAACCGAGCGGAAATGCTAATTGCTCCGGATCCGTGATGGTTCCCGCGGAAACCGCAGCAGACAATGATGCAGTCAGCATCAGAACCAGAAAGAAAATAATAAGTTTTTTCATAATTAAGATAACTCCCTTTTATTTTGCCAAATCAGAAAACTGTCTGTTTTTATAATTTATTTTATGATGGGATATATATCTTTGTACAATGCCTTTTGCGTATGAAATTATATGTAAAACGCATAGCCGGACAGAAACGACCAGAATTAAACATATTTCATAGCTCCACGCGTTGGCTGGATCGCATTTAAAAAAAGTATGCAAATCACGTATAACACTCTGCTTTTTTTGCATTGTACTTTTCTGCGGGTTTTTATTAGAATTCAAAAACGAGAGCCAAAGGAGCCGAATGATGATAAAGAAATTATTGATTTTGGGTATAAGCTTTTTAGCTTTTGCAGGAGGATCAAGTGCGGAGAATACTCATATGAAAAATTCACGAACTATCCCGGAGATACTGGAAACGATCCCGGCAGCGTACAGAAAGCCGTCCGATGAACCAGGAACGCTGATCCGGTTGGAATACGAAACCTGGGAATCCTTTACGTATCAACAGCATGGTCAGCAGCTGACAAAGGCGGCCTGGGTCTATCTCCCTTACGGATACGACGAAGACACACGTTACAACATCTTTTACCTGAGCCATGGTGGCTGGAGCAATGAAGAGACAGTTCTGGGTACAGCGGATGATCCTTCCGAATTGAAATACGCGGTGGACCATTCCATTCAGGATGGCCGGATGGTTCTGATGATCCTGGTCTGTCTGACTTACAACAATACAGGCACTCAGGACAGCTGGGATTACAGCCTTGCTATTCAGCTGACAGATCAGTTTCATAATGAACTGCTGAATGACCTGATTCCCGCCGTTGAAGGAAAATTTCACACCTGGGCTGACTTTGATCCTTCGAAAGAGAATCTGAAAGCCAGCCGGGATCATCGCGGTTTCGGTGGTTTTTCCATGGGCAGCGTCAATACCTGGCACACCTTCCAGTATTGCCTTGACTATTTTCGTTACTTCATGCCGATGAGCGGCAATATGGGGGACGGAAGCTGGATCGACGCGGTTGTCCGCAATTCTGAGTGGACTGATCAGGATTTCTTCATCTGGACTGCCACCGGCACTGAAGACTTTGCTGCATCAGGATTTGCATCTCAGATCCGCAGTATGGTAAATCAATACAGCCGGACCTTCCACCTGGCTGATAACGAAGCTGACGGAAACATTTCCTATCGTCTGTTTGAAGGCGGCACACACGGGCCGGAGGCATCCAATCAATATACTTGGAATGGCTTAATGTGGTTTTGGAATTACCCTGATTAATATCAAAGGAGTTTGATCATGAATTCATTTACCTATAACTACCCCGTAACTGTATACTTCGGTGAAAAAGCGGCCGAAAAGAACCTTCCGAAAGAACTGGCTAAAGCCGGGAATACGGTTATGCTCGCTTACGGCGGGGGATCTGTTAAAAAGAACGGCATATATCAGGAGTTGGTTCAGCTGCTCAATAATGCCGGAAAGCAAATCATGGAATTTCCGGGCATTATGTCCAACCCGACTTATGAAAAAGTCCTGGAAGGCGCCCGGATCGCAAGGGAGAACAAGGTCAGTTTCATTCTTGCCGTCGGCGGTGGTTCAGTGATCGACTGCTGCAAGATAGTCTCTGCCCAGGCGCTTATGGATGAAGACATCTGGGAACTGGAATATACCAAACACGGCGCACCGGCTCAGTTTATTCCGATGGGAGCTGTTGTCACGGCTTTCGGAACCGGAGCCGAAATGAATAACGGTGCGGTGATCACCAACACAGAAAAGATGATGAAATCTCCGCTCTGGGGTGCCTTCTATGATTTTGCCATTCTGGATCCGTTTTATACCATGTCCATGCCAATGAGTCAGGTCATCTCCGGCGCTTTTGACTCGCTGTCCCACAGCATGGAAACTTACATGGGCTTACCCCGCGAGATCAATTATTCAGATGAGATCAATGAGGCGACACAGCGGAACATCATTCGCAATATCCGGGCGGCTCTCGTTGATCCGGCAGACGTTCAGACGCGCAGCGAACTGGTCTGGGCTGCAGCGATGGCTGAAAACGGTATGCTGAAGATCGGAAAAGTCACCGATTTTCAGTGTCATATGCTCGAACATCAATTGGGTGCCTATACCGACTGCAGCCACGGTCAGGGACTTGCCGTCCTGCATCCGGCGCTTTATCGTCATATGATGCCGGAAGCCAATAAACAGTTCGCCCGACTCGCGGTCGAAGTCTGGCAAATTGATCCGAAGGAAAAGTCAGAAGCTGAACTGGCAGCTGCTTTCGTTGATGCACTGGCGGCTTTTATCAAAGAAATCGGTCTGCCGACGAGGTTGAAAGAGATGAATATCGGTGCTGAGACTGATCTGCGGGCAGTTGCGGATACCACGATCCTTACCGGTGGTTGTGCGAAAAAGTATACAGCCGATGAGCTGTATGAGATCCTTCAGGAATGTCTTTGATCAAGTCATTTGGTTTTACAAAGGATGAAAATATGAAGACCAGAATTTTAGGTAAAGACCTGGAAATATCTCCGGTAGGGTTGGGCTGTATGGGTTTCTCGCATGCCTACGGTAAAGCAACGGATGCAGAAACGGCCATACGGACGATCCGTCAAGCTTTCGAAATGGGGTATACTTTTTTCGACACGTCTGAATACTATCTTGGTGAATATGAGGATGGCAGCATCAGTTACAATGAAGAACTGGTCGGTAAAGCGCTGTCCGGATGCGGAGACCAGGTGAAAATCGCGACAAAATTCGGGGTCCGGCATGAAGGCCGTAAGCTGATCCTGAATTCTCAACCGGAGACGATCCGAAATTCCGTTGAGGGAAGTCTGAAACGGCTGGGAACAGATCATGTTGATCTGTATTATCAGCACCGTATCGATCCCGATGTTGAACCGGAAACTGTTGCAGGGGTGATCACGGACCTGATACGGGAAGGGAAGATCCTGCGCTGGGGTATTTCCGAAGCCAATGAAGATTATCTCCGCCGAGCGCATACAGTCTGTCCGGTCACGTGTATCCAGAACCATTATTCGATGATGGCCCGCTGGCATGAGAATCTCTTCCCGGTTCTTGAAGAACTGAATATCGGATATGTGGCCTTTTCTCCTCTGGCAAACGGAATATTGACTGATGTTTTCAAAGCCGGTGATACGTTTGACAAAGATGATTACCGCAGTGTGATGCCGCAGTATTCCAATGAGGCTTTTGAAAAGAATCGGGAACTGATGCGGCTGATCAGGAAATTGGCTGCAGAAAAAGAGTCATCACCGGCTCAGATTTCACTTGCATGGATGCTGAACAAAAAACCTTTTATCGTGCCGATTCCCGGCTCAAGAAAAATAGAACGGATCCGGGAAAATTTCGAGGCATGTCACATCCAATTAAGCCCGGATGAAGTGGATCTGATCGATAAAAATCTGGATTCAATGGAAATGTCTGCCGTATTTGGCGGATCGCCGGTGAAAAAATTATGAAGAGAAAACCGGAAGTATATTTGACGATCTGTGTATTCCTTTGCCTGATGCTTTCCGGCTGCGGACCCGTATCGAAAGAAAATACATTTTCGTCAGGAGAAAATGAAATGAAATTTGAACAACCCGGGAAGAGACAGGCGATCCGCATTATTGCGGGTGATACTGTTGTAGATGGCTATCTGTTGGAAAACGGAACGGCACAGACTTTCGCGAAACTGCTTCCGCTTACGGTAAACCTATGGACTCCGATCCATTATGCCCGGGCATTTAACCTGTCGGCAAGGATCCCCGATCGTGATGAACGGACCAGAGTATATGAACAAGGCGCGATCGGATACTGGTATGAAGGGCCTTCCATTGCACTTTTGTACGGTCAGGATGAACCGGAAACAGCTGTCCCCATTGTTATAATCGGTTATATGACCTCAAATATATCGGTGTTTGAAACATACAGAGAAACAGTAACTGTAGAACTTATCGAATAATATGTGGATGAAGAAAGTATGATATCGGACAGGAATCTGAATAGGAACCATAATGAAAGAAAATCCGGGAGATTTATCTTCCGTACTGTATTATGTATGTTATTTGTTTTTTCGATTCTTACGGTTTTTACCGCATCTATATCTGCGGACCGGGAACAGAAATCGGAACTGCTGATCCGTGTTCAGGCGCCCGGTATTGTGTATCTTGAAGGCGATATCGCGGTCAATGACATGATCCTGCTTTACAGCCGGGAATACCATTCATCGGAGCAGATCATAATCGATAAACTGCTGGCAGAAACGACTGCAGAAACAGCCGGAACGGCATCGATCCCTTATAACCCGTTTGCTGATCCGTTGGCAGAGGCGCAGCTGCTTCCGGATTTTGAATACAGCGGCAATGAGATCTCGATGAAAGCTCTTTACGCGGTCGTTTCCGACAATGTAAACCAAGTCCGCAGTGATCTCGCCTATATCGAATGTTATCTGGATACAGGCGTTGTGAACCAATACTGGTGCTCCCTTGCCGGTTCGACCGCCTGCGGAACAGCGGTAGGTGTTATCGCCATGCAGATTTCCTACCCGTCATCCGGGGATGACCTCTTTACCCGCCTGAATGAGATGCGAAAATACGGTCTTCTGGGCGCTGATTTCAGCGCCGGTCCTTCGGAATACTATCTGGCCGGTGAGCATATCTCCAATGGCGTGAATAAATACATTTCGGAAGAGCTTTCCGGAGATCTGATTCTGACCGATCATCGAACAGCGGAGAAGACAACAGAAGAAACGCTGATCGAGCTTCTGACTACAGGTCGGCCGGCTGTGATCGAAGTATGCTATCTACTCGGAAATGTGACACGGGATTTTCAGGGAATCTCCCATTGGATCACGATCAACGGATTTTCTTTCGGCTCGGATGGCTATAGCTTCCGCTTTGCTGACCCGATCACAGTGTCCTACCGGTCGATCAGTTCGGAAATGCTGGATACAAGCAATGCGAATGTATCCTATGGCAGTTCAGGTTATATTCCTGTCCGTTATATCGGCGCTTTTGAACAGCCGCTTTTTTCTATTGAATAACAGAAGAAAAACAAATCGCAAACAAAAGGCCGGAACAGCATCCAAAACCCGTTTCAAGAAAAACCATTGAGCATACAATTATTGTATAAACGAAAGCATCAAGATATCCTATGGAATCATCAAGATATCCAAACCATCAAGAGCATATAAGCCCCTGAATGATTTTTTCAGTCCTTTTATTTCAATTGCGTTCATCGTGAACACTCCTCTTTTTGGTTTTGCCATCGCGGAATTCACCTTCCGTAAAGACCAATGACTAAATCTTATAAGATGGATGTTCAGATTTCAATTCAATTTTGTTTCAATAATGTTAGAACATCT
>CACYHU010000083.1 GCA_902774215.1 uncultured Chloroflexota bacterium
CACAAAGAGAACCCCCAAAAGCAAAACCAGCAGGACCCGCAATTTCTTTTTTTCAACAATTTCCATTTTCACCTCTGTCCATCCGGGAGGACTGCTCCCAGCGGAAACCATCACCCTTCAGCTTTCAGCAGCCGGTCCCGCGGTATCCTGAAAGGAGCAGATCCGGGCGGGTGTGAACCGTACACCTGAGACCTAATGTCTGATATTTACCTGTGATTAATTATGCCACAGTTTTTGGAATTCGTGTGAAATTCCCGGGGACGGTTATCCCGCACGCGCAGCGGCGGCGGGGGCGAAGCTCCCGCTCCGCATCTGAAACAGGCGAAGCCTGTACCTCTCGGAGCGGGTTCCGGGACATCAACGGGGGAGGACCGTCCGTTTCAAGGGGATGTTTATGCTCCTTCGATCGGGCGCCGTGACCCCGGTTGACGGTTCCGCGGGCCGGATGGCGCTCGGGACAATCAGTTTCCGCCCGTGCCCGCGTAATCCGTCCCCCGGAGTGATACTATGGTATAATGAAGGACATGGATACAAACAGCATTTTCAAACCCTATGAAGGCGATGAAAAATATATTTTCATCAGCTATAAGCATGATGACTGGGAAACCGTCTCCCGCATCATCACGGACCTGAACAACCGGGGCTACCGGATCTGGTACGATGAAGGGCTTCACGGCGGGCAGAATTTTGTCAATGAGATCGCGGTAAGGATCATCAAATGTGAGGTTTTTCTCAGCTTTCTTTCCAAAACCTATATCACCTCCGACTACTGCGTCAATGAACTGCACTACGCGTTTTCCAAATCCAAGACCGTCATCCCGATCCTGCTGGATGATGTGGACCTCCCGCCCGAGATCGAATTTCAAACGGTAAAAATCAACCGGCTCAGCCTGCAGAAGCTTGGGTCGGAAAAGGCTCTGGTGGACAGATTATGCGACTGGGACAGGGAGATCCTTGATCCCTGCCGGCGGGACAGACCGAAAGCGGATATTCCTTCCCGAAAAGACGAGCTGCCGCCGGCCGCGGCTCCCAAAAAGCCCAAATGGGTCGTCCCCGCGGCAGCAGCCGTGATCATTCTGGCCGCTGTGCTGTATTTCACTGTTTTTTCCGGGAAAGGAGGAGGCAGTCAGCCGGCTCCGGCGCTGCCGACAGCGGTTTTGACTGTAACCGTTCCCGCGGAAACGGTTCCCGCGGCGCCTGAAGCGACCCCGGCCGCGGCTGTCCGGGAACTGCCCACGCTCGCGCCGGCAGCGCTTGACGAGTCCGCCAGAAAGGCGCTGAACTTCCTGACTGAACGGGCAGGGGAGGGCGTCCCGCTTTCCGTCTATGACGCAAAGGAAAGCCCGGCACAGGGAGCCGACGCGGTTTATGATAACGCGATGGCCGCGCTTGCCATCCTTTCCGGCAATTCCGGCAGCGCAAACCTGCGCATGAAAAACGTGAAGAAAATCCTGGATGCGCAGACCGCCGCGATCAGGGACGGAAGTATGCCGGGTGACGAAAGCAGCCTGAAGGGGCCCGCCGTACTGGCGGCCGCGCTGCTGGAAGCGGACAAGGCGGAGCCGTCTGTCAGCTATGTCATGAACGCACAGACCATTCTCGACCGGGTCATCGCCGGCCGCAGCAGTGCGTCGGGCGGCTTTTCCGCCAGGGGTTCCGCCCCCGAAAGGACGGCGGCTGACAATTTGTGGCTGGGCAAAGCCTTCCAGCTGATGTATGAAAAAACCGGGAACAGCAGTTACCGGGAAGCCGCCCGAAGCGCGGAGACCTTTATCCAGAGCCTGCGCCCGGCAGATAATTCATATTACCTGAGCGGCGACGGTTCCGAACTGATCTCCGCCGAGACCCAGGCACTGGCGGCAATTCTGATGAATGACCGCACCGGGATCGATAAAGCGTCCGGGCTGCTGCGGTCCGGCGGATGCTATGCACCGGACGACAGGACGGAAGGCTGCAGCATGGAGTCCACGGCATTGATGGCGATGGCCTTTAAAAAGCTGGGCATGGAAGAGGAAGCTTCCCGGGCACTTTCAGCACTGAGCCGGAACCAGCTCAGCAGCGGCGGGATCCCGGGAACGGATGTTCCTTCCATGACAGACGGTCAGGGAAGGGAATACTTCAATTTCGCCGGCACCTCTGCCACCGCCTGGTTCGCACTGGCGGAGGCGGGGACTGATCCTTTTCAGGATGAAACGAAATAATTATTGATGGCGTGCCGCGCCATTGTTTTTTTTGCATGAAAGGCTGGTATGATATGAAAAAGGGAGCGATTCGTTTTGTTTTTACATTTGTATTGACTGTTCTGGCGGCCGGGATGGTATTTACTTCCGTCTTTGCCGGGGAAGAGGTGACCGCGGCAAAGGACGCGGCGCTTGCGTGGCTGAAGGGTGCGGTCGACAGGCAGTGCCCGCCCGCGACCTTTGATACGGATGACCCGCTGATCGCCGTCAGTTCCTACACCTATGAAAACGCCGTGACAGCGCTGGCTCTGATGGCGGAAGGCGACATGGAGGGCGCCAAAAAGATACTGGACGCCTTCGTGCAGGGCATGCAGAATGATACCGAATTCAGCGACCGTTTCCGCAATGCTTATATGGCCGGAAATGCCGCCACCGTGCCGGGTTACTGGAACAATGCCGCGGGGCAGTGGGTCCAGGACGCCTACCAGGTCGGCAGCGGCACGAAAAGCAGCGCGGCGGCTGCCGTGGCTCTGATGACTTACTGCCTTTCCGACCCGGTTGAGGATTACCTGAATACCGCGGTCAAGGGGATCAACTGGGTGCTCGGATACTGCGCGGATGCCAACCCCGGTTTTACCGCCGGTTACAACGGCTGGCCGAAAGCCGAAGCCGAGACGAAACTGACTTATAAAGCGTCGGTGGACAATCTCTGGATGTACGCGGCCTGCAGGATGCTCGCCGAACAGACCGGCTGGGACATATATGCCGCAGCCGCCGATTCCGCGTACAGCTTTCTGACGGAGGCCATGTATTCCGCCGGTGACAGCCGCTTCTTCCAGGGAACGGCTGAAGACGGGGTCACGCCTGTGGCAAACCTCATCATGGTCGATGTGCAGGCGCTGGCAGCGCTGTGCCTGGATAACGATGCCGGGATGGACAACATCGGCCTCGCCCGCGCGGCTGACGGCGGATATGCCTATGACAACTCCGCCACGAACGGCTCCTGGCTGGAAGGCAGCGCGATGGCCGCGCTGGCACTGAAGCAGACCGGGAATGAAGAGACCGCCGACGCGGTCCTTTCCGCCATTCAGCAGTTTCAGCTGCCCTCCGGCGCTTTCCCGCAGGCGAGCATAGCGGAGCTGCGGACGGGCGAGCTGAACCGGACCATCAACAACTGGCCGACCCTCGGCGCCGCCGCCTGGTTCATCCTCGCCGCCGACAATTACGATCCGTTCGCACCGATCAAATAATTTATTATGATCGATAACAGCCTTTTTTATACCTGCAGCCTTATCGAATATATCGGGCGGGAAAAGAAACTGCGCCGGGGTGATGTTGTTGAAAAGCTTGGTCCGCAGGCTGTCCGCAGGATATATGACCACGCTGATGTTCTCCACAGCGACCCGATCGAACATGTCGCTGAAGTCTATTCTGACATGGCGGGGATGACCGAAGGCGATTTTGACAATGTAAAGGCGTGTAAATATACAGTTCCCACTTATTGGGATATCGGAAAAGTATTTACCCGGCTGATCGAAGATGTCTCTCCGGACAGCCATATAGACGGGGTGGAAAAGGTTTACCGGTCCTGGATGACCGATGAGATCTCAAACTACAATTCCGATTTATTCTATCAGTCAAGGGAATATCTGAAGGAATGCTTTTTGGCCGGGGAGATACTTTTTTAATCAGAAATCGAGAAAAATCAGGTATAATTCCAGACGCAGGAGCAGTACGTTTTTTACGGCCGGACAGAGAAGGGGAGCAGCTGAGAACCCCGGCGGTACGGGAAACGGAAGTCGCCTGTCATGGATGACCGAAGAAAGTTCGTCCGCCAGCCGCGGTCAGCGGCGGGTGATGGGAACAGGTAGAACGGTCCGGCACAGTCCGTTATCAGGCTGCAATGAGTGCACGGGTGGACCCGTGAACTGAGGTGGTACCGCGGAAGAATGATGCTTTCGTCCTCAAGCTGTGGACGAAAGTTTTTATTTTAAGGAAACACTGATCATTGGCTGTTTCACAGAGAATGAGTCAAAGCAACCTGTTCTGCAGACTCAGTTAGAGTCAGCGAAAACAGGTCACTTTGACTCAAAACGGCACATGCAAAACCGGCTGTACAGCCGGGAAATATAAGAACCTTAACAAAAAATTGCCGGCCGGGAACATTTCGCAGGGACGCGGAAGAGCGTCTGCCGTAAATGGGGGCGAAGCTCCTGCTCTGAATCAAACCGGCAAAGCCGGTACCTTGCAGAGCAGGTTGAATCAGCGGGTGACCGAAGGTCAGCCCGCGCCCCCGGCTGAAAAACAAAGGCGCGGGAAGAGTTTTCAGCCCCCGGCTGACATCCGCCCCGCGCCTGCTGCGCAGCAGCCTAAACGCCGGAGGGCAATTTTTCGAAAGAATAACAGGGGGCAGGGATCAGGTGACAGGGATCAGCATAAGCGTTCATTTCCGCACCAATTTCCTGAACCTTAAAAAAACGGAGAAAACAAATGAGCAAAGAGCTGCCAAAGACGTACGATTTCAAGAACATTGAAAGCAAGATGTACCAGTGGTGGTGGGACCAGGGCTATTTCAAACCCGTCAACGACCCATCCTCCCCCGATCACGACCCGGATCACGAACCCTACGTGATCTCCATCCCGCCTCCGAATGTAACAGGCGAGCTGCACCTCGGCCACGCGATGTTCGTTTCCATGGAGGACCTGATGATCCGCTATCACCGCATGAAGGGCGTCCCGACCCTCTGGGTCCCGGGTACCGATCACGCGGGGATCGCCACCCAGATGCTGGTGGAACGCGCCCTCAACAAGGAAGGCATCCGCCGCGAAGATCTGGGACGGGAAAAGTTCCTCGAAAAGGTGTGGGAATGGAAGGACAAATATCATGACCGCATCGTGGCGCAGATCCGCCGTCTGGGCGCGTCCTGCGACTGGGACCGCGAACGCTTCACGCTGGACGAAGGTCTTTCCAAAGCCGTCCGCGAGGCATTTGTGCGGCTTTATGAAGAAGGGTTGATGTACCGCGGGTCCCGCATCGTCAACTGGTCGCCGAAGCTGCAGACCGCGGTTTCCGACCTCGAGGTGGAGTACAAATCCGAACCGGGTACATTGTATTATTTCAAATATATGCTGGCTGACGGCAGCGGTTACCTGCCGGTCTCCACGACCCGTCCGGAAACCATCCCGGGCGACTCTGCCGTGGCAGTCCATCCGGAAGACCCGCGCTATCAGGATTTCATCGGGAAGACAGTCCGCGTGCCGATCATCGGGCGCGAGATCCCCGTCATCGCGGATGAATATGTCGACCGTGAATTCGGTACCGGCGCGCTGAAGATCACCCCGGCCCACGACCCGCATGACTACGCCATAGGCAAGACGCATCATCTGGAAGAGATCAACATCATGACCAAAGATGCCCACATGAACGAAGCAGCCGGGAAATACGCCGGTATGGACCGCTTCGAATGCCGCAAGGCGATCTGGGCGGACATGAAAGAAGCCGGACTGGTCATCAAAGAAGAGCCCTATCAGATGAGCATCCCGCATTCCCAGCGTTCCGGTGAAATCATCGAGCCGATGATCTCCATGCAGTGGTTCGTGAAGATGGAATCCCTGGCGAAGCCGGCGCTGGAGGCTGTCCGCAGCGGCGAGATCCGGATCATCCCGGACCATTTCACCAAGGTATATTACAACTGGCTGGAAAACATCCAGGACTGGTGCATCAGCCGCCAGCTCTGGTGGGGACACCGCATCCCGGTCTGGTACTGTAAGGACTGCGGCGAAATGATGGTCTCCCGCACAGACGTCCACGAGTGCAGCAAATGCGGCAGCAAAAACATTGAGCAGGATCCGGATGTGCTGGACACCTGGTTCTCCTCCGGACTCTGGCCGTTCTCCACGCTCGGCTGGCCGGAAGAGACACCGGATTACAAATACTTCTACCCGACATCCATGCTGGAGACGGGTTACGACATCCTGTTCTTCTGGGTCGCCCGGATGATCATGGACGGCATCCACTTCACCGGGAAAGTCCCGTTCACCGAGATCTACCTGCACGGGCTGGTCCGCGATGAACACGGCGATAAGATGTCCAAGACGAAGGGCAACGTGGTGGATCCGCTGATCGTGATGGATGAGCTGGGCACCGACGCGCTGCGCTTCACGCTGCTGGTGGGCTCCACACCGGGGAATGACACCAACCTTTCGGTCAAGAAGGTGGAAGCCAACCGCAACTTCGCCAACAAGCTGTGGAACGCGGGGCGCTTCGTGATCGGCGCGCTGGACAAGGCACCGGCTGAGGCAGACGGCGAGGTGAACCCGACCGCGGCCGACCGCTGGATCTGGTCCCGCATGCAGGAGGTGATCCGCGATGTGGAACGGCTCTTCGGCAATCATCAGTACGGTGAAGCCGGACGGCAGATCTATGACTTCTTCTGGGGCGATTATGCCGACTGGTACATCGAGATCGCCAAGATCCAGCTGGCGAAAGGCGGGAACACCGCTTTCAACACCGCCCGCATGCTCATCCGCATCCTGGATACCTGCCTGCGTCTGCTCCACCCCTTCACGCCGTTCGTCACGGAAGAGCTGTGGGGGCATGTGAAGGAAGCCGCCATCGACAAGGGCGAGGCTTTCGCCCCCGCCAACGGCTGGGAGGACGCGCTCATCATCGCGAAATGGCCGGAAGCGGAAGAGTATAACGATAGCGAAGCTGTCGGCGCGCTGAACCGTCTGCGTGAGGTGATCCGCACCATCCGCAACCTGCGCACCGAACGCAAGGTGGAACCGGGCAAGCGCATCGAGGCCGTCATCGCCGCCGGCGACAGCAGGGCTGTCTTCGAGGATATGAAGCACGCGCTGTGCTACCTGGCTTATCTGGATGAGGAAAAGCTGCAGATCACGGATTCCGCCGAGAAACCGGAGGATATGGTCTCCACCGCCGTCTCCGGCGTGTCGATCTACCTCAAGCTGCATGACGAGGTGGATACCGAGGCTGAAAAGGCCCGCCTGAACGCTGAACTGAAGGAGATCCGCGGACAGGTCGACCGTCTCGAAAAGCTGCTGGCGTCTCCCTTCGCGGAGAAAGCCCCGGCTGCCGTGGTCGATAAGGAACGCGCCCGCCTCGCCCAGTTCCGTGAAACCGCCGCCAATCTGGAAGCCCAGCTGGCGGATCTGTAGGCTGTTTATCAGACTGCTATGAAAAGGAGCTGTCGCAAATTATAATTTTGAAAAGCCATCGGGAGGGAGTGCTTCGCAGGGACGCGGAATAAGCGTCATCTACCTGCGAAAGTGATCCCCGCGTCCGGTGTTAATTCAGTCGGGGGACACGCGTGAGCTTGCTCCTGCGTGTCCCCCGACATCCCGTGGTTTTTATTTTATTTGCTCCCAGACGGCGATGAAGGTCATGTTGGAGCTGCCGACGGTGAACCAGGAGCCGGGGAAATAAGGATAGCTGTTCGCGAGGGACGCGTCGGCCCAATAGAGGAAGCGGAAACCCTCCCGGACCGGTGCTTCCAGCATCACGTGTTTCTGTCCGGTATATGCTTTGAAGCTTGCGGACTCCGACGGATCTGTGAAATGCCCGCCGTTGAGGTCGTAGGAAATGGTGAATTCCTGAGCGGCGTCGGCGGCGGCTGCTCCGAATACGGCTGAAGGTTTGCCGGAAGCCTGACGGATCGGTTTTTTGGCGGGCTGCCGGTAATATGCCGTTTTCATCATCTTTTTCCGGGCGTTTTCTTCGTCATCATCCTCTTCCTCAGGGGTGTAATTCCCTTCACCGGAAGGGATCCGGCCAAGGCTCGCGGAAAGGTAAACACCGCCGCCTTTGGGGACTTCCACATAGAAATTCCCTTGTTCGTCCTGCAGCAGCGAAACCTTTTCGCCGAGACCGTTGTAGGCGCCGTAGAGTTCAAACCCGGACTGGATATCGATCTTCATCAGGACGGTGTCGCCTTCGTGAGCCACCTCATAATCGTGGCTCTTTTCCAGCGCTTTCCCGTTCCCATCTGTAGCCCGCAGCACCGCCCCTTCCGCCGGCTGCTCCAGCTTGATGATGTAGAGGATGGATTGTTCGAAGGCCTGTTCTTCATCGCCATAAACCGCTTCTCTATCCATAATTACACCATTAGCTCTATCAATCCGGATATTCATTGATTCAGCGGCATGCCCTTCTTCGTTCAATTCGATTTGCCACACCGTCAGTTTCAGATTATCAGCAGCAGTTGTATAACCTTCGCGATTTCCATCTTCAAAGGAGCCGGTTTCTCCAAGGGAAACACCGACCTGATCACCGGCAATCGTCCCGGCAACAAGGACATCGACGACAGAATCATCCCTTGCATATACAGATAACCCCACACCATTTTCTGCTTCGGTTATGACATCACCTCCCACTGATACATTCGTTTTACCATTATTAGCGGCATTGAGATTCATTCCATTTCCGAATTCTGATCCCGACGCATTCACGTTACCACCTATGGAAAGATTTGCTTCACTTTCCCCAGATGTGATAAAAATAACAGCAGCGGCATTACCGGATGTTACATCACCTTCTACAGAAACATTGGTAGAGCCGTTATCATAAGTATATGAATACAGTCCTCCATTCGCAGAAGAAATCACATCTCCCAACACAGAAATTTCAATAAATCCCATTGAATTATCAGAATTCAAACCTATACCATCATCGGCATTAATATCACCATCAACGGTTAGCAGTATACTGGAACCATTGCCTTGACTTTGTGCTGTTATACCTCTTCCGGAAGAATCAACATCTCCAGTCATCAGTTCAGAAAATCCGCCATCATAGCTTTGAATATTAACTCCATAAGCTGTGCTTATTGCATTATAGGTAAACGTATGCACATCTCCATCCGCATCAATATATGAAGATGTACGAGGAATAGTAATCTTTTCACCATTTGTAGTTATATCACCCACTTTAGCAGATGAATTACTGTTTTCACCAGAACTGTAAACGTATATTCCATTCAGGGAAGCATTAATATCTCCTGCCGTTAGCTCAGATGTTCCGCCATTGTTACTTCTTAGAACCGCAGCTCCATATGAAGAATGTACAGTTTGATGAGTACTTCCATCTGCAGCAGTGTCTGTTGTGATAAGCCAATCACCATTTGCCGTAATATTTCCATTTATTTCAGCACTTGCAATACTATTTTCATCAGAACTGCGAATAGCAATACCTGTCAAAACAGCGGTAATATTTTCTGCTGTCAGTTCAGTAGTTCCGCCACTATTACTATTAATACTTGCTCCCGATAAATCATATGCGGAAATTCTGATACTTCCATCCGAATACTTTTGTGGTAAATTTCCCCATTGACCATTTGATGTTATGTCACCGTTTACATCAATTTTGACTGTACCATTATCAGAATTGGAAACATAGATACCTGAGCCGTTGCTTATAATATCCTCAGTAGTTAATTCTATAGTGCCGACATTTCCATGAACCCATTCACCATCAGAATTTTGATATGAAGAACTGGAGTTCTGAATATATGCTCCATACGATCGATTAACTGATGAAGAAGTACTTCCATCTGCATAAGTATTTGTAGTTACAATTGCTTCTCCATTTGCTGTAATGTTTCCGGTATTTATTGTAGCATTCAAACCTGATTGGTTATAAACCCGAATACCATTAGCTGCTGAAATGAAATCTCCTGCGGTAAAGTTAACGGTTCCGCCATCTGAATTTGTAATAACTGTCCCATAAGATTGGGTAGTATATGAGTATGTGCTTCCATCAGATCTGGTATTGGTTGTGACTGTTGTTTCCCCGTTTGCGGTGATATTTCCCACTTCAATACTTACTGTACTTTTTTCATCAGACTGATTGCTGACCCTTACTCCGTTTCCACCGGATGTTATGTCCCCGGCTGTCATTTCAATGGAACCGCCGCGATCATTTGATATATCCGCTCCATATGTTTGTGTTACGTTTTGATAACTGTTTCCGTAATATGTATCCGTTGTTACGATCGCTTCGCCGTTTGCGGTGATATTCCCTGTTTCAATAGTCACTGTACTATCTTCATCATACCGGTTGCTGACCCTCACTCCGTTTCCGCCGGATGTTATGTCCCCGGTTGTCATTTCAATGGAATCGCCGCTATCGTTTACTATCTGCGCTCCATATATTTGTGACGATACATACTGAAAACTGCTTCCATAGGAATATGTTTCTGTTGTAACAGCAGCTTCACCATTTGCTGTTATATCTCCGGTCTTTACAACTGCTGTACTGTTCTCACCACTGCTGCTAACCCATATCCCGTTTTCTCCCGCTGTAATTGCCTCTGTTTCTACATTCAGAGTACTGTTATTTTTATTATTGCTGACTTCGATACCATTGCCGTCGGTTGTGACTTTCCCGGATTTAAAATCAATCGCCCCCCCTTCTCCAGAATTCTCCAGGTCGACACCATATTCTTTAGCTGTGATATTTCCGGCTGACACACTGACAGTACCGTTTTGATCATTTGAAATCCGGATACCACCACTTTGACTCACGACATCTCCGGCATTCAATTCAACTGTTCCTGCGTCAGTATGAATCTGCTCCCAATTAGTATTTATTTGATCTCCGGAATTTTTAATATTCACACCATTTAGTCCGAGAAAAATCATATCTATTAATCCACCATTTGCGGTAATTGTCCCGGCATCAACTTTCACCGCTCCTCTTCCCTCATTGGAAATTTTCAGACCATATCCTTCACTGTATATTTCCCCGGTTGTTAATTGAACGGTAGAAGAATCACCCGAATTTAAGATATTAACGCCATGAAATAAATCACCGACATACCATGCGTAAGGATCTTGTATCGGTTCCGCATTCGCGGTTATATCTCCGGACTCAACAATAACAGTTCCACCGTCTCTGTTAGCTATACCCAAACCGTTGCTTTCACTGGAAATATCACCTGTTTTTACCTGTACTGTACCGACATTTCCATGTCCATTCCCTTCTCCGGAATAATAATCGCTACTAATATTGGTCACATCCAGCCCATAAGATGGCAGAAAAAAGAAAGATGACTGACCGTTTAACCAAGGTTCAGGTGGAGTAGGAATTGCGATCGTTTCACCATTAGCTGTGATATTTCCAACATTGAGATTAACAGAATTCTCCTCATCGGATCGGTTATTAACGTTGACGCCGAATCCTCCGGATATAATGTCCTTGGCAGTCATTTCAATGGCACTGCCGGATTCATTGGTAATATTCACGCCATATGATCTTTTATCAACAAAAAATTCTTCATTCCCATCGGAGGATGAATTCGAAATAATTTCATTCTCACCATTCGCCGTGATATTGCCGGCTTTGATGTCGATCGAACTTCCTTCGCCATTACCCGATGCTGTTACACCTGTACCATCAGATTGGATATCTTCCGTTTTGATTTCAACCGAACCGCCGTTGGAGCTTTCAGCTTCAATTGCGGTGCCGCCGGAATCTATCGTTCCGGTACTTACTTCAACGGTACTGTTCTCTCCGTTCGCTTCGGCTGTCACGCCGTTATCTCCGGACTGGATATTTTCCGTTGTGATCCCAACCGAACCGCCATTGTCTGCGGAAGCTTCAATGCCGGTTTCTCCTGCCGTGACGCCGCCGGTTTCGACCGTAACGGAGCTCCCATCACCGCTGGCACTTGCATCTATACCGGTATCGGATGCCTGAATATCTTCTGTTGTGACCACGGCATCGCAGCCGTTTTCCGCGGAAACGTCGACGCCATCACCGTTTTCGACCGTCACGTCCCCAACTTCGGCGGACTGATCCTGCGTGACCGCTTCAACGACCACCGTGTCGGTAACATCGGTTTGGGCAAAAACGGAAACGGGAAAGCACTGAGCCGCAAGGACCACAACAAAAAGAAGCGAGAAAAACTTATTTCTCTTCATAGCCTGAAACCTCCAGACGATATATACAGTGCGCAGGCGGGAGCCGGCACACATAAAATACGCAAAGTCCGATTGATGCCATACAATTTTCCGGTCATCCATGAAACTGCAAAAAAGGAGCCTCCGCTTTTATCGGGTGATAAAAACGCCCTCCCAATGAATGCCCCGGCAAGAGCCAAATATACGATTGTATGACAATTCAATTATACTACGGAACAGATCAGCAGGGAAAATAAAATACGTCAGGGGAACCTAATGCCAAAAAGCACTTTTCCTGCGAAATCGGGAGGACAGTTCCTGACGGAGGAGGGAACCGTCCCCGGTAATGATGAGCGGGGATGGTATAGATTGACGAAAGGAAAACCAAAGGCTATACTTAAGAACAGAGGTGATCCAGTGAACGATCCTGAGCAATATTTCAGCGACAAGATGTTTTACGACGAAAATGTCTACCGGCCGGAGGTGCGGCTGGATGAGGACGGATTTTACCGGTGGCGCTGTACCATGGATAAATACCATGACAGGCAGATGTACCGCTTTATGCTGAAATTCTGGGCTGTCTTCGCAATAGCCGGGGCAGTCACGGGTTTTCTGCTTGCCAAAGCACCGGCTGAGCTGATCCGTCAGGATCCCTCACGGTATCAGTCCCTTCTGACACAGCGCAGGCTGATCTACGCACTGCCGGGCTACGCGGTTTTCCTTGCCGGCGGGCTGGCGATCACCGGGCTGGTCCGGCTGATAGACGGAGGCCCGTCCACCTTATGGTACCGGATGAATAACGAATTTGTCCAGATCCAGCCTTCGGGAAGAGGCTCCGGCATCAATTTTTTCTCCGAAGTCAAACGGGCGGAGCTTTACCCGGATGTGAATGAGATCCGGCTTTTCTCTCGCTGGGGGAAGGGACCGGTGCTGGTGCGCGGGGAGGACTACGAAACGGTAAAGGCGCATATTCTCGCCAATATTCCCCGGACGGCTGAGGTCAGGACGATCCACGGACAGCAGTTTTAATCAAATTCTAATAATTCCGTTATCCGCCTCTCATGCCCCTTTGGTATGATTGAACATATAAATCTGGGGAATGGAGGTAAAAATTCATGAGCAGCAACACAAAGAAACTGATCATTTTTTCAGCGATCCTGATCCTTCTGTCCGCACTGTTCTCCGGACTGGTACGAAACACCGTACGGTTTGCGTTCGGCGGATTCGGCGGCGCGAAACAGGTCACAAAATCCTACAGCATCAACGGCAATATCGGGGAGATCTCCATCGAAACGGACAGGTGCAATATCTCGGTCCTCCCGGCGAAAGACGGGAAGGCACAGGTGGTCCGCACCGGAAGCAGCGGGAACCGGTTCAGCCTGAAAACCGCCGGGAAAAAGGTGATGATCAGCGAAAAGGACAGCCGGTTCAGATTGTTCGGCCTCGGAACCTATTCCGGGAAATCAGAGATCACCGTCTACCTGCCTGAGCGGACGTATAAATCCCTGAAGATCAAAACATCCACAGGAACAGCGGACGTCAGGACAGGATCCGGTTTTGAAGAAATTGAGATCAAGAGCAATACCGGCTCCATTGATCTTGCCGCGGTCACCGTATCCGATGACCTGGAGGTGCAAACCTCGACCGGGAAAATCACACTGGCGGACATCAGAACGGAGGATCTTTCCGTCAAAGGCAATACCGGCAGTATTCATCTGAAGAATGTGATCGCCGCGGAGGAGATGGAGATCAAAAACGACACCGGCAGTGTGGACCTTGAAAAATGCGACGGGATGAAGATCAATATCAAAACCGATACAGGCCGGATCACCGGAACGCTGCTGAGCGGAAAAACCTTTGACGCAAGATCCGGACTCGGGCATGTCAGCGTGCCGGTCTCCACACCCGGCGGACTCTGCACCCTGCGGTCCGATACCGGCAGCATTACGATCGGAATTGAGAATTAACAGCAGATCATCATAAGACAACGGGGTTGTCGCAAATTATAATTTTGAAAAGCCATCGGAAGGGAGTGCTTCGCAGGGACGCGGAATAAACATCAGCTGGGAGCGAAAGTGATCCCCGCGTCCCGGTTAATTCAGTCGGTGGACACGCGCTGAGCAAGCTCACGCGTGTCCCCCGACACCCCTGTATAAGCTGCTGAGTCACTCCGTTGATGATACGATTATTCAGATGTGCGACAGCCACGTGAGTTAAAGTGACCTGTTTTCGCTGACACATAATGAGTCAGCGAAAACAGGCCGCTTTGACTCAGGCTGAATAAATCAGCGCTGGCTCAGAATCCGAAGAAAATTTTTACGCCGATGAAAATGAGGATGCAGCCGCCGATGATCTGGGCATGGCGGGAAAGGCGGGTGCCGAAAGCCCTGCCGATCTCCACACCGCCGATGCAGATGACAAAGGTCACCAGCCCGATGATGAGGGAACTCAGGAACGCGGCGCCGAAGCCGTAATCCGCGAGGGTAAAACCGACCGAAAGGGCGTCGATCGAAGTTGCGATGCCCTGCAGCATGAGGTCCCGGATGCTGAGGGCAGGTTTTTCATCTTCTTCAGCCCCGCGGATCCCGGAGATGATCATTTTTCCGCCGATATAGAGCAGCAGAATAAGCGCGATCAACGGCGTGAACCTGCGGAATTCTTCAAACGCTTCCGCGATCACATGGACACAGAACCAGCCGATCAGCGGCATCAGGCCCTGAAAAACGCCGAAGGTCCCCGCGATCAGAAGCTCCTTCCGCCGGGACATCCCCGGCTCATTCAGCCCGTTCACCGCAGAGGAGGAAAAAGAATCCATCGCCAGGCCGATGCCCAGCAGGAATGATTCGATAAAAAACGCTATACTCATCTTTGACTCAGCGCAAAGGATAACACATATAAACTTTTCTGTCAACCATCACAAATATAATTTTACTCAGGAAAAGGGATAAAACGAAACGATTATAATAATCTAATCGTTACAGAAATAAACCGAAAATTTCCGGCTGAAACGGTCCGGTAAGCTTCCGGTACAGACAAAATAGAACGATCCGTATAATTGTGATCAAGAGGAGAGAGAGACTATGGTCAAAAAACTGATTACATTTTGCGCTGCGGCACTGCTGCTCGTTACCGCGGCGGTTTGCGGCGCACAGAATGCGCCTGTCACGAACCTGCCAAAGGTCGACATGAATAAATGGCTGTATAACGCCGATGATAACGTTTATTACCAGCTCGGGATCGGATACTGCGAAACACCAGCAGACGAGAATTATGAAAATCTCGCCATCCTTGTACCCGGCGCTTATTTCAAATGTACCGGCAGCGGCAGCGGCACATGGAGCTGCTCTGTTGATCCGAACGGTACCGCCGGAGATTTCACCGCGGCCACCGCACCGATCGTGGTGCCGGTCAACACCCCCGGTTATTCCGCCATGGCTCCGCTGAGCGAATACAGCAGCCAGGCCGCCTTCACCGATGAAGGCTTCATTTATGTGCATGCCGGCTGCCGCGGACGCAATCACGGCGCGCCCGCGGGGGTGACCGATTTGAAGGCCGCCGTCCGCTATCTCCGTTATACAGCGGATGTGCTGCCCGGGAACACCGAAGCCATTTTCACTTTCGGCATGAGCGGCGGCGGAGCACAATCAGCCCTGATGGGTGCCACAGGAGACAGTGAACTTTACACGCCCTACCTGGAAGCCATCGGTGCCGTACAGGGCGTCAGCGACGCGGTCCTCGGGGCCATGTGCTGGTGCCCGATCACCAATCTGGACAGTGCCGACCAGGCATACGAATGGATGATGGGCGTCACCCGGAGCGGTCTGAGCGATGAAGAGAACGCGATCTCCGACCAGATGGCTGCCGCTTTTGCCAGCTACATCAACCGGGCCGGATTCAGAGATAAGGAAGGGAATGTGCTGACGCTGGAACCCTCGGCGGAAGGGATCTATCAGGCCGGTTCCTATTACGGATATATGATCAAAGTCATCGAACGCTCCCTGGACAATTTTCTTAAAGACACGCCTTTCCCCTATGAAGTCACTGCCTCACAAGGCGGCGGACGGGGCATGCCGGGCGGCGGAATGCGTCCGGACGGTGATTTCGGCGGGGGCAGACTGGACGGACCGCGGCCCGAATCCGGAAATTTCCCCGGACCGCAGACAGGTGAGGGAGAAGGAAATTTTGAAGCGATGGATGATATCACCCGCAATCAGGGCACATCCGGTCTCGACCTCACCGGAACATATAAGACCAGAGAAGACTATATCGCCGCACTGAATGCCAACGGGGAATGGGTCAGCTACGATCCGCAGACAAGATCCGTTTCCGTAAGCAGCATCGCGGGATTTGTGAGGGCTTTTAAACCCGCCTCCAAGAATCTCGGGGCCTTCGACCAGCTTGACGGCGGGCAGGGTGAGAACATCCTCTTCGGTTACGGCGACGGCAGCGGCGCTCACTTTGACATGACGCTTGCAGAGATCCTTGCCAGTCTCGGGTCCGGATACGCCGATGCCTATGCGAATGACCTTCAGCGCACCGATGCCCTAGGAAACACCGCGGAATACCGGGTGAATATGTACACGCCGCTTTATTACCTGCTGGAATCGGAAGAGGGATTCGGCAGCAGCACTCCCGCCAGATACTGGCGCATCCGCACCGGGATCGCACAGAGCGACTGCGCGCTTTCCACCGAAGTCGATCTGGCCCTGGCACTGGAACAATACCAGGGCGTGGAGTCCGTGGATTTTGAGACGGTCTGGGCCGCCGGGCACACGAAAGCGGAAAGAAACGGCAGCAGCGACGCAAACTTCATCAAATGGGTGAAATCTGTCGTAAGTCAATAAGGAGAGAGAAAATGCGAAAAAATGTTTTTCTGATGGCATTGATATGCCTTCTTTTTGTTTCCCAGGCAGCTTTTGCTCAAACTGATCCGGATCCATACAACCCTCCTCAAGCCAAAGATAATCTGGTTTATAACGGCTACTATATGGATCTTTATCAAAACGGCACCAGCCTGCCGGACGGAGAAAGCTATACATTCTATTATCGTCAAAACGGCGGTGAGTGGATGGAAGACCGTGTCCTGCAGGCGAAATATCCCGGTAACTACAAAATCGAATGGGTCGCGGTTCCCGAGAACGGACGGATTGAAGAACAGACCATAAAAAGTATCACGGCGAAGATCGACCAAAAGGAAGCTCCCCAAGCCCGCAAAGGTTTGGTTTACGATCCGGAAAAACCGGATGAACAGCAATATCTGATCGATCCGGAACATTTCGGTTATGTTGTCGGAACAGACCGGTATTACTGGCGTTACAGCGATGACGAAGAATGGAAACCGCTGACAGAAACGGATCAGCCTGTCGGTGTTAAACCCGGCACATACACGATCAAATATATTCTCTGGTCCCGGGATATTCCTGAAAAAATACGTAAACAGTTTGAATTGACCGCAGTCATAACCAGCAAAGATAACGGCTCGTTTTCCGTCAAATACTATAAAGGGGAGCCGGTTAACAATTATGAAACAAATTCTTTGAGGTATGCTGATACGATCGGTGATGAATCAGCGACGACCGGGCAGGTGCTCGAATGGCTGAAGGCGAATTATACAACACTCAGTTTTTTTGAGACACCTGTCAGAACAGGCCTGAAGGTTTATGTCTATAAAACCTGGGTATATAAACCGGATGAAGATCTGTATCAGGCCGTTTATGCTGAGGGGGCTATGGTCGCTGTCTACCATCCTTATTATAAGGACGATCAGGAGATCGGATTTATTAACGAAACAATGTATTATCCGCTGCCAGAGGGGACAACGGAGCCTGTTCCTTCTGAGGTGATCGCCTGGCTGGAGGAAACAGTAGAACTTCCTGATGACCCGATCACCTATAACGGCAAAGTGTTGTCGTTTGACAGGTGGTCATACAATGAAGAGCAAAACCTGTATGAGACGCTGTATACAGAATCGATCTGGAATGTTACAGTTCGTGTCTCAGGTCATGGCAGCGCCGCCGCTTCTCCGGATTCCGGTGTTACCGGAACAATTGTGACACTGACCGCTGACCCGGAAAACGGATATCACTTCAGGGAATGGCAGGTGGCTTCCGGCGGTGTGGTGATCTCCGACAATTCATTCACGATCGGTACTTCTGATGTGGTGATCTTAGCGGTTTTCGAAAGAAACCAGGAGCCGGAACCGAGACCGGACTGGCCGGGATTCTTCCGCGTATGGCCCGAACTTCCGCGTACCGGTATCACTGCGGCACCTGGATCAGTGGAAAAAATGACAGCTGCTTCTGTGTCCTATACGCCGGTCAACATGGAAATGGAGATACCAACACTGGGTGTTGCCGGCAGGATCGTAAAGGTACCGCTCACGGATGAGGGTTATCCGGTCACAAACCTTGGAATGGATGCAGGACTGCTTGAAGGGTTCTCCCTTCCGGGCAAAGGTATTTCCATTATTGCCGGACATAACACTGTGAACGCAGAGGATTACGGACCGTTTGCCAATATTTCCCGGTTGGAGGAAGGAGACCTGATTTTTATCCGGGAAAGCGGAAAAAATATGCTGCGCTTTAAGGTCTATTCGAATATAAAAATCGGTCCGCGTGACTTTGAAAGCCTGCGGCAAGCGGCTGAAATGTATGAGAATTCACTGACTCTGCTGACCTGTGAGGATGAAATGGTTGGAGGCGGATATGCCTCGAGAAGAGTTATTTCAGCGAGGCCGATGGAATAAACACAGATTCGGGAGTCAGGTCCGGAACTTTTACCAGGGGAAAAGGACGATTTTACTGACTCCTGAACATCTTTGAGAATCTTAAAACTGTTCTCCCGCATCGATTCTGATAACGGAGAACAGTTTTTCTTGTGCCGGGATCCGGGGACCGGGCCGCTTGCGGGCTGTACCCCTTTTCCACGGCGCCGCGGGTTGGGATGCGGGGCCGGTGGTTACCACGGGATGGTTCGACAGGGACGAGCTGGTGCTACCGCCCGGGAAGCTGTGTTCGGGAGACGGGTCCAGACCCCTTCGGGTTCAGGCCCCGGTTAATCGACGGGGCGGGAGCGAAGCCCCCGCCGCCGCTCCGCCGCCCGGAATAAGGGGCAGCGGTTAATTTGTTTCAGGATCCGATAATCAATCTATCGGTTTGGCGAAGACCACACGGCGGTTCAGATATCCGCCATCCACAGATTCGTTTTCGCAGGTGACCAGGACCAGGGAATCCGCTTCCCTTTCCGCTGTCTGTTTCAGGCTTTCAAAATCATCAGGCAGGATCAGCTCGTTGGCATATACACGGAAGCGGAGCAGGCTGCCATTGGCCTGTTTGACAAAAATCATGTCATTTTCTGCCATCTCCGACAACCGGGCAAACGGACCATAGCTGGTATTGTCCAGCGTGTTATGGGCAGCGATAACACTGTATCCTTCTCCGGGCAGGGCATATCCTTCCAATACTCCGCCTTTTTCTCCCAGCCATTCTGCTGACCAGCTGTTTTCCGTCAGCGGGATACGGGTCAGCTCAACTTCCTCGTCAAACAAGGGAATCTGCAGCGTCATCGCAAGGGGGGCGTACACCAATTCCCGGGGACGTTCGGGCAGTAATGCCGCCTGCCGGGTTGAAAATCCTGTGACGGGCAGTATTTTCGCCCCGGATAATATCGGGAACATATGCAGTGTAGGGTTTTCAGGCCTGTGATCCGGTTTATCTGTTACAACCCATGTTCCGGCCATTGAAGCATAGTCATAAGCGGTAAAAAGTGTTCCGTTTTCCCTGATACTCCCGATCGGCAGCGGATTTGAAGCACTTCCGCCCGTCTCTTCATATTTCCATACAGCGTTATAACGGGGCAAAGATGTGAAAATATTTTTTGACAGTGATTTCTCACCCAAAATCAGTTTTGTGATCCCGTCAGTACCATCAAACACTTCATCCAAATATGTGACATCGGCAGTATCCCAACTGCTCACATCCAGCATTTTCAGGGATGAACATCCGGAAAACATTCTATTCATATATGTGACAGCAGAGGTATCCCAAGCGCTCACATCAAGCATTTTCAGGGATGAACATCCATAAAACATTTCATCCATATATTTGACTGTGGCAGTATTCCATCCGCTCACACCCAATGCTGTCAGCAATTTACAATTATAGAACATTTGCCTCATGTTTGTAACACGGGAAGTATCCCATCCGCTCACGTCAAGCGCTGCCAGTGATGAACATTCCCAAAACATATGATTCATATCTGTGGCAGCGGAAGTATTCCATCCGCTCACATCAAGCGTTGTCAATGATGAACATCCGCTGAACAACCCGCTTATATTTGCGGCAGCGGAAATATCCCAGTCACGTACATTCAGCGCTGTCAGTGATGCACAATTATAAAACATTCCGTTCATTAATATGACAGCAGAAGTATTCCAACGACTCACATCCAGCGTTGTCAGTGATGAACATTCCCCAAAAATTCCATGCATATCCGTGACAGCGGCAGTATTCCAACCGCCCACAGCCAGTGTTGTGAGAGATGAACATTTCCAGAACATTGCATGCATATCCGTGACACGGGAAGTGTTCCAGCGGCTCACATCCAGCGCTGTCAGTGATGCACATTCATAAAACATTTCTCCCATATCTGTGACAGCGGCGGTATTCCATCCGCTCACATCCACCGTTTTCAGCGATGAACATCCTTCAAACATAATGCTCATATCTGTGACAGCGGCAGTATTCCATCCGCTCACATTCAGTGTCGTCAGTGATTTACATTGAAAAAACATTCCCCGCATACTGGTAACAGAGGATACATCTAATTTTGAAAGGTCCATTTCCTGAATATGGGAATATCCACTGAACAATGATTCACCTGAAGTAAGTTTTATCGGATCATTAACTACAGCTTTTTTTATATCGGCCTTTTCTTTAAAAATACTGCCGCAATTATTCCAGACAGCGTCTGAAGCAGGATTTGTTTTAGTAAATGTGATCGTACCTTCTGTAACGCTGTAGCTTACATTAGTCCCACAAATTCCCTGTTCCTGCCCCTGCGCAAAGGCATGACAGCAAAAAACCAGCATCAAAGAAATACACAGCAAAAGTGACTTTGATAAGCGTTTCATTTTTCCTCCAAATTACCGGCTGTAAAATATGCAATTACGGCCTGCTCTAATAGAAATAATGCAGGTTTTGTACCATTCACCAGCGGACTCGCATATGTAAGATCAAGGCGGATATGTCTGCGAAGCTGAGTTCGGGTGACGGGTCCAGACCCCTTCGGGTTCAGGCCCCGGGAACCGGCAGCCGGGAACTGTCTTTATCTTACTGCTCCGCGGGACGGGCGGCCACCACACGGCGGGAGGCGTATCCGCCATCCGGCAGCTCATCCTCACAGGTCAGCAGGGTGAGTGAATTTTCATCCTGCATGGCGATGCGCATCAGCTTTGCCGTATCCGCGGCACCGATCTTCTCTGCCGCGTAGACCCTGAAGGACTGCAGCCCGCCGGATCTCTCACGGACAAAGATCATATCCCCTTCATTCATGAACTTCAGGAACGCGAACGGTCCGGCTTCCATGGTGTTCAGGTGGTTGTGCCCGGTCAGGATACTGATCCCTTCGCCCGGTACCATTGTCCCTTCCAGCAGACCCACCCGCTCATCCAGCCAGTCGATCGCGTATTCGTTATCCGCATACGGCACCTCAACAATATCCGCGCTCACATCCAGTGATGGAATTTCCAGCGTCATGCCGGAAAGCGCATACCGCAGGTTCAGCGGCTGTTCCGCAAGTGCGGTCGGGCGGACCGCGGAGAACCCCGTCCTCGGCAGCTCTGGCAGTTCAAAAACAAAGAACTGCGGTCCTCCCGGTTTTTCTCCATTCCGGTTGTTTGTGATTACAAATTCACCGGTTTCACGGTCAAATCTGATTTCCGTCCTATAGCCCGGAACACGCAGCTCTCTGACAGAATACGGAATAAGCATTCCATCCCTGTCATATTTCGGCAGATCCGTGAAGGTGCCTGCCCAGTCATTTTCCTCAGAAAGCGTCAGCTCCGCACCGGCAGGATCCAGGATCACGGTAACGGCGGCATGCGCGGAATTCGGATCGCTCCAGACCTTCCGGACGG
>CACYHU010000084.1 GCA_902774215.1 uncultured Chloroflexota bacterium
ACGGCGGCGGATGAGGGACTTCGCCTCTTCGCAGTATTCATCTTCTCCGTACCCGGAGGATTGCAGCCGGTTGGTCCGGTTCAACGCGTCAAGGATGCGTTCATGCGCTCCTTCGGAATAGTCGTTGTAAAAACTGATCATAATTTCTCCTGCTTATAGGGTTTAGTGTATAGGATTTATGGTTTAGATATCATTCACCGCGTCAAGTTCATACAGGGTGAAAGGGTCGATGTCAATACATGCAGAGGGATCTCCATTCTTAATATTCCATGATAATGTATCATTCATGATGGTACAGGTATCCATAAAAATGTCTTGATTCTGAAGTACTTTAAAAATACCTTTATCAAGTAAAGGATTTACGTCATATAAAACGATTTTACCATCGGAGAAAAAAATTGTAACAGTATGATCCGTATGCGGAACCACCTGTACTATTTCAGGAAAATAATCTGATTGCATATTTCTTCACTTTACATCAATGGTGCTATTTTATTGAGCGGTTTGTACTCTTTTGCGAGCTCCCAGTTTATCATTAGTTCATCCTGATGGATCACCGTTCAGGCTAATACTAATTTTAATTGTCTTGCAGGAAAAGCTCCTTTGATTACTCTTGCATAATAAATATCTACAATAACTTTTTGCCCATTATATTCCGCATGAAAATGCGGCGGAATATGATCCTCATAATACATTGTGACTTTGATACCGAAAAATTCAGATATTTCAGGCATGCTTCCTCCGGAATTCTGCACCAATCAATTCGTCATCCAGTCATCTTCTTCATCCGGAATATTCTCCGGAATATCCAGTATTTTTTTGTCGTTTTTCAGCAGCCGGTTCCAGAATTCAATGTCATAGAGCCGGGAGCGGATAGGCAGCGGCATGGGAACACCGTAGCCCAGCAGCAGTACCTCCTGCTTGGGCTGAAGCCGCGAGAGCATGCCGCGCAGCGAATCCCTTCCGGAGAGACCTGAAAGAACGGCTGCAATATCCAGTTCATCGCCCAGCCAGCCGGAAACACGGGTCCCGAGCTGCGACATGATCTCATCGTCGATCTGTGACGGACGCTGGTCGATAACGAGCAGTGTCACGGAATATTTGCGCATCTCCCGGGCGATCAGGGAAAAGGCTGTCTGAGAAGCCATCTCACGGTTCAGCAGCTTATGTGCTTCCTCAATGGCGACAACCAGGGGTGTGGGTTTGGAAAAGCCTTTCCCGGAAAAATATTCTTCGGAGCGGCGTTCCCACTCCGCCCTTACCTTGCGGGTCAGGATGTTCGCCACCAGCAGGTAATCCAGATCAGTCTGGTATTTTCCAAAGGAAAGGATCACTGAGATCCCGTTTTCCAGCGCATTGATGATCTGACTGACGACGTTATGCGGCGTTTTTTCGATCATGTAATCACTGTGGTACAGCCGGTTCAGCTTGGACTGCAGAGATTCCGCGGCTGCTACATTGATGTTGTTGGCGTCAGCCCATTCCTCAACGGTCCCGAATTCGGAGCCCGGTTTCATCTCCATAAAGGTGCGGAGCCATTTTTCTTTGAAAGACCGTTCCAGTGCAAAAAGCGTGGTTGCGGTGGTTTCTCTCAGGTTGAGCTCGCGTGTCAGCATTTGAACATCGGCAGGTGTGACGTCGCTGTATTCGATCATCAGGTCAAAATCAGGCTGCATCCCGTTGATCCGGTTCCCGCGCCCCAGTGCGCAAACCTTCACCCGGTCGGGCAGTTTCTGTTTCAGTCCCGGTACCTGTTTGCCTCCGGATCCGCTGTCGACGGAGGCAGTGCTGAATGCGTATTCATTATGCATGTCAAAAATCAGCGCGGAAGCCAGTTTGGAACGGATCAGTCCGGCGAGGATCATGCGGGTGAGGTAGGATTTCCCGGTACCGGTAGACCCGAAGATACCGGAGGAGCGTTCGACGAATTTTTCCATGTTGATCGCGACCGGATGTCCCTGTTCACGGGTGGAACCGATCTCGAAATGCTTCGGATCATTCGGTGAACCGAAGATATTTGCAACATCACAGGCTTCCGCTGAGCGCAGCGGGGAATGGTGCGGCGGGACCATCTTGACCGGCAGCGGATTGGGGTCAACGCCGGCATCAAAGGGATCATATTCCGGTGATTCTGGACTATAGCCGATGTTCTGCATCAGTGCCGGCATGATCTCCACTTCTGTGTAAAGCGTGCGGCCGGCGAGTTGTTCACGGATGGATGCCGGAAAACGTGCCATGGTGAAGGAGTTTGTGAATGCAGGATCAGATGCACATAATTTAATATTCGTGACGAGACCATAAAAAACCCGCGGTCCGTTTTCAACGACGACAAAGCTGCCTTCCTGTACTGTTTCCGGCGGTACAGTCAGCCGCGCGATGAAGCCTTCTTTCAGGCTTCCTCCGGTGATATAGCCGATTTGATTATTATCCATAGCTGATCCTGTTGCCTATCGTCTTCTGTAACCTACTCAAATATATCCGCGTCTCCGATCGCGCCGAGTACTGCGATGAGCGCATTCGGCGCGTCAGCATATAGGTCCATCACTTCCGCGACGGCCCGCTGCGCCCAGTCGTTATCGCCGAGCTGAACATGGGCACGGGCTGTATTTCGCAGATGGATAGCCAGCAGCTCGCCTGCCGGCAGATTGCTGATGTTCATCAGCAGCCGCAGATAGCCCAGTTTGCGGGTGAAACCGCATATCTCACCAGGGGTGCAGGGATAGATCTCCGTCAGGGTAACAGGCGGGCGGGGCGGCAGCAGATGCAGGACCCGATCCTCTTCCATATAACCGATGAAGGCCATGCGGATGATGATGGGTACATTCCGGTTCTCCTGTGCGTCCCGGATCACTTCTTCGGAAATCCCGGCACTGCTGGCGATCTGCCGGAGGAACCCGTCCTCCTCCAGCGTTATATCAGTGACAACGCCGTAGATTTCCGGCTGTCCGCTGCCTGTCGGGATGCGGAGCATGGATCCGAAAGCGGGAATTGACTGCTGCGGTGTCAGCGAGCTGATCACGCATTCCCGGGAGTTTGCGCTTAACATCCGTCCGATATAACTGATTTTTTCTTCCATATATTCTCTTCTTCAACAACTAACGTCATTGTTTCTATTTTAGCATAATTAGCGGTTAGGGTGCAGTGTGTAGGGTAGGATGAGGTTGGCAGGTGCCAAACCTATAACCTAATACCTGATACCTGAACAAGATCCTTGGCGATCTGTTTGTTTGATTTCTCCGGCGGGGTCAGGCCGTTGACTGTCATTTCACGGATCAGCATCCGCTTGATCTCCTCTTTTTCCGCGAAGGTCACCACGGCGCATTCATGGGCGCGGTGAAGAATAAAGGGATAAGGGTGCCCTCCCAAAACCCGGCATTGTTCGATCAGAACGGCGTGAAGCAAATCGGGAATGACACTGTCAGCAGCAGCCCACGCGGGAAGCTCCACGCGGCTGATATAAGGATGCCCCGGCCGGCCAATATTCATATAGAAAAAGCACAGACGCAGATCTGCATTCAGCTCCCTGTTCAGACGTGAATTCATGCCAAAGACAGCAGAACGCTCGCCCGGTGCAAGTATGCGGCTGAAAAGCATGCTGTCATCTGTTCCGGGGGTTTTCTCTTCTTTTGCGGAACCTGTGTGCAGCAGCTCCAGCATCCGCAGAACGGGATCGGAGCGGGGCCGATCGATATAACCGGCTGCCGGGATCCTGTTTTCTGCCAGTTGCGACAGAGCTTCAAGATATTCTGCCTTGAGCAGCTCCTGTCCCTGCATTTCCGGAGTATCTGTGAAAAGCTCCAGCGGACCGTCGCAGAGGGCAAAAGTGGTAATATCCCGGTTGGATGCCGCTGCTGTTTCCGCCAGAAAACGCTTTTCCGCGGCATCCCGCTGTATACCCAGCAGGCTCTCCGAAGGCAGATCATCAAACGGGAGAAGTCTGGTGCGGGTGATGATGCGCGGTGTCAGTCCGCTGTGTACAATGAGCTCGACCACGGCAGTATTGATCAACCCGAAACTGATCTCGTCATGACGGCTGGGACTGATCTGGCTGCCGTCACATGCCAGCAGACGGATCTGCACGGGAGGCATGGCAGGCAGCGGGCGGGATATATCGACGGCTTCTGTTCCCGGAAGCGCACAGCGGGTTTCCGGTTTTTCAGCCAGTACCGCGTCGATACGCTCCAGCAGGTCATCTCTGCCCCCTTCAGCTCTCAGCATGGATCCGTATTGATCCGCTGCCCGGGAAAAAGCGTCATGCCGTAGACGAAGCGTCTTCCCCGCGTCTTTTAATTGGATCTGTAATTGTTCGTAATTTACCGGCATATCTGTTTCCCTGCTTTTCGATATCCTGAGGTATCTATTGTATCTTGTCAGAGCGGAGCACCCGGTGACAGGCACTTTGCAGCGGAGAAGTCCCCGCGAAGGACCTGTCATCCGTGCTGTGTCACCCGGTCCTGAAAAGGTACCTTCTATTATACATTTAATGCGTGCAAAATCACTTTATAACTGTTCAGCGGGTATCTGAATTTCGGAGACGGGATCCGGTTTTTGTGTATTTTATCCTGAATAAATATTTTTTTGATAAACCCTTTTTTTATGATTTTATATTTCAGAACAAGAACGGCTTTACAAAAATAACATTTATCATTAGTATTGTGTAACTTAATACACCTGTTATTAATATGGAGTTATGGTAACCTAATTAATAGCAAGGCTTTCAGGAGGGGGTAAGGGGAAGGTCTTTGGTTCAAAGGAACCAAAATTATGGTCAGGGCGTCTTTTGCAGACGCTCTGTTTTATTTTAAAGTGATCAGTGGTCAGTGATCAGTGTTCGGTTATGGAAGACCGCATAATATACATTAAAAAAATCCGCTCAGTAATGAGCGGATTTAATCAAAAAGTATTATTGAACTCTAAACGCTAAGGTTTAACACCATACAGTGCTTTTTATTTTCTCCACGTTCCGGACTGTACCGGGCTGAAGTCGTCTTCTGTGATGAAAGCGGCGCTGTCAATATTTTTGATGATCTTGCGGACTTCTTTTGCATGCTTCCGTTTGACACTGGTGGAGACCAGATCAACGGTCCCGTCCCGTCCCTGTCCGACCATTTCCGTTACGCCGTAACCCTGTTCCCGCAAGGCTTCGGCGATCTCATGGCCTTTGTCTTTCGAGACAATATTGACCTGTTTAAAGCCGATGGCAAGCCGCTCCTCAATACGCATTCCCAAAACATTGCCGGTGGCGTAACCAACACCGTAGCAGAGGATGGTGAAAGGATGGTTTTTCCCGCTCAGAACGTTGCTGATGGCAACGATGTAAATGATGGATGTGGTTACACCGAGAATCCAGACGATGACCCGCTGCCCTCTGACGACAAAAAGCATACGCAGTGTATCCAGGCACATGTCAATGAGACGCAGCAGAAAAATTACAAATCCTCCGATGAGGATATCAGGTGTCAATGTATTACAAAATTCTGTCATTTTTGTACTCCTACTGGTAATTAATGAATAAGAATTAAAAATTGAGGGGAGTTATTATTAAACAAAAAAGCCGGGAACATTGTTCCCGGCTTTATGGATCTTAGTCGTTGTTGATGGCGGGAACGTACATCTTTCTGACATATTCACTGACCATTCTCCTGGTGGAGAACATCGGTGAAAGGGTCTTGATGGCATTCTTCATCATCTTCATCCATTCGGCGGACGGAGCAGCCGGATCGTAACGGTCATAGTACTTCGGGATGATCTCGTTTTCCAGCGTTTCATAGAGGCTCAGCGCGTCGGCGTCATCCTGTGCTTCATTGGATTCATATTCATTTTCGGTACCGATAGCCCAACCGTTCATGCCGTTGTAGCCTTCAGCCCACCAGCCGTCGAGAACAGAGAAATTGAGTGCCCCGTTCATGGCTGCTTTCATTCCTGATGTACCGGAAGCTTCGTTCGGGCGGCGCGGGGTATTCATCCAGACGTCGACACCCTGAACGAGGTGACGGGCAATATCCATGTTGTAGTCTTCCAGGAAAACCATGCGGCCGCCGGTACGGTGATCCTTGATGGCGCGGTAGAGCTGCTGAACGATCAGCTTGCCGGGTTCGTCTGCCGGGTGAGCCTTACCGGAGAAGATTATCTGGACCGGGCGGTCGATGTTGTTCAGGAGGCGGATCAGGCGTTCATAGTCGCGCAGGATCAGGTAACCGCGTTTGTAGGTCGGGAAGCGGCGGGCAAAGCCGATGGTGAGCGCATCCGGTTCCAGCAAAACGCCGCCGGCGATGATCTGCACCGGGTGAACGGAGCCGGTCAGCCAGGCTTTGCGGGCGGAACGGGTGATATAGTTGTTGAGCATGCGCTTCTGGTGGCGGCGGACATCCCAAAGGACGAAATCCGGGATTTCATCGATTTTCTCCCAGTTCTTCGGATCGTCAGGATTCTTACGCCAATCCAGGCCAAGGTATTCGTCGAAGACCAGTCCCATGCGGCGGGAGAGCCAGCTGAAGGAATGGACACCGTTGGTGATAGAAGTGATCGGAACTTCGTCAACATCGCGTTCCGGCCACAGGAAATGCCACATTCTGCGGGATACGATACCGTGCAGTGCGGAAACGCCGTTGTTGTGTTCGGACAGCTTGAGTGCCAGGATCGGCATGGTGAACTGTTCGCCCCATTCGGTATTTTCTTTGGCGAGGTCAACAAACTGATCGCGGGTGAGGCCGAGTTTCTGCCACATCGGTGCGAAGTATTTTTCGATGAGCCAGACGGGGAATTTGTCATTACCGGCCGGTACCGGAGTGTGGGTTGTGAATACATCGCTCTTGCGGACGATAGCGGCAGCTTCTTCGAAGGTCTTGCCGGATTCAACGATTTCGCGGCAGCGTTCCAGAGAAAGGAATGCAGCATGTCCTTCATTCATGTGCCAGACAGCCGGGTCAATGCCGAGGGCGCGCATGGTGCGCACGCCGCCGATACCCAGCAGGATCTCCTGGGAAATTCTGGTTTCCAGGTCAGCCGTATAAAGCTTGGCTGTCAGCTGCTGATCGTAGGAGCTGTTTTCCGGAATAGTGGTATCAAGCAGGTAAAGGGAAACACGTCCGACCTGCATTTTCCATACCTGCGCGTAGATTTCGCGACCCGGCAGCGTGACGGAGACGAGAACACGTTTACCGTCTTCATAATACAGCGGAATCATCGGCAGCTTGTGAAAATCAAGATAGAAATTGGAGGTTTCCTGCCAGCCGTCTTCGCTGATCTTCTGTACAAAATAGCCCTGGTTATAGATAAAACCAATTGCGTTGAGCGGCAGTCCCATATCGCTGGATTCTTTCAGATGGTCACCGGCAAGAATGCCCAGACCGCCGGCATATGCCGGGATGGATTCGTGCAGACCGAATTCAAATGAAAGGTATGCGATGGATTTGTCAGAATGATCGGGATAGTGTTGATTGAACCAGGTGTTTTTTTCGTTCATGTAGGCATCGAAATCTGCCATGACCTTGTCATAATCCTTCAGATATTGAATATCTTCAGCAGCCATTTTGAGGGTTGCTATCGATGTCTTCTGAAGCATGATGATCGGGTTGTGCTGGATGTGATCCCAAAGCGTTTTGTTCAGCTTTTTGTAAAGGTTGAGTGCATCCGGATTCCAGGCCCACCAAAGATTATAAGCTAACTCGTTCAGTCGACCGATGCGCTCCGGCAATTCCGGATTAGCTACCGGGACTCGTTCAAAAATTTTATTTTGCATTTGTTCCTTGTCCTTTTTCTTCCTGATCCAATTTTGAATCAGCGTTGCGTTTCGCAATAAATTCACTATATATCTTACTTGATAAATGATTTTTGGCTGTTAAAAAGTGACAATTGTCAGTGAACGGCGGCAAAATGCGAAATATGATAAATCAATGACAATTGGCAGTTGACGGATTCCGTTTTTGCCCTTATGATAAATTAAAGTCTTAAGACTTTGCTAACTGAAAAAATTGAGAACAGAGGTGAATGCTTTATGGATTACGCAATGGTGAGTAAGCTGGAAAAGGCGAGAGCCTATGCCAAGGAACCGGAACGGTTTAAGTTTGATACATTCCAGGTGACGATGGATGGGAAAAATCACAGCCATGTGGTGACATATGATCATGGAAAATGGAGCTGTGACTGCGAATTCTGCAAATCTCATGGACGGTGCAGCCACACCATGGCGCTCGAAATTATCCTGAACGGCATGGTAGATATTGCGTACGACGATTGAAAATAAAAAAAACCGCGGATCCCGCGGTTTTTTTCAATAAATAATTACATATATTCTTCCGGGCCGCCTACTTCGTTGGGCTTCCGCTGGCGATAAACAATTCGTCCGCGCGTCAGGTCATAAGGTGACATTTCAATACGGACGCGATCCCCCAGCAGGATTCGGATATAGAATTTTCGCATTCTTCCCGAAAGATAAGCCAATACTTCATGACCGTTATCCAAACGGACACGAAACTGTGTGCCGGGCAGCGCTTCAACGATCGTGCCCTCTACACTGATCTTGCTATCTTCTTCTTTAGCCATCTTCTAACTCCCAATGGAGGACGTCTGCTGAGTCTTGGCCTTACTCAGGACGACCGGTTGAATGGCGGCGTAAACGCCGCAGTGTCTTTTTCCGTTCCACACGATCAGTCTCGCTCTTGGAGACGAACCAACGCTTGCGTCGGACAGTGCTGAGGACGCCGCTCTTGACGACCTTCTTGCGGAAACGCTTCAGCAGTTGATCCTGGCTTTCATTTGGTCTCAAAACCACGCTTGTCATGTTCTCACCCCCTCTCGTGTGTACAGTCTTGTCCGGGCAAAATCCCAAACGCGCATTATTGTAATTGAAGGAAGCATTCTTGTCAATGGGGAATTTCTAAAAGGTGAAGGGTCAAAGGCGGGTAATGAGAATAATGAGAATAATGAGCATATATTGTGCATTTTCTCTGTCAGGAATGATACAGTTTTTATCTGTGTTGTATCGTAAAATCAGCGTAATTTTTACGGCATGATATAATTTTGTATATTTTGAGAATAAGATTTTTTATCTCTCAGGGAGAATTGGATGGAGCAGCGGAAACGGAAGTGGTTTTTTATAACACTGGTCAGCGTGATCTTATGCCTGGCTGCTATGGTTTTTGCTTTTCTTTCTATCCGGCATCTCCCGAAATACAGTTATTCTATTGATGATTGGAAGAGTGAGCATGCCGTATACCGGGATAGCGGCTTTTCCGTTGATGATAAGATAAAAGATTCGGGTAAACCCACTGAATTTCTCTGGGGACCATACCTGCCGCTGAAAAAAGGGTCTTATACCGCTAATATTCATTATGCTGCCTCTGATGATCAATTCTGCCTTGCCACTGCAAGCGGCGGTGCAGCTGAGCTTTTCATTTCCTCGGATGGCATCCTGTCAAGGTATCTGAATAATGTTTCCTATCAGTTTGAGACTGCTGATGATGTGCCGGAGTTTCAGCTTGTTATCCGCTATACGGGTACCGGTGATTTCACAGTGAATTCCATCTCGATTTCCCCCAACAGCAATCAGCCCAAACGGATCGCTGTTGAGATAATTTCGATCGTCCTGCTGACAGACTGTGTGATCCTGTTTTTTGAACAGAATTTAGAAAAAAAGAACACGATCCTCGCACTTGCCGGGATTACTGCCTTGATCTCGCTGCCGCTGGCTGTTTATGGGCATATGGACGGGCATGATCTGGATGTGCATCTTTTGCGGATCGAAGCGATCGTTCAGGCACTGCGTTCAGGTCAGTTTCCTGCACGCATCTCATCAATGACTCTTTACGGTCTGGGGTATCCGTTTTCAATCTATTACAATGATCTGTTCCTGTATTTTCCGGCAGTGCTGAGAGTCCTTGGCTTTTCGGTGACCCAGGCTTATAAAATTTATGTTTTCAGCGTGAATCTTCTGACCGTGATCATCTCATTTTGTTCCTTCAGCAGGATCATGAGAGAGAAAAAAACAGCTTTGATCATGACACTTCTTTATGCCGCGGCATCCTACAGACTGGTAAATATCTATGCGCGGGGTTCTGTCGGAGAGTATACAGCCCAGGCATTTTTGCCGCTGCTTGCACTGGCCTTTTATAATATATATTTTAAGGAAGGAAAAGGTTCGAAGCATATAATACTTAACAGCCTGATCCTTACAGCCGCGGTAAGCGGAATCATCGGGGCGCATATTCTGACCACGATCATTGCAGGCTTTATAATGCTGGTGATCTGCCTTGTGTTTTGGAAAAAGACTTTCCGGACCTCAACCCTGCTGACCTTTGTGTCTGCCGGTTTACTGATTTTGCTTGTTAACTTATATTTTCTTGTTCCGTTTATAGATTATTATATAAATGTACCGACGTTCATCAGGAACGTTGTGGATAATACGATCAGGCCGATCCAAAAAAGCGGCGTTTTTCCGGGCCAGTTGTTTGCTTTTTTCCAACAGGTGAACGGTCTTGTTGATAAAGCGAATGAAAGAATGCAGCTTACACCCGGACTTCCGCTGATTTTGTTGTTTTTTGCCGGAATATACCGGAGATTTTTCGTAAACCGGGGCAGAATATACGATTTTCTTTTGACATTTTGTTTTCTGAGCCTCTGGATATCTTCAGACCTTTTCCCCTGGGACTGGCTGCTGATGCATTTTTCTTCGTGGAATTTTCTGGCGAAGGTACAGTTTCCTTTTCGTTTCCTTGTTGCAGCGATTCTTTTCCTTACGCTCTTTGCAGGGTTGTTCCTGAAGCTGGAGACTATGCCGTATCTGCGCGGGATCACTGTGACCGCCGCGGTGCTGATGTGCATCTGGGCTGTGTGCAGTCTTTTTGACAGCAACTCCACGCGCTTCATTTATGATACATCATCTATGTATCCTGATATGACCAAATCAGAGTACCTGATCGCCGGTGCTTCATGGGGAAATTTTGATCCGGAGCCTAAAGGTGAGAACATGGCGGAGATCAGGATCCTGTCCCGTTCTTCAAATGTACTGAATTTGTATTGCAAAGCGGATGATTCCCCGGAAATGCATCTTGTCGATGCTCCTCTCTATAATTATAAAGGTTATCATGTGTATGATGAAGATGGCAGGGAATATCAGATCATCAATGGTGAGGAGAACCGAATATGCTTCGTTCTTCCTGATGGTTTTGAGGGCAAAACTGCTGTTGTTTTTCAGGATCCGACTTATTGGATAGCCGCATTATGTGTTTCTGCCCTGACGGTATTGGGCATTCTTATCCTAATCATCGTATATATCAGAAAAAACTGTAAAACCCGGACTGCTGCATGAATAAAACAAAAACCTTTCGCATTATTTTGTTATCTGTGAGTATACTGTGCGCTGCAGCTGCAGTAATCTGGTCATTCCTGACTCTGAGAAATATGCCTAAAATAGATTATACGATCGATATGTGGCGGAATGTTCATGCTGAAAGGGTCAGTGACGGTATCGCAGTCGATTCTGAGATCAAAAATTCCGGGGAGAAAAGTATTTTCCTGAGAGGCCCCTATCAGCCGCTTAAGAAAGGCTCCTATACGGCTTATATCAGATACTCAGCGGAAGAGGATCAAAGCTGTATTGCGGCTGCTTCTGACGGGCCGGCGGATTTTTTTATTGCATCCGACGGTATTTTATCCCATCATTTTCACGATCTTGCCTACCAATTTGAGCTCACGGAAGATGTTGACGAGTTTCAGATACCCTTTTATTACAATGGGTTTGGCGATTTTACCGTTCATTCCATTTCGATCGTTCAAAATGGAAATCAGCCGAAACGCATTGCGGCCGTTGTGACAGCGGTTCTTGCAGCAATAAATTGTATTCCGTTGTTTTTTGAGCGTTCTGACCGGGAGAAAAAAACGATCCTCGCGCTTGCCGGGATCACTGCTTTGATCTCGCTGCCGCTGTGGATCAGCGGTATCCATAACGGTTATGATCTTGGTGTCCATTATCTGCGGATCGAAGCGATCCTTCAGGCGATCCGTTCCGGACAGTTTCCTGCCAGGATCAGTGCTGTCACATTGTATGGGCTGGGCTATCCTTTCTCCATTTATTACAATGACCTTTTCCTGTATTTTCCGGCAGTGCTGCGCCTGCTGGGCTTTTCTGTCATATCAGCTTATAAGGTCTATGTGTTTGCTGTAAACCTGGCGACAGTTTTGATCTCATATTATTCGTTCAAACGAATCTTCGGAAACAGAAGGACCGGTTTGCTTCTCACGCTGCTGTATGCGGCTGCCTCGTACCGTCTGCTGAATGTTTATATCCGGGCTGCGGTGGGTGAATTTACCGCGCAGGCTTTTCTGCCGCTGCTGGCATTGGCTTTTTACCGGATCTGGTTTGAGAAGACGAAAACATTCAAAAAAGGTTTCCGCAATGCGCTCCTGATGGCGGCGGCGATGAGCGGCATAATCGGTTCACACATTCTGACCACAATAATGGTGTGTTTTGTTCTGGTCCTGCTTTGTCTGTTCCTCTTCCGAAAGACATTCCGGAAGCAGACGCTGCTGACGCTGTCCGGTGCTGTGGCTCTTACGCTGCTGCTGAATCTTTATTTTCTGACGCCGTTTGTCGATTATTATTTCAATGTGCCTACGCAGATCAGCGAATCGGTCGATCAGGATGTCAAGCTGATCCAGGGACAGGGCGTGTTCCCTGCCCAGTATTTTGCCTTTTTCCAAAATGTAAACGGAACTGAGTCGGCAGATACAGCAGACAGGATGCAGCTGACTCCCGGACCTGTGCTGATGGTACTGTTTGTTTATGCGCTCATCAGTTATTTCAGCGGCAAACGCAGCCGGATGACAGGCCTTCTTCTGTTGTTTTCATTCCTGATGCTGCTTATTTCATCCAATATCTTTCCCTGGAACTGGCTGGCGATGCATTTCAAGCCATGGAATATTCTGACGCAGATCCAATATCCCTGCCGGTTTCTTGTTCTGGCGATATTGTTTCTGACTTTGCTTGCCGGCTGTATGCTGCAGCATGTAAAAGTACCCGCAGCCGCCGAGACCGCGGCTGCGGCTGTGCTGATGACTTTCTGGTTCATCAGCAGTTTGTTTGAAACAAGTGTGATATCAAAGATTTATGACACTTCCGGTGTAAGTCCGGAATGGACCTGCTGTGAGCAGTATATGCTGGCCGGCTCTTCCAAAGAAAAACTGACAGCTGAAGCTGAAGGCAGCAACATGGAAGATGTGACGATCCTGTCCCGCAATGCCAATACCATGCAGCTGACCTGCCGTTCGGGAAACCGGGAAGGAGTACATTCGGTGGATGTCCCGATCTACAATTACCCGGGATACCATGTGACCGATATAGATGATAACGAGTATCCGATTTTTTCCGGGGAAGAGAATCACATCAATTTCACGCTCCCGGATGGTTTCGACGGGACAATAACAGTTTCATTTGTTGATCCGCCTTACTGGAGACTCTCCATATGGATCTCAGCGGGAACGCTGCTTCTGATCCTGTTTTATATGCTTTTTACACAGAAGCGGGCAGACCGGTTCGGAGGAAATCATGCTGAATAAGCGTAAAAATAAGCTTATCATTTTTGTCTTGAGCCTTCTGATCTCTGTCTCGGCAGCAGCCTGGGCAATCGTTTCCATCCGGCACCTTCCCTCTTATGATTACAGCATCGATGATTGGAAGAGTGAGCATGCGGTTTATCAAAATAACGGATTTTCCGTGGATGATGAGATCAAAGGCCGGGATGTGAGAGTTGATTTCCTTTGGGGGCCATATAAACCGCTGAAAAGAGGTTCTTACACGGCAAATATTCGGTATTCCGCTGAATATGATCAGCGCTGTATTGCCACAGCCGCGGGCGGGCAGGCTGAGCTTTTTGACTCTTCATATGCTCATCTTTCCTTCCGTTTGAACAAAGCTGCCTATCAGTTCGAAGTACGCGATGATGTGGATGAATTTCAGCTTGTTTTTAATTACAGCGGAATGGGAGATTTTACCGTTCATTCCATCTCGATTGTCCCGAACGGGAACCAACAGAAACGCATCGCTTCAGAGATCATTGCTGCTGTACTTCTGATCAATATAGCTCTGGTCATTTTCGATAAACCCCGGGAAGTCAGGCGGACCGTGCTTGCGCTTGCCGGCATTACCGTGCTGGTCTCGCTGCCGCTTGTGATTCACGGCATTCATGACGGGCATGACCTGGGAGTGCATTACCTGCGGATCGAGGCAATCGTGCAGGCGATCCGTTCTGCGCAGTTCCCCGCGAGGATATCCTCTGTGACGCTGTACGGTCTCGGTTATCCGTTTTCCATCTACTATAATGACCTGTTCCTGTATTTTCCTGCCCTGCTGCGTCTGCTGGGTTTTTCGGTTGACCTTACCTACAAGATCTATGTGGTTTGCTTCAATTTTCTGACTGTTGTGATTGCATGGGATTGCTTCCGGAAGATTTTCAAAAGCGGGAAAATGGGATTGCTCCTTGCCCTTTTGTATGTTACAGCCTCTTACCGGATGATGAATATTTATGTGCGCGGTGCGGTCGGAGAATATTCGGCGCAGGCTTTTCTGCCGCTGCTTGCGCTTGCGATGTACAGGATCTATTTTGAAGAAGCGGACACCTTGCGAAAGGTCTTTTTCAATGGTTTGCTGCTTGCGCTGGCGATGAGCGGAATCATCGGAGCGCATGTATTGACTACCATTATGGTGGCCTTTCTGATGGTTTTGTTCTGCCTGTACTTTTGGCGCAGGACTTTCTCAAAACCGGTATTGGGAGCATTTATTACCGGGATCGTCTTATCGCTGCTGCTGAATGCTTATTTCCTTGTTCCGTTTATGGATTATTACTTTAATGTCCCGACTGCCATCCGGAAGGTCGTTGACAGCGATCTGAATCTGATTCAGATACTGGGGATCTTTCCGGCTCAGTACCTGGCCTTTTTCCAGGGGATTTTCGGACATGCTGTTCCGAATGTGGAAGGCAGGATCCAGCTTACTCCGGGGCTTCCGCTGATGCTGCTGTTTTTCATCGGACTTTATTACCGCTTTATCAGAAACTTCCGGCGCGTATATGATTTTCCGCTTTTATTCTCTTTCCTGACTATGTGGCTGGCTTCCAGTGTTTTCCCCTGGAACTGGCTTACGCTGCATTTCCCTCCGTGGAACATCCTGGTGCAGATCCAGTTCCCGTATCGTTTCCTGGTGCCGGGGATCCTGTTCCTGACGCTTCTGGGCGGCTGCGTCTTGAAATATGAAAAGCTGCCTTATCTGAAACAGGCTGTTGTTTTTTCGGCGGTTCTGATGAGCATCTGGTTCATGAGCGATTATTTCAACGGGGGCAATTTCACTTATATTTATGACGGAACAGGGGTAGTCCCTACCTCTACCGGGCTTGAATATCTCCTGGATGGCTCACAGCGGGAAAATATCACGACCGGTGTATACGGTGAGAACATGGCTGAGGCAGCTGTTCTTTCACAGAATTCATATCGCATGGAGCTTTACTGCAGAGCAGATCAAAGCAGCGCACGTCATCTGGTTGACGCTCCTCTTTATGCTTATAAAGGTTATCATGTCCTTGATTCAGAAGGAAATGAATATGCCTTTTCCCCCGGTGAGCAGAATCGGATCAATTTTGAGCTGCCGGATGGATTTGACGGAAAGGTCAGCATTGTTTTCCGGGATCCTGTATACTGGCGGATCGCGCTGTGGATTTCCATCCTGACCGCCGGAGCTCTTGCGTTCCTGGCTGGACGCCGCTGCAGGTTCTCTGCCGGACGTTATGACGGAAAAACTGAATTTTTGTCCTGATTTTTCATAAATTCTCAGGATTTTCTGAATTAGAAATATATAATATAGTGCTTGATAATTAAGTGATTGATGAGTATATTTCTTACACTGAGAGGTCTTTATGCAAAAACAGCTTCAGGAGTTGACAAATTCACTCGTAAAATTATTTACTGTTCACCGAAAGTGCGTCCTGCAGCAGAGCCAGGCCTGCGGGCTTTATGTCGGCCAGCCGCAGGTGCTTGAATATATCCGGTCCCATCCGGGCTGTACACAGAATGAGATCGCGAATGCGCTCGGTGTTTCTCCGGCTTCTATTGCTTTTTCGACCAAGCGGCTGCAGGCTTCAGGTATATTGATGAAGCAGGTCAATAATCTGGATATGCGGCGCAACAGACTTTACGTCACAACTGATGGGATCGAAGCACTGGACAAGTTTGAAAACAAATTTAGTGAGCTGAATGAACGGATTTTTGAAGGCTTCAGCGAAGAAGAACTGAGACAGCTGGAAAATTTTACAACCCGTGTGACTGAAAATCTGGAAAAGATCATGAAAGAGGAGTAACAGCGTGAAAAATATCAGGCGTATTTTAGGTTATCTCGGGGAATATAAAAAATATGCGATCCTTGCACCTCTGACCGTTTCCCTTGAAGTTCTTCTGGAGATCTGGATCCCGTATCTGATGGCAGATATCATTGATATCGGGATCGCCAATAAGGATACTGATTACGTTCTGCGGATCGGCGGGTTGATGGCACTGGCTGCAGTAATTTCTCTGGTACTGGGAGCGTTGGCGGGCCGGTTCGGGGCTTTGGCTTCCACAGGGCTTTCCCGCAATCTCCGCAGAGCCATGTTCAACAAGATACAGGATTTCTCCTTCTCCAATACGGATCACTTCAGCACGCCGTCTCTGATCACCCGTATGACGACGGATATGAACTTCGTCCAGAATTCAGTTCAGATGATCGTTCGGATGCTCATCCGCGGTCCTCTGATGATGATTGCGGCGACGGTCATGACATTCCGGATCAACTCGGAGCTGGCTGTGATCTACCTTGTCGCCATTCCGTTTCTTGCTGTCATGATACTGCTGATCTTTTCCAAAGCGCATGGATATTTTATTCAGATGTTCAAAAAATATGACAAGCTGAACGGCTCGATCCAGGAGAACCTTATCGGTATCCGTGTGGTGAAATCATTTGTCCGCCGGGATTATGAGAATGAAAAATTCATCAAATCCGCTACCGAAGTGATGGATATGTCTGTGAAAGCGGAACGCTACGTCACGCTGAACGGCCCGATCATGATGCTGACTGTCAACGCCTGCATTATCGCGCTGCTGTGGTTCGGCGGCAAACGCATCATTGTCGGCAACATGCTCCCCGGTGAATTGATCAGCTTCATTAACTATACCAACCAGATCCTTATCCAGCTGATGATGATCTCCATGGTGATGGTCACGCTTGTGATTTCCCGCGAATCCATCGCCCGTATCCTTGAAGTATTGGATGAAAAGCTGGATCTGACAGATACAGATGCCTACCCGGCGCTGATCCCGGCTGACGGTGAAGTGCGGTTTGATCATGTTTCATTCAACTATTCCTCACGTCAGGATGACAGCGACATGACGCTGACGGATATTGATCTGGACATCCCTTCCGGCTCCATGATCGGAATTATCGGAGGAACCGGTTCCGGAAAGTCCACGCTTGTTCAGCTGATACCTCGGCTGTATGATGCCACAAAAGGAACTGTGCAGGTTGGCGGGCATGATGTACGGGACTATACATTGAAAAACATCCGTGACGCGGTGGCTATCGTATTGCAGAAGAACGTGCTTTTTACCGGCACGATCAGGGAGAACCTGAAATGGGGCAATGAGAATGCATCGGAGCTGGATATCATAATGGCCTGCAAGGCTGCCCAGGCACATGATTTCATCATGTCCTTCCCGGACGGGTATGATACGGAGCTGACGCAGGGCGGTACCAACGTCTCCGGCGGACAGAAGCAGCGGATCTGCATAGCGCGTGCCCTGCTGAAAAATCCGAAGGTCATGATACTGGATGACTCGACCAGCGCTGTCGATACCGCCACAGAGGCGGCGATCCGTACTGCGCTGAGGGAACGCTATAAGAATATTACGACCATCATCATTGCCCAGCGTATTACTTCCGTAATGGACGCGGATAAGATTATTGTTTTGGATGAGGGACGGATCAACGGATTTGGCACCCATGAGGAACTGATGAAGACAAACAATATTTACCGCGAGGTTTATGAATCCCAGCAGAAAGGAGCGGAATAATGGCGGACAAGGAGAAGTTTAAACAGTCAGAAGGTGCCGGTAACCGCGGACGCGGCAGACGCATTGAAAAACCGAAGGACGCCGGGAAAACGATGCTGCGGATCCTGAGTTATCTGAAGCATTACAAAGTCCGGCTGATCATTGCCGCGGTCTGCATGGTCGTGGCGGCTCTTGCCACGGTCGGCGGTACTTATTTTCTGAAGCCTGCATTGAATAATTTCATCGTTCCGCTCATCGGTCAGCAGGATCCCGACCTCAGCGGGTTTATTCGAACGCTCTGCATTATGGCTGCATTCTACCTCACCGGTGCCGCGGCGAACTTTACCCTGCAGCGGATGATGATCACCATCACCAACGGCACGCTGCGCCGTATCCGTATTGAGATGTTTACACACATGCAGGACATGCCGCTGCGGTTTTTTGATTCTCATACACACGGCTCAATCATGAGTGCTTATACTAACGATACGGATACGCTCCGTGAGATGATCGCACAGTCCATCCCGCAGATGATCAACTCCATCATCACCGTTGTCAGTATTTTCGTGATGATGTTGATCCTCAGCTGGCAGATGACCATCGTGGTCATCCTTTGGATCGTTCTGATGTTCCTGGTACTGCGGGTTGTGACCGGGAACAGCTCGAAATACTTCATCCGGCAGCAGAAGGAATTGAGCGTGACCAACGGCTATATTGAGGAAATGATCGAAGGCGCCAAAGTCATCAAGGTCTTCAATCATGAACCGGTGGTAAAAATTGAATTTGCTGATTTGAGCGCGGATCTCTTTGACGCGGCCAGCTCCGCCAATACCTTTGCGAATATTTTGTTCCCGATCATGGGCAATATTTCTTACATCGTGTATGCGATCCTGGCTGTGGTCGGTGCGGTATTGGCGATCCATGGCATTACCGATGTCGGTACCATCGGCGCGTTTCTGCAGTAT
>CACYHU010000085.1 GCA_902774215.1 uncultured Chloroflexota bacterium
GATGTTTTCGTTTACGATTTCTTCGATCTCAGACAGCTGTTCCTGTGTCAGAGCTTTGTTGGAATTGAAGTCAAAACGCAGACGGGTATCGGAGACATAAGAACCTGCCTGGCGCGCTTCTTCGCCGACGACCTGATGCAACGCTGCATGGAGCAGATGCGTGGCGGTGTGATTGCGCATGATGTCATGACGTCTTCTTACATCTACCCGGACGGATACTTTATCACCGAGAGTGATAGAACCGCGGGTCATTTTACCGCAGTGTACGATCATTCCGGCAGCCGGTTTGCGGACTGATTCAACGACGAAAATAGAACCGTCTTCGCCGATAATTTCGCCGGTATCACCGATTTGGCCGCCCATTTCAAGATAGAAGTTGGTAGCAGGGGTAACGATTTCCGCTTCTTCATCTTCATTCAAAACCGCAGTAGCTTCTCCGTTCTTAAGCAGCAAAACGGCTGTGGTTTGTACAGGATCCAGTGTATACGGATTTTGTACAACTTTTCCTTCCGGCAGTTTTCCTTCAGAAATAAGCTCCTTGAGGTATGCTTCGTATTTTTCAGTATCGGCACTGCCCATTTCTTTGAATTTGCTGCCTTTGGAAGCTTCCTGATGTTCGATATTAGCCTTTTCAAATCCTTCGCGATCCACATCGAATCCGAGGTCCCGCACAAAGTCATGGGTTATTTCCAGCGGAAGGCCGTAGGTGGAGTAGAGTGTAAAACAGGTTGCGCCGTCGACCACGGTCTTGCCGGATTTTTTCATCTCATCAATGATTTCCGTCAATTTGGCAATACCGTTATCAAGTGTCTTGTTGAACCGCTCTTCTTCAAAATCAATACTGTTGAGAATGGCCTTGCGGTTTTTCTTCAATTCAGGATAAGCTTCTCCATAGCTTTCGATGACAGCATCGGCCACTTTGGACATGAAGTTTTTCAACCCGATTTGCTGACCGAAGCGGATGGCGCGGCGGATGATCATACGGCAGATATAATTGCGGCCGAGATTTCCGGGCGTAACGCCGTCTGCGATCAGGAATGCGGCAGCACGGGCGTGGTCTGCTACCACACGATAGGGAGTGAAATTTGCGTACATTTCCTCTTCCGTATTCCCGGTCAGCTCCATAAGCGTGCGCATCATCGGTGCAAAGAGGTCAGTCTTGTAGTTTGAGTTTTTGTTCTGCAGAACCGCGACAATACGTTCAAACCCCATGCCTGTATCGACAAATTTGTGAGCCAAAGGAACCAGAGTATCCTTATCAATACGGTTGTATTGAATAAACACGTTGTTCCACAGTTCGGTGTACCGTGCGCAGTCACCGTTTACGCAGCAGACATGCCCCGGGACATCCTTCTTATCGCAGGCATCCGGACCGAGATCGATGTGAATCTCAGAGCAGGGACCGCAGGGACCGGTGTCGGCCATTTCCCAGAAGTTTTCTTTACGGCCGAAATATTGCACATGTGTCGGATCCATTCCGGGCTGAGAGCACCAGATCTCATAAGCTTCATCGTCGGCAGGAATTTCACCTTTTTCATCGCGGAAAACTGTTGCGTATAGTTTTGAAGGATCCAGTCCCCAGACTTTTGTTAAAAGCTCCCATGCCCAACTGATAGCCTCTTTTTTGTAATAATCGGCAAAAGACCAGTTGCCGAGCATTTCAAAGAAGGTGTGATGGCGGTCATCACGGCCGACGTCGTCCAGATCATTATGTTTTCCTGCAACACGCATGCACTTTTGGCTGTCACAGGCTCTTGAATACGGGCGGCTGTCAGTACCGAGAAAAATATCTTTGAACTGAACCATCCCCGCATTGGTGAAAAGCAGTGTAGAATCTCCGGTAGGGACCAGACTGGCTGACCGAACGATTGTATGTCCTTTACTGGCAAAAAAGTCTAAAAATTGTCGGCGGATCTCATTGCCGCTGAGTTCATTACTCATAAATCCTGTCTCCTGATTACTTCAGTTAATAATACAATCCTTTATTATAATCTTCATTCGCGTAATATAAGTGAAATTTCCTGTGCAATGTGAAGGATTTCAGCGTATTGCCGTGTAAGTTGGATAAGTGATGTTATAATCATTATCGTATGAAGAGATTATTTATTGCGGTCCCGATTCAGGAGAGCACCCGTATGGAGATTATGCGGGATTTTTATAACGATGATCTGGTAAAAAAATTACCGGTTCGATGGACAGCGATGCAAAATCTGCATCTGACACTGCAGTTTTTAGGTGATATAGAAGAGAAGCTTATTTCCCAAATCAAGGGGATACTTGACAATATCCTTCCTCCGCATCATGCGGAGCAGCTGACTTTGACGGGAGTCGGGGCCTTCCCAAATCCTTCTTCTCCAAGGATCATATGGATCGGCTTTGATAAAAATGATTATCTCTTGAAAATGCAGCAGCTGCTGACTCACTCGCTGGAAACAGCAGGGTTTGAAGTTGACCGTAAACGATACAGACCTCATCTTACACTCGGAAGAGTTCGGGAGAATTCAGCTTTTCCTCCCAATGCGCTGCAGCATCTTGAAAGTATATCGGGGAAAATGAATTTTGCTTCTTCTCCGCTTGACAGAGTAACACTGTATGAAAGTGTTCTGCGCCCCGGAGGTCCGGTCTATTCAGCAGTTTATGAAAAAATGCTGAACAGGTAAAATTTGATATAATTGAAATCAGAATATTTGAAAGAGGATAATATAAATGGAATCAAATGAACTTGCACGGAAAATCGTGGAAATTCTCGAAGATAATAAAGCAGAAGATATTGTGCTGATGGAGCTCGGGGAAAAAGTGGATATCGCAGATTACTTCGTAATTGCAAACGGTACCTCGGATCGCATGATCGACTCACTTGCAAATTATGTTGTGGACGGTGTTCGCGATGAATGCAAGGTTCACGGGACAATACAGGGAGTGACCGGCGGCGGATGGATGCTTATCGATTACGGTGATGTGATCGTCCATATATTTTCTCCGGATCGCCGTTCATATTACAGTATTGAGGATCTTTATAAAGAATCAAAAGTTTTGCTGCGTGTAGCTTGATAATATCTGTCGGGAGGAAAAATGGGTGATTTTGGTAAAAAAACATGGCTTATCCCGGATATGTACTGGCCGAAGACGGATCAGGGTGAGTATGCTGCACATGAAGGAATCTGTGTTGTAAATCCGAACGACGAGGATTGCGAGATTGAAATAGATTTCCTCTATAGTGATCGGGATCCCATCCGTGGTTATAGAACCGTATGTCCCGCATGGCGGACGATACATATCCGCACTGATGAAATAAATATCAATAATGTCGGTCCGCTTCCGAGGGGTGTCGGTTATGCGGCTATAATCCGCTGCTCGGTTCCTGCTGCGGTGCAATATACAAGAGTTGATGTAACACAACCCGCGCTGGCATTGATGACAACGATGGCTTTCCCGGTTGACTGATAACTGTAGAATAAATCCGGATTATAAAACAGTTTCGCATTATCCCGCGAAACTGTTTTTGATTAAATCTTACTTTTTTCGGTATTTTTGTCACTTTGTTTGACAAAGGTTATCGGTTATAGTTAAATTACTTTGACAGTAAAACACTGTTTCAATAATTATTTAAAGGAGTGATGTTATGAAAAAATTGTTGACTGTGCTGGTTGTTCTTACCATTTTTGTCTGTGCTTTCGCTGTTGAGGCGAAGGATGCAAAAGATGCGAAGATCGTTCTGCTTCTTCCCGGTGAGATCAATGACCAGGGTTGGAATGCTTCCAACTATGCGGGTGTTGTGAAGTGCAATGAAGAGCTCGGCACAAACATGGAATACATTGAAGCAGTTCAGCCTGCGGATTTTGAATCGACTTTCCGCGAATATGCTGAACGCGGATATGACATCATCATGGCTGCAGGTTCCCAGTTTGATGAAGCTGCTGCTTCTGTTGCAGACCAGTATCCTGATACCATGTTCATGCTCGTCAATGGCAACAATCATGACGGCGCTAATCTCTGCCCGCTTTTCCCGAAGGAATATGAAGCTTCCTACCTGGGCGCCATCATTGCCGGTTATGTTACCGAAAACGGTAAATTCGGCCTTATCGGCGGTGACCCGAACCAGGCCATGCAGGATCTGATGGCTGTTTATGGCAAGACTGCTGTTGCGATTGCAAAAGATCGCGGTATCGAAGATGCCGAATACAATCTGCAGTATTCCAACTCCTGGAGTGATATCACCCTCGGTAAACAAATGTCCGAATCTATGATCGATGCAGGCGCTGATGTCATGTTCGTGTATGCAAATGAGCTTGGTCTTGGCGTGATCTCCGGTGCTCAGGAAAAGGGTGCAAAGGTCATCGGTTATTCTGCTGACCAGACTGTCATTGATCCTTCAACAGTTATCGCGTCCATCGATTTCGATTATGCAACCATGTATGTGTGGGCGATCGATCAGTGGCTGAACGGCGAACTGGAAGGCAACCAGATCATTGAAGTCGGTGTTCCGGAAGGAATTTACTTCCCGGTCTATACCGAAAATACTCCGGCAGAAGCTATCGAAGCCTGCGATGCGGCAGTTGAAGCTCTGAAAGCCGGTGAAGTTGATTTGAAGGCTCTTTTCTGATCTTCATTAAAATGTGACTGAATCAGGCGCCGGATAACGGCGCCTGATTTATATAAAAAACGCAAAACGCTCTTTGATCAAACTTTAATTTCCGAATATTGAACACTTTACAGAAAGGACAACACATATGGCAGCAGCTGTAGTAGAAATGAAGCATATTACGAAATGTTTTGCCAAGGTTGTCGCTAACAAGGATGTATCGCTCACCGTAAATGAAGGCGAAGTAGTTGCCCTGCTTGGTGAAAACGGTGCCGGAAAGAGCACCATCATGAAAATTCTTTACGGCCTTTATTCGCTGGATGAAGGGCAGATATTTATCCGCGGCAAAGAGACAACCATCAAGTCACCGGCAGACGCCATGTTTAATGGAATCGCCATGATCCAGCAGCATTTTTCCCTTGTTCCTGTCCATACCGCGACAGAAAATATCATTCTGGGCAATGTAAAGGGACGAATTGACCTGAAAAAACAGAACCGGATCATAAAAAAACTTGCTGAACAATACGGCTTTGATATTCCGGTAGATGTAAAAGTCGGTGAACTCGCTGTCGGAGTTCAGCAGAAAATTGAAATTCTCAAAGCTTTATACATCAATGCAAGCATCCTGATAATGGATGAACCGACAGCTGTTTTGACACCTCAGGAATCTGATTTGCTGATGATGTTTATCAAAGAATATACTGCCAAAGGAAATTCCGTTGTTTTTATCACACATAAACTGAAGGAAGTGATGGAAGTTGCTGACCGGGTTGTGGTGATGAGAAACGGCGTTGTGGTTAATACTGTAAATAAAAGCGAGACGAACGAGCATGAGCTGGCTCAAATGATGATCGGGCACGATATTATTCCTGCTGAACGTGATACGAAACTGGATTATGAAAGTCTGCCTGCCGTGCTTGAATTCAAAAATGTTACGCTGCAGCCTAAGGACAGCGTTCCTGTGATAGATAATGTTTCATTTAGTGTACACGAGGGCGAAATATTCGGGATAGCAGGGGTAAGCGGAAACGGACAGGATGAGTTGTGTGATGTTTTGAGCGGGATCCGTCCAATGACTTCCGGTGAGATCCTGTTCCGGGGCAAATCAATGCGTGGTATGTCGATTCGTGAACGTATAGAACAAGGTATGGGTTATGTTCCGGTTGATCGTTATCGTGATGCCATGGAAATGGATATGACACTCTCAGAGAATATTCTGCTGAAAGCAAGCTTTGCTCCAAAATGGGTCAATAAAGGATTTATTCGCAAAAAGGCATTAGATGCGTACACGCAGGAAATTATCAAAAAACATGCGGTAAAGGCAACAGGTCCGGATGATCTTGCCCGCAGTCTTTCGGGCGGTAATCAGCAGAAGGTCGTTCTCGGACGTGAAGTTGATCTTGGTACAAGCCTGATGGTTTTTAATCAGCCGACACGCGGCCTTGACATGGGAGCTGTTGACAGGATCCATAAGGTCATTCTCGATGAAAAGGAAAACAAGAAAGCGATCCTCCTGATATCGACTGACCTGACTGAAATTTTCGGACTGTGTGACCGTATCGCCGTTATGTACAAAGGAAAATTTATGGGTATCTATAATAACGGTGAACTTTCCACAGCACAGATCGGCTTGCTGATGGCCGGCATTGAGGAAGGAGCGGCATAATGAAAAAATCCAATGTCCTTATCTACAATATTGCCGCTGTAATTATCGGTCTGATCATCAGTGCTGCAATGCTGCTTTTTATGCATATCAATCCGATAACAGTGATCGGTGAAGCCGGAAGGAAGATACTTACCGATAAATACACTACCGGTGAGATTCTGGTGAAGGCTACCCCTTTGATTTTTACTTCGCTTGCGTTTGCTTTTACCTATCAGGCAAATCTTTTCAATATCGGAGCACAGGGACAATTTTATGCCGGGTCTATTACCGCGGTTTCGCTTTCGCTTGCGCTGGGCGATAAAGTTCCGACCTGGATCCTTTTGATCGTTGTCGGTCTCGGGGCTTTTGCCTCCGGTGCGCTTGTCGGTGCATTGATCGGGCTGGCTAAAGCAAAATTCAATGCCAATGAATTTCTGGTTTCCATGATGTCGACTTATGTCGTAAATGCCTTTATGGATTATTTATTGAGAACGGTTTTGAAAGAAACAAAAGCTGAATATCTTCAAACGGATCCGATCAAAAAAAGTGCTTATCTGCCGAAAATCGTGAATGGTACACGCATCCATTTGGGGCTGGTTCTTGCGATACTTGCCGCGGTGGGATGTTATATCCTGCTTTACAAAACACCGCTCGGATTCCGGATCCGTGCAGTCGGTCATAATCCCAATGCTGCCCGTTTGGGCGGGATCAAACCGGCGAAGATTTATGTTATCGCTTTTCTGATCGCTGGTGGTATGGCAGGTCTGGCCGGTTTGACAGAGATCAACGGTGTGCAGCATATGCTGCTGCAGAATTTCAATTCTTCGATCGGCTCCTTTGGTATCGGTATCGCGATTCTTGCCAACGGCAGTCCGATAGGCTGTATCTTTGCATCCATTCTCTTCGGATTCCTGAATGTGATGGGTACGACGATGGGGAGACTTCCCGGATTGAAGATACCCGCATCGATCATTGATCTCATTGAAGGGATTGTAATGGCTTGTGTGATCATGTCTTATTACGTTCGTTCCTGGGCGGATAACAGAGCTCAGAAACGCAATATCCGGAAGGCTGGTGAATAATATGATAAACTTCCTTTCCCGAGTGATTATTATGAGCACTCCGCTCCTTCTTGGTTCCATTGCAGAAGTTTACGCGGAACGGACCGGTATGATGATTTGCGCCATTGAGGGTATCTTTCTTATCGGTGCCTGGGGCGGATTTGTTGGAACTTATTTGAGCGGAAGTCAGGCTTTGGGGCTGTTGATGGCGATGGGCTGTGGTTTAGCCATGGCTGCTTTATATGGGATGATCACTGTTTACATGAAGCAGCAGCAGGTCGTTACCGGTACAGCATTGCAGATCCTTTCAGCCGGTTTTTGTTCATTTTTCCATCGTGTAATATTCGGTGTGCCGATCACGCCACTGCAGATAAAAACGCTCCCGAAACTCCCGATACCGCTGCTTTCACAGATACCTTTTATCGGACAGATATTTTTTAACCAGAATATTCTTACTTATTTCGCGTATATATTGATTCCTGTTTCCATTTTTGTTCTGTTTCATACTTCTTTAGGACTGACGCTGCGTTCCACCGGTGAAAATCCTGAAGCGGTCGATGTCGCAGGGATCAATGTCAATAAGGTCCGTTTCCTGACAGTCCTGTTTGCAGGAGTCCTCGGCGGTCTGGCAGGTTCGTTCTATACCGTTGGCTATCTTGGAATGTTTACAACCGGGATCATCGGCGGCAGGGGTTGGATCGCCTTTGCTATTTGCTTCCTTGGCAACTGGAACCCGAAAGGTGCTGTGTTGGGTACACTTGCATTCGGTCTCGCGGATGCAGTATCAGTGTGGATGCAGGCGGTTGGACGCAGTGAGCTTTTCCCGAACGAACTCATCATTGCATTGCCTTATATTCTGACAATACTGCTTACGATTTTCCGCAGTAATTTCAATGTTCCGGCCAAACTGGGGACACCTTATACGAAAGAACGCTGAAATTAACTGAAATATATCTTTTCAGAACGGAGCACTCGATGACAGGCTCTTTGCTGTGGTGAAGTCAGCACGAAGGGCTTGTCATCCGTGCTCCGTCACTCTGTTCTAAACAGATTAAAAATAGAATCTTCCTGATTCATAATGACAGAGTCGGATAATTATGAAAATAAACTTATCTTGTGATAAAATTGCCTATTGTGCAATTGAGATTGACGAATTTTGACAATATAGAGGGGACAATGACAAAACCTGTATTAGTTACGGCTGCATGGCCTTATGCCAACGCTTATATCCATGTCGGCAACCTTACCGGATCCTATCTGCCGGCTGATATCTTTGCCCGTTATCAGCGATTGTCCGGAAATGATGTATTGTTTGTTTCCGGTTCTGATGCTCACGGGACACCGATCACCGTACGTGCGGATGCAGAGAATACCACGCCTGAAGCTGTTTACAAGCGATTTCACGAATCATTCCTGGAAATGCAGACAAAAGTCGGCATCAGTTATGACCTGTTTACCAGTACACATACTGAAAACCATTTCAAAGTTTCACAGGATGTATTCCTCGCGCTTATGGAAAACGGATACCTTTATAAGCATACCGAAAAACAATGGTACGCCCCGTCACAGGGCCGTTTCCTGCCTGACCGTTATGTGGAAGGAAAATGCTACATATGCGGATACGAAGGTGCCAGAAGCGACCAGTGTGATAAATGCGGCAGTCTGCTCGATCCTGAAAAACTGATCGATCCCAAGTCCAAAATCGACGGTTCCACGCCTGAATTGCGGGATACCGAACATTATTATCTCGATTTGGGAAAACTTCAGCAGAATGTTGTTGACTTTCTGAAAGCTCGTGAGGATTATTGGCGTCCGAATGTGGTCCGCCAGTCTTTAGGGCAGATCCTTGCTAATGAGCTTCATGGCCGTGCTATTACCCGTGATCTGGACTGGGGCATTCCTGTTCCTGTGCAGGATGCCGCCGGAAAATGCCTGTATGTCTGGTTTGAAGCAGTTGTCGGATATCTTTCAGCCGCTATTGAGTGGTGTAAATTAAACGGTACTCCGGATGAATGGAAAAAGTGGTGGGAAGATCCGGAAAGCAAGACATATTATTTTATCGGTAAAGATAATATTCCTTTCCATGCGGTTATCTGGCCTGCACAATTGTCCGGTATGGGCACAAAATTTGATGTGATATTTAATGGTAAAGAGGGCAAACCGCTGAATCTTCCTTATGATGTGCCGGCAAATGAATTCATGAATCTGGAAGGACAGAAAATTTCCGGTTCACGGAACTGGGCTGTTTGGGTAAATGATTTTCTGGCTGACTATGATCCTGATCCGCTGCGTTATTACCTGACGGTCAATATGCCGGAATCAAAGGATACCGACTGGGATTGGGAAGATTTCTACAAGCGGAACAATGATGAACTTGTTGCCACCTGGGGTAATTTGTGCAACCGTGTTATTTCATTCGCAAACAAACATTGGGGTGAAGTGCCGGAGCCGGGAAACCTTGATGAAATCGATCAGGACCTTCTGGATACAATTGAAAAAGGTTTTGAGACGGTGGCAAGGGAATATGACTCGGTCCATCTGCGGGCTGCTTTAGGCGAAACAATGCGTCTGGCTACTGAAGTAAACAAGTACCTCGATGTTGCCGCTCCCTGGCAGCTGGTTAAAACCGATAAAGAGGCTGCAGGAAGAAAAATCTACACTGCACTGCGTGCTATTGATAATCTGAAAGTCCTGTTTGCTCCTGTGCTGCCGTTTACTTCTGAGCGTTTGAACCAGATTCTCGGATACGAACATCACCTGTTTGGCAAACAGTATATTGAAACGGTTCAGGATTCACTTGGTGAGCATCGTGTCAACCGTTATGATCCAGCTGATGCTCAGGGTAAGTGGGAAAAATCTTCTTTACCCGCCGGACAGAAATTCGGTACGATCAGCCCCCTGTTTAAAAAACTGGATGCTTCGATCATCGAGATGGAAAGAGCGAAATTAGGCTGACAAAAATAATGGAGCCCGGTTCATAGCAGCCGGGCTTTTTTTTTATTCTTCATATACACAGCGGAAACCACGGTTCGATCCGGGGGATTTCGGGTCGTGTGAGTCACGGAAATTCAGGCGCAGATGAGAAAGGTCGTCACTGAAAGCTCCTCCTTTCAGTATCCTTCCGGAATCCGGCGCGGGTAATTCTTCATTTTTGATCCGGATCCATGGCTCCTTTTTTAGATTTTGTCCGGGATCGCTCATCCAGTCCAGAACCCATTCACGGACATTTCCGGACATTTCCATAATGCCATAAATTGTTTTGCCTGCGGGAAGCCAGCCGGAGGGTGTTGGGCCATTGAAGAAATTATCATAATTGGCGTGGTCAAATGCTTTTTCAGAATCATTCCAATACAGGATGATCCCATTCGGACCTCTTGCAGCTTTTTCCCACTGAGCTTCTGTCGGCAGATGTCCGCCGTAATATTCGCAATAATTTTCAGCTTGTCCCCAGCTGACAAAGACCACCGGCAGCAGTTCGAAATTCTTTTCCTGCCAGTATTTTGAATATTCATTGCGATAGCGTGGAGCCAGGTTATTTGTTTTTTCCAGAAACTTTTTGTAAGCGCCTGTTGTTACGGGAATCTGGTCGATCCAGAAAGAATCAGTTTGTATTTCTTCTTCATAATTTTCTTTCCCGACTATTGCTTTTCCTTCCGGTATGAAAATCTGTTCCCGATTGTCTTTACCGATCCTGTTTCTGCTTATATTATCGTCTTTAAATTGAAAAGCACTGTACGGAAACAGCAATTGGTAATGATTTGGCCTGATATACTTACTAAAAAATACCCATCCGCTCAGGATGAGAAGGATGGGCAGAAAAAAATATATCAATAACCTGAATCTGCGCATAGATCAATTATTCTGCGAACCCTGTGGCGGCTGCGGATATTGTCCGCGATTCTGCCATCCGGGGTAGGCCTGCGGTGGGATTGTGGTTCCTTCCTGTGTTTGACCTGCGTTCATGTTTGGCGGAAAGCCCTGTGCATTTTGCGGCTGCTGAAAATTCTGCTGCCATCCCTGATTTGGATTATTGGGCTGCATATTCATATTCGGCTGTTGGAACTGCTGGTTCTGTGGTCTCATTTGCGGAGAATATTGCTGGAAATTGCCGCCGTATGGATTTGTCTGCTGGAAGCCCTGCTGCTGAGCCGGCGGGTTCATCGGATTGCCATAATTTCCGTAAGGCATATATTGCGGCTGCTGAAAATTCGGCGGAACCGGCGGCTGGGGAATACCCTGCTGTGACGGCATTACGCCCTGATTGGCAGCAAAGGGATTATTGGGCTGCGGTGCTGAAAAATTCGGTGCAGCCGGCTGCGGAATGCTGCGGGAATCTGTTCCTGGAAAAGGATTGTTAGGCTGCGGAGCGGAAAAAGCCGGGGCCGCGTTCTGCTTTATGCTTACCGGATCATTGGTGCTGAAAGGATTATTAGGCTGCGGAGCGGAAAAAGCCGGAGCCGCATTCTGTTTCATGCTTACCGGATCATTGGTGCTGCGCATTCTGTTTCATGCTTACCGGATCATTGGTGCTGAAAGGATTATTGGGCTGCGGAGCGGAAAAAGCCGGAGCTGCATTCTGCTTCATGCTTACCGGATCACTGACGGTGTTTGATGTGGTTTGCTGTGGAGCATTAGCCTGAACATCATTATTATTTACTGATTCTGCAGGATTATTGGAGACAGCGGCTTGCGATGCATGCAAATTCTGAGACGCAGCTCTGACCTGTGGTGTGTCGATCCTCCTTCCGTAAATCTTTTGCAGTTCGGCAAAAGCAGAATCCGGTTCGGCTTGCGGAATCATAGGGGCGGCCGGAATATCCGGTAAATCTTCATTTGATTTATAGCTGAAAGGCAGGTCATTTTCAATGATTGGAGTGGTTTCAATTCTTGATGACACAGTTTCAGCGGATTTTTCATCCGGTTTTACGATAAGACCTGTCAGAAGGGCCAGCTCATAATCGGGATTGGCAAAAATATCCGGGACAATATCATCTATGATCCTGTGTTCGGCTTCTTCTCTGTATTCCGGATGAAGCTGTATTCTGCTCATCGTGAACAGAGTCTTCAGAAGAACCCGTTTCACTTCCAGCGGAGCATATGACGCTAAATCGAAAACATCGCCGCTGGTGGAACTGTTTGTAAGTTTCTTGATGGCTGTTTGAACCAGGAAATTTGCTTCTTTTACTGTCATCGTATGCCAGTTTCTGGTTTTGATAACCTTACCAAATTGAGGAAGCAATTCATCTTCCTTGATTTTTGGGCTTTTGGCATTCAGAACGATAACAAGCATTCCCGCAATACCGAGGCTGATTGCGTTTTTATCATTGCCGTCAGAGTCTATAATATCGTATGTAAATCCATCAGACTGGATTTGATAAACCGGAGGGTTCCCTTTAAATGACCAGGTGTCATTGGAAAAGTCGACGACCTCAGGAAGATCTATTTTTTTGTCTTTTTTCCCGAAAAGCGGCATATCACACCTCTTCTTTTAAATTTTGACTGTATATCTCAGGATAAGGATCCTGCTTTTTTATTTTTTTAATTATAAAGTATAAAACCTCTTTTGTAAGTGCAATCATGGGAGCTGCAAACACTGCCCCGAGGATTCCAAGCCGTGAGCTCAAGGCCATAATTCCAATAATAATTATAACCGGATGTAATTCTAACGCATTTCCCATAATATGAGGAACAAGAAAGATATTTTCTGTCTGTTGTATGACAATTGATGCGATAACAGCTAAAACAGCGATGACGATGTTATTAAATGGAAGCCAGCTTGAACCGAAAATCAGTGCGCTGATAATTGCCGGAATTGTGGCAAGCACAGGCCCGATATTCGGAACAACTTCACAAAATCCTGCAATTATACCGAGCAGTAATGCCCATCTCAGCCCCAGTGCCGTGTAAACGACGAAAGTGATGACACAGATATAAAGCATGAGTTTCAGTTCACCGATAAAATATCTGCTCCATACAATACGAAGTCGCTTCAGCAGTTCATTCACTTCGGGCTGATATTTTTCTTCAAATAAATCGACAACCACATCCCATATTTTGTACCCGTCACGGCAAAAATATAAAGAAGCCATAACAGTTGTTACCGTTACGATAAGCCCTGTCATGATTTGTCCGAAAACATTGGTTGAGATAGAGAAAATCTGTTTGGCTGTTGTGGTAAGGTCGGGGAACAGCATATCGATATTAATCGATTCTTCCCGAAGAGAGCGGATATTGTCATGAATATTTTCAAGCGGTTTGGAAAGGTCCAGTGATAATCCGCCCACAGAGAGGGAAGCAGTATCGATCTCTTCCATTAATTGTTCGATTGAAGATTCTATCGCTGCCAAGACCTGCGGCCAGTCAATTGCGAAAAAGTTCCTGACTGCCTGGGTCACCCACGGGATGAAAAATGAAACGGCCAGACTGACCAGGATCAAAAGCAGGATATAAGCAACCGCAATGGCCAGATTACGGTGAAAATGCAGTTTCTGATGGAAAAAACGCACCACCGGATTGATAAGATATGCAACCAATCCGGCCAGTATGATCAATGTCAGACTGCCGCGTAACAGGTATGCGAAGACAATGATTGCCAGAAGCAGGCAAACCAGTGCGATATATCGCACACTGTTTGTCCAGACAGGGCGTTCATTGGCTTGAATATTATTTTCAGAATTAGTATTTTCGTTCATATTCATTATGATCAATAGAAATTGTTCGGATTGATAGGTACTCCGTTGTAACGCATTTCGTAATGCAGGTGGGGGCCGGATGAATTTCCGGTCGTGCCAAGCCGTGCTATTACGTCACCCTGAAAAACATAATAACCGCAATCAACATTATACGAATCCAAATGGGCATAAAGTGTCTGCCAGCCATTGCCATGGTCTATCATTACAACGTTCCCGTAACCATGATTGTTCCAGCCAGCGTAAACCACAACTCCGGCATCAGCAGCATATACGGCATTGCCAAGCATTCCTGCGATGTCAATTGCTCTGTGATTCGTTGATTCATCATAATCATAGCCTGAAATCCAGGTTTCTGTAGTCGGCCAGATGAAAGTACCGCTGCCCAGAGGACCATCCGTGACAGCCTGACAGGCACCCGGACCGTAAATAGATGCGACAGCCGGATTCTCACGTGTGATCAACGGTGCGGACCAGTTGACGAAGGCACGGGAACCTCCCGGAATTACAAGCCAGGTGCCGGCGCGAATGTTCGGGTTGCTGTAATCACCGATCGTTTCACGGGAAAGACCGTTTGAAGGAAAGTCGATAATATCTTCAGGCGTTACTCCGTAAACATCAGCTACGCCGTTCAATCCGTCCCCGTCATGCCATTCATAATAAACACCGTCAACAGGAAGGATATTGATCTCCATTCCTGCCAGCAGTGCGTGCGGGTCGTCTGAAAGTGTGTAAGGATTTCCCCATAAAATGGTGCTTGGGCTCAGATTAAACTGTTCACTGATACCGATAACAGTATCATTTTCCTGCACGGTATATTTCTGGACTTCGTATCTGGCTTTGTTCGGCAGATTGGTATGGTTCTCTGAAGTTCGGTACAACCCGTCATATAGATGAGCTTTCTCATCGTTCGGAATGGAAGGTGAATAATACGGCAGGATCGCATCTGATGCGATCGAATCCGCTGCAACAGGAGTCCTGACCGGTTCTTCTGATTCCTTTGCTGTCAAATAGTGACGTGAAGTAAAAACCAATACGATACCGCAGAGTATGACTGTTACAATGATCGAACTGACTCTGATGAAAGTGTCGCCAAGTCCATTCCAGAGGATTTTATACCAGATGTTGTTTTGCCCATTGGTTTCGTTATTCTGTTTTTCAAATTCATTTTCATTGTTATTATTCATAGTTTACTTTTTCAATTTCTATTATAATGTCTTTCAGCAGAAAGACAGGAATAAGATATGAATAATTTTATTTTTCCATTTACAGCAATCGTCGGGCAGGAACACATGAAACTGTCTCTGATTCTGAATGCCATCGATCCCCGTATCGGCGGAGTTCTGGTAAAAGGGGAACGTGGTACGGCCAAATCAACGGCAGCACGTGCCCTGGCTGATCTTCTCCCCGTACAGTCTGTGGTTTCAGGCTGTCAGTTTGGCTGTGATCCTTCCGATCCGCTGAATTATTGTGATGACTGTGCTGAACAATATAAAAATCATACTCCTGATTCCGAATATCGTGCAACACCTTTTATCAATCTCCCTGTTTCTGCAACTGAAGACCGTATTGTCGGGACGCTGGACTTCGAAAAAGCGCTTCAGGACGGATATAAACATTTTGAACCGGGGCTTTTTGCAAAAGTCAACCGCGGGATTCTTTATGTTGACGAAGTCAATTTGCTTGATGATCATATCGTGGACACATTGCTGGATGCGGCAGCCATGGGGATCAATCATGTGGAGCGGGAGGGAATTTCATTTACCCATCCGGCCCGTTTTATCATGATCGGTACCATGAACCCCGAAGAGGGGGATCTGCGCCCGCAGCTGCTGGATCGTTTTGCCCATTCCGTTGAGATCCGCGGGGAGAAAGATCCGGTTAAACGTGTCGAGATCATGAACAGGACCATTGCGTTTGAACAGGACCCGGCTGCTTTTCGAAAGCGCTTTGAATCACAGCAAAAAGAACTTGGAACCCGGATCATAAATGCAAAAAAACTGCTGCCGGAGGTTTGCTTCTCCGATGCGGATCTTTACGCTATTGCTGAATTAACGACTTCGTTCCATGTTGAAGGTCATCGCGCCGATATCGTGATTCTGAAGACATCAAAGGCGTTAGCCGCCTTTGAAAACCGGACATACATAACCCCTTACGATATTTCCCGCTCTGCTGAATTGACATTGCCTCACCGGATCATCTCCGGACACGGATCTGACAATTCGATTTCTCCGGAAGAAATCGGCAGGAAAGCTGCTGAAATACTGGAGAATATCCCTGAAAATGCGCTGAATGATCAGGGCTTGTCCGAGGATGACGATAAAAAAAAACTTCTGAGCTGAATATAACCCATTTCGCGGTCCATTCGGATGACCCTGCTGCTCCGGCCGCTGAAACGATCTATAATCAAAATCAGCCTTTCTGGTGGGACGCCGCCCGGATCATTGAAGATGACTTTACTTTTCCCTTATATGAAAAAGCTCTCTCTGAAAAAAAGCATCATACTGGAAAAAAGAACGAGACCATCTCAAATAACAGGTCCGGACACTATATCCGGGCTGTACAGGCGCATAAGGATTACAGCGATATCGCCGCAGATGCCACGCTGCGTGCAGCTGCTTTGAAACAATACATCCGTAAGACTGAACAGGCGGGAGAAAAACTCAAAATACAGGTGCGTACCGATGACATCATGAAAAAAGTCAGGGTCCGCAAAAATGCGTCTTTGATCGTTTTTCTCGTTGATCTTTCCTGGTCCATGGCTGTTACACAGCGGCTGGCTGCCACAAAGAAGGCTATCACCGCCATACTGAATAAAGCTTATCAATTCAGAGATGATATCTGCCTGATAACTTTTCAAAAGGAATCAGCTGATGTTGTGATCTCTCCCACTCATTCTGTGACACTTGCAGAAAAGGCGATGAAAAAAATATCTCTCGGAGGCAGAACACCTTTGGCTTCGGGACTTTCACTTGCTTATGATGTGATGCAGCAGCAATCCCGTAATTATGGCAGGGAAAATATTATCCTGATCCTGCTCTCGGACTGTAAGGGAAATATACCGTTAAATCCGGAGGATGAAAGTGATCCGCAGGAAGAAGCTGTTGAGGCAGCAAAACGGATCAGTACGCTGGGCTGCCGTTCAATAATTATTAACTCTGACAGAATGTCTTTTGGGGAAGGTCACGCGAATGCTCTTGCCAAACATCTGAATGCTTCATGCTATCTGATTTCAGTTCTGAACGCGGATCATTTGATCAAAGCGGTTCGCAATGAACTGATATTATAAAAAAAAGCTCATCATACAATGTTCCTTAAGGCGTATGATGAGCTTTGGTGCTGTTATATTCTATTTAATTTCATGTGAGACGAACTCGACAAGAAGTCTTATTGCCTGATTCACATCATTGACATCTACCATTTCAGAAGGTGTGTGTACATAGCGGCAGGCAACGGAAATCGCGCTGCTCGGAACTCCTGACCTGGAGAGTGCGATTGCTCCGGCGTCCGTGCCGGCACCGCGCAGTACTTCGATCTGGTATGGTATCCCGGCACGTTCAGCGGCGTCATAAATAGCATTGTTCAGCCATGGCGTCCCAACCAGGGATCCATCTTTGGCTTTGATGCATGGACCTGCTCCGAATTTCAGATTCCGTTCGACCAGGCCGGGTGTATCAAAGCACATTGTAACATCCAGTGCGATCCCGATTTCCGGATCAATGCTGTAAGCGGCTGTTTTTGCACCGCGCAGGCCGACCTCTTCCTGGACGCTGAAAACGAAGTATATCTCGTTCGGGCTGTCCTTCAGCTCCTTCAGTGCCTCAATGGCTATATAACAGCCGATGCGGTCGTCCATGGTTTTGGACATCCATCGGTCTCCCATATCGACAAAATTGCCGGCAAAAACACAGGGATCGCCGATTTTTACCTCGCAGTTCTCTCTTGATGAAGCGCCTGTATCGACAAAGTACTGATTCAATGCCGGGATCTTACCGTTTTCAAGATCCCTTGCGCACAGCATTCCTTCTGTCCCGTTTTCAAAAATGACGCGGTTGGACATGCAGTTCAGCGGCCGAACCCCGCCGAGATTTGTCACGTAAGCATAGCCCTGTTCATCCACATGGGTGACCATCAGGCCGATCTCGTCCATATGCGCGGAGATCATGATGCGTTTTCCGTTTTCTTTGAGCGTTCCCTTCCTTGTAATGAGATTTCCGAGCGCATCAACACGGTATTCATCAACATCATTTTTTATAGTTTCCAGGATCAGCTCACGGACATTTGTTTCATATCCGGACGGGCCGAAAGCAGCGGTTAATTTCTGAAGTAATTCTTTCATTCGTGTTCCTCTCTTATCTTGGCTGTGCAAGCAGGTTTTTATCAAGATTTGCCAGGGCGGCATAAAGAAGCTGGATCTGCGCTTCCCAATCGGATTTTCTTGCGATGGAAGCCGCGGAGTGTGCGTAACGTCCCGGGATAGACAATGATACTGTCGGGATCCCTTCCTGCGTGAGGTGGATCGAGCCGGCATCTGTTCCGCCGGGCATTGGCTGTCTGCGCTGACAGGGAATGCCATAAGCGTCAGAAACATCCAGCAGGTAATTGATAATGCGTGGATCGCTGAGTGTACGACCGTCATGTGTATAGACAGCAGGCCCCATACCGGCTTTTGATTTGTAGATCGGGCTTTCTTCGCCATCCCAGCGGGGCAGATCCATAGCCGGTGTGCAATCGATCACAATGGAAAGATCCGGATGCTTGTCCCATCCGACAACTGCGGCACCTCTTGTTCCTACCTCTTCCTGTACGGTGAATGCAGCGGTCAGTTCCACATTTTCAGGACATTCCCTGAAGAGACGGATGAGTACACAGACTCCGAAACGGTCATCCAGTGCTTTGCCGCAGACGGAACTGCCCATCTCAAGAAATCTGGTGGCATACGTGGCGAACATTCCCGGTTTTACAGCTTTGTTTTCAGCTCCGATATCGATGCGCAGATCTTTTATACTGACCGTCTTTTTCCGGTCTTCCGGTGTTGTCAGATGGATCGGGCAGGCGCCGATGATCCCCGGAATATGGTCAGGTCCGACGAGCACTGCCTTTCCGGACATTTGTCTCGGATCGATCCCGCCGACAGGGCGGAAAATGAACATACCGGGATCATCTTCCTTGACCAGCATGAAGCCGATCTCATCCATGTGGGCGGCAATCAGGACGCGGGTGAACTCAGATGTTTTCGCCTTCTTTACAGCGATCGCATTACCGAGCGCGTCCACTTCAAAACTGTCTGCGATTGGTTCAATTTCTCTGCGGACGATTTTCCGCACCTCCCGTTCATTTCCGGAAACCGCGCAGGCGTTTGACAATTCTTTCAACAGGTCAATATCCGTTTGTGTCAGAACAGGAAGATCAAGTTTCTTATAATCAGCCATTTCTAATCCTCCCAGACCAGACGGTCCATTGTGTTTTCATCCAGCCGCCGGACAAATGCGGTGATTAGCCTGCCGACATTTTGTATATCTTTCAGCGAGACAAGCTCATTTGCAGTATGCATATAGCGCAGCGGGATGCTGATGAGTGCCGTTGGAAAACCGGAGCGGACGATCTGCATCGGCACCGCATCGGTTCCGGACATTCCGGGAGAAAATCCTTCCTCATAAGGGATCCTTTCCTCCTCGCAGATTTCACAGAGGATATCGTGAAGTGCCGGATGGATATTCATTCCGAGCCCGATGACGGGACCGCCGCCAAGCGTTTTTGTTTCCCATCCTCTAGCGAGCGGACTGGCAGCGTGTGTCACGTCGATCGCGACGGCAATGTCCGGTTTGAGATCAAACGGAGCAGTCTTTCCTCCGCCATAGGTTATTTCCTCCTGGACAGTTCCCACTGCGTAAACATTCCATTTATGCAGGACTGTTTCTAATTCCTGCAGGCAGATCGTCAGGGCGGCCAGAGAAGTGCGGTTGTCAAGCGTATGTGCGGAAAAGGTGTCTCCCTGCATACTGACAGGTTCATTGGCGAAAGTGATTATATCGCCGGGCCGAACGATATTTTTCAGCTCTTCAGCTTCGTAGCCGGTGTCGATCAGCAGATCTTTCAGCGGGATGGGATTTGTTTCATAATCTTCCTTTGTCAGATTTCGGCTTGGCATAACGATAAGGCCTTTCAGCTCACCCTGACGCGTTTGGATATTTACGAGCTGCCCCGGCAAGATGCGCGGATCAAGTCCCCCAATCTGTTCGAAGCGGATAAATTCACCGGTAAGCTCGGTGACGATCATTCCGACTGCGTCCATATGTGCTGCAAACAGCACACTGCGGGGTTTCCCGTTCATCGGCGCGTTTGCCTTTTTGAGACCGTAAAGATTTCCAAGCTTTGAGACTGTGATTTCATCCGCAAGGCCATCCCATATCTGTTTTACTGCATCAGAAATCGGTGTCTCATATCCGGATGGACCGGGCAGGCTGCAGAGCTCTGTCAATACATCTCTGATTTTTTCAATATCATTCATACATTATTCCTCATTTTTTCTGATGAATGTTCACGTTGATTTTTGCCGCAGCTTCCGTAATATCATCCGGTCTGATCTCCCTCCCGCCGTCGGCAAGCGCGATCTGCGCGGCTTCATTCAGAATGGTTTCGATCTCGGCACAGCTCAGATCTTTGAAGAGATCCGAAAGCCTGCCTTCTCCAAGCTCCGGTGAAAGCGTTTTTCCCGCGGTATACATGCGAATCAGCTCTTTTCTTGTTTCGGCATCCGGGTTCCCGATATGATATTTCAGATCAAAGCGGCCGGCCCGGATCAAAGCAGGATCAAGGGACTGATAGGAATTTGTGGCACCGATCACAAGAACGCCGGAAGTCGGACTGAATCCATCCATTTCATTCAGCATTGTCGTAATAATACGGTTATTTTCCTTGTCGATCCCGGTGCCCGCATAATTCCGTCTTTCGCCGATGCTGTCAAATTCGTCAATAAAAACGATACAGGGCCTGTTTCCGCGGGCTTTACTGAATAAAAGCTTGATCTTCATGGCGCCCATTGACATCAAAGCGCTCTGGAAATCCGCGCCTTTTGTCGCGATAAAATTGACACCGCATTCTTCAGCCAGTGCTCTCGCAAAAAGAGTTTTGCCGTTTCCCGGAGGACCTTCAAGAATAACGCCCTTGATCGGACGGATACCCTTTTGCTGTGCCTGTTTGGGATCTTTCAAAAAGTTCACAACAAGCATCATATCCCGTTTGACATTGTTCATGCCGGCGATATTCTCAAATTTTATTCCGGTGTGGTGAACTACACGGAATGTGCTGTTGTAAAGGGATATCAGCTTCCATATTCCGAAGAGAAGCAATCCGATAAAGATGATATTAAACAGCATATCCAGATAGTAATTGACCCCGTCATCTTCATACCTGTGGTCAGTGACAGTCAATCCTTTCAGCAGCAGTTCTTCTTTAAAGCCGTTTCTATCGGGGTTATCCGTCCTGTATAATGTGTCGGAACCGGCCTTTTTAAACGTGACTCTGTCTTTGTAAAGATCAGCATTATCGATTTCTCCGTTTTCCAGTTCATTTATGAATTCCGGATACGGGACATAAGTGCCTTTATTGAGGTCTGTCAGGAAAAAGACAGCACAAACTGCGGCTAAGATCAATGCGATAATTAAAATCAGTTTTTTATTCATTAATCGTCTGCCAGCTTCAGATGGTTTTCCTGATAAAAATGAAGAACAGGCCCACAATGATAAATATGACAGTTATGACCAGACAGTTGCGGATAAATTTTGCCCAGCCATATTTTCCGATGTCCATAAAGTCATAGGGATAAGCGCTGTTTGTATTTTCAAAAATATCGCCGTGCAGCCCGCGGATCGTCGAATAAACGACATAGATCAGCGGGATCACGATCCAGATCAAAGCCCATTTGTATTCCAAAGCTGCTTTATTTGCAAAAATCAGCCAGTTCAGCATGCTGAGGAGAGGTACGACGTAATGGACAAGATAATTTGATAAGGAATGGGAAAATTTAAATTCCGGACTGTCAGGCGGTGCATTCCTGAAGGAAGGCATCAGAAGGAAGTGATAAATGCCGAAGGTCAGGAAGATGGACATTGTCACACTGTAAAACCAGAGCTCTGAAAAAACGATCTTTCCGAAAAAGCCGTCATAGTTTCCGCTTATCCGTACCACGATCCTGGCCAAGTAAAACATTACGACAAGCAGATTGCTGAGATTTGTATAATAACGGAAAAAATCTTTTCTCGGTTTTCCGGAAAGCCAGCCGGAATGCATGACCAGACCGCAGCAGCCGACAAGAACAACAAGGACCTCGATAATGATTTGAACAGCCATTTTATACCTCTTTCATACAACGGTTGACCAGATGATCAACATCAAATTCTTTCCCCGGGTATCGGAGATCTGCAAGGAACTCAACATTTCCCTTGGGCCCCAGCAGCGGTGATTTTACCAATACCCGGCATTCATAACCAAATTCCATTGCCGACCGCAGGACAGTTTGCAAAACCGAGCGGTGAACATTCGGGTCACGTATTACCCCTGCACCTTTCGCAGCTTCTTCTTTGCCGGCTTCAAACTGCGGCTTGATCAATGTGATCAGCCTTCCCGGTTCATCCCTGAACCAGTTGCAGATGACCGGCAGAAGGATGCGGAGCGAGATAAAGGATGCATCGCAGACAGCGAGATCAATGCGTTCCGGCAGGGTTTTTACATCCCGGGCGTTTGTTTTTTCCATGGAAATAACACGGGGGTCGTTGCGCATTTTCCAGTGAAGGATCCCATATCCGACATCGATGGCATAGACCCTGGACGCGCCGTGCTGCAGCAGGCAGTCTGTAAAACCACCGGTCGAAGCCCCGACATCCGCACAGACTGCGCCGTCAAGGGAAAGCAGATTGAAAGCATCCAGAGCTCCCAGGAGCTTTTCCCCGCCTCTGGAAACGAATTGCGGACCTTTATCGACAGTGATTTCCACGTCATCCGGAAACTGCTGCGATGGTTTGATGATCATGTTCCCGTGCACACGAACTTCGCCGGCCATGATCAGTTTTTGTGCCAGTGTCCGGCTTTCCGCTAATCCCCTGTTTTGAACCAGTATGTCTAATCTTTCTTTTGCCATATGCTTATTCTTCCAGCACCGATTTTTTTATATATTGTTACTCTGAATTATATCATTTTCCGGAATACCGCATGATATCGCCGGAAAAGTAAGTAATAACCGCCGGATCTGTTCAGTACGGATCACACGAGAATTGGCACTGTGCTGTGCCGTTCAGACCCGAAAACCGGAAAATTTGTTAAAAAACAAAAACCGCCGGCAGTAACCCAACGGTTTAAATAATATTGAGCGGACAACGAGAATCGAACTCGTATTAGATGCTTGGGAAGCACCTGTTCTGCCATTGAACCATGCCCGCATCAACTGCAACCTCTATTATACCTGAATTTTTTATATTACCAACAAAATTCGCCGAAATTCGATGAATAAGACTTGTTCCGTCTTGTCTTTACTGCTTTTGCGCCGCCTTTTTTCCTTTTCTGACCCGTTTTCCGGCAAACATCGTGATCACCAGAACCAGAACTGCAAATACCGCTGTCAGGACAGCGGCCAGTGTAAATCCATGTACCCAAAGCGGTTCGGGAAAAAGTCTGATCAGGGAATCGGTTTCCCAAAACAGCCAGGAATCACCGCTGAAGAACAAATGATGGAAAGCCTCAAAAAAGGCGTCGAAACCGGTGAGAATACCGATCCCGACCAGAACGATCAGAAAAAGCGTAAGGGAAGCACCGATAGCCAGCGAGCGCAGAAATCCGGGAAGAGAATCCGGTTTCTTACTGACGAGCAGCATCGTTATGATGATAAAAACGATCATTACAGCCATCGCGAAGCGGGCATTCCGGAACACCACGCGGACGTCGTACATATGAGAGACTTCCCTTTCATTATATAAAGGCGTCCCATCCTTCATCTTCAGCCCCGCAAGGTAATCATCAGGATATTTCTGCCTGTAGTCGGTTATATAATTCACCGATTCCGTACCATACTCGATCCGCTCTTCGAGCGTGAAGCCATACGGGTCCGGCGGGAAATCCTTTGATTTGTACTGAGATACGAGATATTGCGGTGTGAACACCATAATAACTGCGTTCATCATCAGTACGAACGGCAGAATGATCGCGATGATCGTAAAAAAAATATGTCTCCCCTTCATGCGCTCTCCTTATATAAAACTCATCAGCCGGCTGTCCTGCCCGGAGTATATGGATATTCTCCTCTGAGCCTGCTGTGCACCCTGCATGACCGGAAAGTCTCTGTGCAGTATCATTTTATTCGGATAAAATATCACATAACAATTTTACGACAAATATTATGCTGATCACTTTATTCATGGTAAAATAGTCAGCGTTTGAACAATAATTGTTCCGGAAATGCCCCTGTAGCTCAATGGACAGAGCGTCGGTCTTCTAAACCGCAGGTTGCTGGTTCGAGTCCAGTCAGGGGCGCTTTTTTTTGTCAATTTGCAATATTATATTTCCTTTTGCATGATCTTTTTCTTTTTGGTTTCGATGGTTTTGCAAAAGCATTTTCCCCCAGGCTGTCCCTGCCTTTGACTTTATTTTTACTGTCCGCCGATGTTCGAGTTTTATAGACACACTGTACAACAGTATCGCATACAATAAATTCCTGTCAATCCTTACAGAAACTACCGGGTTTCAGCCGCAGTCAAATTCGGCGAGCGTATTGCGGGACAGTCACATAAAGGGACAGTCCCTGGGGGTTCAGCCGCTGTCAAATTCGGCAAGTGCATTGCGTATATCAGTTGCCAGGCCTGGTTCCATATCCGCGAAGATCGGGTCTCTCGCGAGGACTCGCATTTCATCAATTGTGAAAATCAATGCCCCGTCTCCGTTTGCTTTGCTTCTTCTGAAGACATTCTGCATGATTTTCACCGTTTCGGGCAATTTATCCGGTAACGGGTGAGCAGTGATCAGAGAATCTTCCGGTGGAGCGGGATTCAGGGATCCGGGATCGGGTTCGATTTCTATCGGATCCGGGATCAGTTTTTCTGGATCCCGGACTGCCTCATTTTTGCTGATGTCTGCCTGCGGAGCGCTGCTTCCTGAATTTTTGTTTTCAGCTGTATCATCTTTTTCAGGACTGACAACTGCCTGCTCCTTGCTGTCCGCTGAAATTTTGTTTTCAACTGACTGATCCTTTTCAAAACTGCCCGCTGAGCGCTGAGTGTTGACTGCTGAATTCTTTTTTTCAATCGACTCATTCTTTTCAGGACTGCGAACTGACTGCTGAGCACTGCTTACTGAATTTTTGTTTTCAGCCGGCTCATTTTTTTCAGGACTGCCAACTGCCTGCTGCTTACTGCCTGCTGCCTGCTGAGTTCTGCCTGCTGAATTATTAAATCCTGTCAGTGCCCGCTGTGCGGAAAAGGCGGCAGGTTCATTCAGAGAGGAAAGGGATGAAAGTGATGAGGAGCGGTCAACAAATAAAGAATCCAGCGAAGCGAAAGGCGAAGCAGCAGGAATCTGATCGCCGGTGTTTTCCTGTCCGCCGATCTCTGACTGTGCGGCATCATTATCGCTGCTGTCTTTTATTTCGGGCTGATGGCATCTGATTACCGGTTTTTCCGAGAGTTTTTCTTTTGTTTTATACAGCCTCAGCAGCATATCGGCCCATCTGAGCTGGTTCAGCAGCAGCCGTTCGCCGATCTCGGGGCGTTTGGCAGAGAACTGGACCACGCCAAGATAGCTCTTGCGGAAATGGTAAGAGCCGACGGAGATGAGGTCTTCGATCTGCATCGGTGCCGCGGAGAGGTCTTCCCCGCGTTTGTGCAGGGTGACCAGGCCGCGTCCCATGGTGGTGACG
>CACYHU010000086.1 GCA_902774215.1 uncultured Chloroflexota bacterium
CGGGATTTCTGTGCTGATAATGACGTTATCCTTCCATTCTCCCACAACCTTTTCTCCCTCTGTGTTGGTCAGATTTCCGCTCCCGTCCTGTTTGTCATTTTTCCATTCGCCTTCATAAATGCTTCCGTCTGTCCATGACATGGTGCCCATACCTTCACGGTTGTCAGCTCTCCAATCCCCTTTATAAATATCGCCGTTAGCCCAGGACATGATCCCGAAGCCTTCCATGCTGTCGGAGCGCCATCTGCCATCGTATATATCGCCGGCAGCCTGGGTCATGATACCATGCCCGCTCATTCTGTCATTTCTCCACTCGCCTGCATAAATATCACCGTTGGTCCAGGTCTTGATCCCTTTGCCATGCTGTCGCCCATCTATCCATTCACCTGTGTAAATATCACCATTAGCCCAACGGTAGGTGCCGAACCCATTCTTTTGGCCATTTTTCCATTCTCCTTCATATTCATTCCCATTGGAGACAATAATTTTACCGATTCCTGTGATGACGCCATTTTTGAATTCTCCTTTATAAACATCACCGTTTGACCAGGTAAAAATTCCGTAACCGGTCCGTTTCCCGTTTACCCAGTTTCCTTCATATTGTGCGCCATTTTCCCAGACCATTTTTCCGTAACCGTTTGGTTTCCCGTTTTGAAATTCACCGTTATAAGTACCGCCATAAGGCCAGCTCATGATCCCCAATCCAACGGGAAGTCCGTCTTTCCATTTCCCTTCATAAAGAATACCGCTGGACTGGATCATTATGCCTTCACCATATGCTTCATAGCCGGTTTTTCTAAAGAACATATTTCCGGTTTCATCTGTATAAAGAATATCGCTTTTTACGGCTCCGCAATCTGTGCAAACCTCGCCTGTATTGACAGTGTGGCATACCGGGCAGATCCAGCTGTCCTTTTCATGCCCGCACCTGTCACAGAACTGATCTGTGTTATCGATCCCGCAAATCAGACATAACCAGTGATCCTGTTCCTGTGCTGTTGCAGTGCAGGATATAACGGACAGCGAAAAGAGGATAATAAATGACAATAAGACCTTTTTCATAATGACGCTCCCTTTTTCCTGTTAACTAAATATTCTATTATTGTTTATCATCTTCCGGTTCCGGCAGAAGGCTGCAGCTCAAAATCAAAGGCAGACAGGTAAAAAATCCATATACATATCGATATTCACAGAAAGCCGGCGAACCAAACATTTGCAGCCAGAGACAAATCAAAGGTATATGAATTATCCAGAATTTTGATTTACGCATCCGGCAATATTGAAATGCAAAAAATAATATCCACACGGCAAAGCCCGGCGCAAAGAGCCAGGAGACGGCCGGGTATGAGTAATATTTCATGTTTTTCAAAAAATCCCTGAATTGATCCATAAATGATGATCGGAACAACGGTCTTTCCTCCAGACCAAAGCGGTCTCCAAAATACAGGCCGAAAAAGAATGCGCTTTGGTTTGCCTCCGGATACCAGTATCCGTAAGAATTGTGCAGAACCGATTCAATATAGTCCAATGGGTATGATGAGCCTAATTCTAGCCATAATTTCAAAAATGGCAGCGGTTTTTCCTTAAACAGTTTTTCATTGAAGTTTCGTTTTATCGGGTCAGAAAGTGTGGCTTTGTAAAGACTTGCGGGATCCTGTCCGGAAAAATATTCATATATTGTATCTTTTTGATCTCTGTCCAACTCATCATTATGCTTTGTGACAACTCTTGCTATTTGCTGCAGAGGGATAGACATTCCTTCTGAAATACGGCCTTTTTGAACATTGAGCAGGGACAAACCTGCTGTCTGGAAGAGAACATAGACAGTTATAGATATGATGCCTGCTGTAAGATATGTTTTGCGATGTTGTTTATAAATCAGCAGTAATGTCAGGAACGTTGGTAAAAAGATATAAACACCGTTATGCCGCAGAAGGCTCAGTATTAAAAACAAAACGGTGTTTTGTATCAGCAATGATTTTTGTTCAGTCTCATCAGCCTGTACAAGTTTACAAAGATTCAGCACGATCAAAAGCATGAGAAGCGCAAACGGAATATCTTTCCACATTGTCATTCCGTAAACCGGAAAAATCGGATAAAAGGAAAACCAGATGAGGGATGCGGCAGTTATCAGATTTCTTCCAAACCATAGTTGAATACAGACGATACAGCTGGCAAATACTGCAGCTGAGAGCAGCATCTGAATGACGGAATATAATGTAAGTGCTGTCTGTATGTTTTTACATGTAATATATAAAAGCCTGAACCAATATGTGTGCAAAACCGGATGATGGTCATACATATCTGCAATCCCGACAGCCTGAGATATATGATCGTTTGAATCGATTGTTGTTATGCCCGGCAGCAGATATGCAAACCATGGAAGCCACGCTGTGAGGAGCAGCATCATTATGATCACAAAAAAGAGAGGACGGGTTTTCTTTTTTTCTTGTATTTTACCGGGTTTTGCAGCTTTATCGAGCAGGAAAAAAAGTGTCAGGACTGAGCAATATGAAATACAGTAATAAGCGATCTGAAAACAAAGAAAGCTCAGTAATTCACTGTTTTTTTCCCAGATTGCGGTAACGGTTCCGTGGCTTTTGAAAAAATAACCGAACATACTGCACAGGCTGTAAAATAAAGCAGTCAGCAGGCTTCGTTTTTTATGTTTGAAATCTGTGATTTCATTTATTTTCACCAACCCGATCCAAAGGAAAATAAAAATAATGATCCACAGAAAAGACTGTGGCATAACTCTTTTAAAAGGTGATTCGGGATCCGGTGGCAGTATCGAGGAGAGCCCGATCACTGAAACCAGACTCAGAAAGAAAGAACTGATGATGATCAATGTCTTTGTCCCTTTTTTCATGTTATAGAACTCACCCGATAGATCATAATAATGAAATTTTAACACAATAAAGTATTTCAGTTTCTGAATTCACTTTTTTATTCAAATTTCGAACGATAAACAGCCGAAATCCCTCCGGACTCCGGCTGTTTTTTGTTTTACGAGCTGATTCAGGTTGGTATTTGATTATAATAGGGCTGTTCCATTTTATTGAAGCGGGGGTGGAATATCCCGTACTCCGGTGCCAGCATGAACTGGACATAATATCTCTGGTAATACTCTACCACCCAGTCACCGGCCTTGGTGACGTCTCCGCTGAGGCTAAAGAAATTCCTGACCATGCGGTCATAAATGTTCGATTTTGTGGCAGGTCAGTGTTTTCTTAGACTTCTGTAGCTTTACATTAATCTCCGCTGTCCAGCATTTCCGTAACCAATTCTGCAAATTTCTGCTGAAACAGTTTTTCTTCGTGTTTTACTGAATTCCTGTATTTGGCAATTTCATCACTTGATAACTTTTCAGCAGATAAGAAGCGCAGGGCAGAGACAGCCTTTTCAGTTTTGATAACAAATTGATCATAGACTGGACCTATCATAAAAATGCGCAAGGCTTGTTCAGGCGTAAGAAATCCGCTGGTCGTTATTCCCAGCGTATCATAAATCGTATCATTGGCAATCGGTCCGATCATTACATCATATCCGGCAAAATTATCCGGCTGTCCTGAACGATTCGCAAAAATATAGTTAAACCATTCTTCATTTCTAATAAAACGCTTGATTTTCAAATTGTCAGTATTGAACTCATATTGGTTCAGATATACGGAAAAACCGTTCCGTTCCTTTGCCCAGCGTTTTGAAAATTCTTTATTATCAGAAAGATAAAATCCCTGTCCAAAATCAGCGTTTTTACGCCCATGATGGATATCGCATTTCCGGATCTCCTGATAACCGGTATGAAAAAGAATCAGCGGCATGAAATCACTTTCCTCTCAGATGATATTATTTACGAGTATACTTCAGAAATTCTTTGAAATGTTGATGTCAAACTGCTTTTTTAGAATTATTCCTCATTCATCCATATTTTCAGGTTATTTATTTCATCAGGCCTGAAAAGGATTTATACTTTAACCATATATTACGAACGGAAGAACGGAGAAAAGGCCATGAAAAACCGGAATTGCATCATTTTGTTTTTGTTAGCATTAGTCATTCTTTTCACTTTTCAAATCGCTGTGGCAAAAGATACGCTGATTGCCGATACCGGATTTCGGGTCGGTAAAGATGGTTTCAGTTTTGAAAATTACGGTTCACAGGTTTGCACTTCCAACAGCATGTGGGGATATGGATCCGAGTGCTTTCGGGTCGTAAACCTGACCAGTGCAGAAATGGTCCGTATGTTTGGAACACAGGTCTGCAAATCTGTTTCTGCCGATGGGATCTGCACACTGACAAAAGTTGCAGAAAAATGGATGAATGAGATCAACAGCATCGTTGCGAATGGGCATTGCGAAGGAATGGCTGTTCTCAGTTCATTGTTTTATTCCGGCCTCAAAAATCCGTCAGAGTATGGTGCTTCCAGCACCAACAAACTGACATTGAAAAACAATCAGGCCCTTCAACGGGAGATTGCCTATTGGTTCACAACGCAATGGTTCATGGATGATTATCTGATCGAAAATGATCCCAGAACCCAGGTTGAATATCTGAAAAAGCAATTTCAAAAAAATCCCAATACCCCGCTTCCGCTGGGCATTTTTCAGCGTAACCTGAGCGGCGGACACGCTATTACTGCTTATGCGGTGATTGACCATGGAAATGGTATTTACTATATTATGGTCTATGATAATAATTATCCTAATCAGGAACGTTATATCACCGTTGATACAAATAAAAACACCTGGTCCTACCAGACATCCACCAATCCATGGCAGAGCGCGGGAAATTATTCCGGACAGGGAAAGACAAATCCAATCCAGATCGGTCCGGTAGAACCACGTCTCGGTACTTTCAGGTGTGATTTTTGCACACAACAGCCGGCTTCTTCCGGATGGGATTCATGGAATCCATGGCAGCCATCTCAACCGTCTGACAGTGATTATTCTATCTGGGATATTCTGAATCCATGGGTATCTCCTTCAGACAGTACAAGCCCGTCTGTGCGTCCAACCGCAACACCGCAGCCGTATCAGCCATCTCAACCGTCGCAGCCATCTGACAGATATATTTGCTCCATGGATCGCCCCGTATGATATGGACAGTTCTTCAAGTTCTTCCGGCAGTGACAGCTGGAATTTCCCAACGCAGACACCACAGGGTGGCGGTAACCGATATCCTACAGTAGTACCGACTGCTGTTCCGACTGTCAAACCGCTGGCACGGCCGACTGCCATGCCTACTGCTGTTCCAGCAATTGAAGACGATGATGTGGAAAAGAACAAAATCTCTGTTAATTCCGCTGTCAATATCTATATCGAAACCGACGATGATCAGCGTGCCGGTTATGACTGGGAAGTTGACGAGACATACGATGAGATCCCAGGTGTTGAAGTCTCCCGCTCCATGGGGCGCTCTTCCGCGGTTTTACCGAATGACCTGAAATACTATCTTTGGATGAACTATCCGGAAAGCAAAGAACCTCAAACCTTTGATGCAGTTATTACCTCTCCGGGACGATACCTGAAATTAACCAATATCCAGGAAGCTTATTCATCACCGAATTTTGTGTATAATCCGCCTGCTTATAATGAAGATATGGATATGGAATTCGAGGCATTCGAGGTTATGGCCAGCGGTGATGAACTGCCGGGTGTGGAATTCACTATCACTGATGAATATGGTGAATATAATTTCAAATTCACAACTGAAATGAGGAACGGCAACCGCAAAACACCGGATGCTCCGATAGACTTTCTGATTTTCCATAATTACAACGAAGGAGAGATCGGTATCTGGATTTCATCCTTGTATAATGAAGATGCAAAGCTGTTCAAAAACGCAACCTTCGATGTTGCCGCAGAATTTACACTTTGGGATAAAGATGGTGAATTAAACGTCATTACACCCAAAACAAAACCGATCAGCATGAAAGAAAATGGTATGTTTTTCTTCAATTATGTCGATTGGCAGAACGGAGAAGGTCTGACACTGAAAGCGGATCTCGATGGTGACGATTACTATGAAACCAACCGTAAGCTGAAATAAAACAATCTTTTTATAAACAACAAAGAGGACAGTTTCCGATCATCTGAAGATGGACAAGTCGGAAACTGTCCTTTAAACAGCCTAAACAGCCTGTTTTTCATAAATCTTTGTGATTTTGTTGCTCTTCTTAAAAACTCTGGTATAATTTGGTGTTGTTGGGCGCATAGCTCAGTTGGTTAGAGCGCTTGTATCACACACAAGAGGTTCGGGGGTTCGAGTCCCTCTGCGCCCACACGAACGAAAAGAAGAGATTCTCTTCTTTTTTTTAATCAGAACCGTTTTATAGATAGATTTTAGGCAGCGATTCAGAATCAAAGTCATTTACCTGGGATATGATATAATTCACGCAGTAATATAAACAATTGCAGGCTTTATTCCGGGAGAAAATGAGATGAAGGATATATCCAAAATTTTTAGAAACATTGTCGTGGACGCACTCGGGCTTATTATTCTGGGGCTGATATTGGTGCTTGGGGCGAAATATTCCCTTTCGGTCATCTTCGCGATCATTGGGATCGGACTGATCGTTATTGGGGTGCTCAAGTGGGTGTTTTACTTTTTCAACAAAGAGAAAGAAAAGCGAAGCATAACAGATCTGCTGGCCGGACTTTTGATGATTGGTGCAGGCATTGTCATGATCGTTCGTGCAGAACCGTTGACGACATACTTTCCGGCAGTCAGCGCGATTCTTCTGGGATACGGTGCAGTACGGATGATCATCCAGGCGGTAAAGTCGCGGTTTGAGACGATGCCGAAATTTCTGCTGCCGCTGATCTTTGGCATCATCTCTTTGGTAATCTCGACTGTGGTATTTGTCCATCCGGTATTTCTGGCGGTGCGATGGTTATCGAAGGAATCTTCCTGCTGATCCTGCTGGTGATTTAGCGCGGAGTTTTTCATGGCAAATTACAAATGGAAAAAGGAATGCCGCTTTTTGTGCGGCTTTTTTTATATACAAAGGAACTTTTTGTTCCCTTGTCCGAATGAATTATCCGATTGAAACTGTTCTGAATCAGTGATATTTACTTTAGGTAAAAGGAATTGGTTCAGAACAGTTACATTTAAACAACGGAATTTTTATCGTACTTCGGGAGAAGACGGGCGAACTCATATATCATTCATGAAATTCTAAATAATTAGAAAGCCCGATTATAATAAAGCAATTAACAAAGAGAATCAACATGGGAATTTACGCTGATAACGCAGCTACCACAAGGATGAGCCGGAGAGCCATAAATGCAATGCTGCCATATATGGATGATATTTATGGAAATCCATCAAGTATTCACTCTTTCGGATGTCAGGCAAAGGACGCATTGGAAGAGGCACGTCAGAGGGTCTCAGCTATACTGGGATGCAGTCCCCGTGAAATAACCTTTACCTCCGGTGGTTCGGAGTCTGACAATCAGGCTATCCGCTCCGCGGCAGCCATCGGTATACGGACAGGAAAACGGCATATAGTTTCAACCGCTTTTGAACATCATGCTGTACTGCATACGCTTGATTTTTTGAAAAGAGATGGTTTTGAGATAACGCTGATCGATGTTCCTGAAAGCGGCCTGATCGATCCGGAACAGATAAGAGAATCAATACGTCCGGATACCTGTCTGGTATCAGTAATGTATGCTAATAATGAAATCGGAACGATTCAACCTGCTGCGGAGATAGGCAGAATTTGCCGGGGAAAAAATGTGTTTTTTCACACAGATGCGGTTCAGGCTTTCGGATATCTGCCTGTTAGAACAGATATTCTGCAAGTTGACTTGCTTTCACTTTCCGCACACAAATTTCATGGTCCGAAGGGAGTTGGTCTGCTTTACTGCCGCAGAGGAATTTCGCTGACTCCTGTTATTTATGGCGGAGCTCAGGAACGCGGAAAACGCGCCGGAACGGAAAACGTTCCTGCCATCATGGGAATGGCCGCTGCGATGGAAGATGCTGCTGCTGATATGGAAAAAAACAATATTTATGTAACGGAATTGAGAAACCGGCTGATTAAGGGTTTATCCGATATTCCTCATTCTGTTTTGAACGGGGATACAAAAAAACGTTTGCCCGGGAATGTAAATTTCTGTTTCGAGGGTATTGAAGGAGAATCTCTGGTGCTGATGCTTGATTCCAAAGGAATTGCTGCCTCATCCGGCTCTGCCTGTATGGCCGGATCACTGGATCCAAGCCATGTATTAATGGCGATTGGCAGATCTTACCGGCTTGCCAATAGTGCGCTGCGCCTGACCATCAATGAAAGGAATACTCCGGAGGAAATTGATGTGTTGATCAGGACAGTTAGAGAGTCTGTTGAAGCTTTGCGCAATATGTCTTCCGATTGGAAAGACTTGATTGAAGGAAAAAGGGAGTTTCTGCTCCCGTAAAATAAAATTCATACGGGTGTTTACCCGGAAAAAAGGTGGTTTAATTATGAATGATAAACGAGTTTTAACAATTCAGGATATTTCCTGCGTGGGACAGTGTTCTTTAACGGTCGCATTACCGATCATTTCCGCATGCGGACTGGAAACAGCAATACTGCCGTCAGCAGTTCTCTCTAATCATACCGGTGGTTTCAAAAGCTGGACTTTCCGGGATCTCACCGATGATATGCCGGACATTGAAAAGAAATGGGTTGAAGAAGGAATTGCTTTTGACGCTATTTATACCGGCTATCTTGGCAGTGCCAGGCAGATTGACATCGTCAAACATATTTTTCAGACCTGTTTAAAGCCCGGTGGTCTGCGTATTGTCGACCCGGCAATGGCTGATAACGGGAAACTTTACACAGGATTTGACATGGCTTTTGTGAAAGAAATGGCTAAGCTTTGTGAATCTGCGGACTATATTCTGCCGAATATCACTGAAGCCAGTCTGATCACCGGGATAGACTACAGGGAAACCTATGATGAAGCCTATGTACTGGAACAGGCAAAGAAACTGGCAGAACTTGGCCCGAAATCCGTGATCCTGACCGGCATCAGCTATGAACCTTCAACGACCGGTGTTGTAATTTATGAAAATGGAAAGATGTCATACTATCAGCATTATCGTCTGCCGAAGGGAAGCCATGGTACAGGTGATGTTTATGCCTCTTCCTTCACCGGTGCCTTGATGCATGGGAAAAGTTCTTATGAAGCGGCTAAAATCGCCGCGGACTATACGGTGAAATGCATTGAAAACACAGTGGACGATCCGGATCATTGGTATGGTGTAAAATTCGAAGCTGTCCTGTCGGAATTAATTCGTGCATTGAATTAAAATATCAGGCTAAATCGGAAAAAACTGACCGGTTCCCGCACTTTATTCCTAAAGGAGTTTGCACGGGGACCGGTTTCTTTTTATCCGAAAATATGAAAGTCGGGTATAATCTATATTGTTTATTAATGTTATAAGAGAATTTCGAACCCTTCCCGTTACAGACGGTTTTTTAAACGACAGAAAATCATATAACATAACAAATATTAATTAAATACAAAATAATAACAGGATAAGCCAATGAAATTTTCTCTTCGCACCAAGACCATTTTTTTGATTGTGATCATTGCAATCATTTTCAGTGCAACGGGTATTATTGTCAGCAGTATCTTTATCAACAGGATCATCGACGATATTTATAGAAACAAAGCTGATGAGATTGCTCATACGGTCGCAGTTGTGATCGACGGGGAGCAAATGGCTGTACTGAAGGATTCACTCCTTAAGATTTATAATAATACAGAGAACAGGGTAACAAGTGAAGAATGGGGATCTCCGGAATTTAATGAGTATATTGCTCGTTTTTCCGGGTTGGAAGAAACAGCGGAATTTCAGCATATTTTGGGACAGCTGCGGAGCATCCAGGATGTGAATGACGTAGACTGTATCTATCTCAGTGTTATTGACGCCCCTTCTGAAGGTTTTCTTTATTTGATCGACGCGGCATTGGAGGATCCATGCCCGCCGGGATGTCTTGATCCGGTTTATGAAGAAAACAGGGAGCTTCTTACGAATCCTGAGAGGGGGTTCCCGCCTTACATTACCAATACAGACCCTTACGGATGGCTGGTTACTGCCGGTGCTCCGGTATATGACAGTAATCATAATGTTGTAGGTTATGCCATGGTTGATATTTCCATGGATGCGCTGCGCAGCCAGCAGCGGAATTTCACCATAACATTGAGCATCCTGCTTTTGATCCTGACCATCATTATTTGTGCCGGTTCCATTTTTGCAGTCAGCCGATTTATCATCCGTCCCGTCAATATGCTCAGCAACGCCGCAGAGCATTATACAGCCGGAAATGAAACCAGGGAAATTGATACGCTGCGGATCAAAACAGGTGATGAAATTCAATCTCTCTATAACTCCATCAAACAGATGATCCATGACATCAACGGGTATATCGACAACCTGATGAAGACATCTCAGGAACTGACACAAACCCGGATCAAAGCGGATCAGATGGATGAGCTGGCTCACAAGGACGCCCTGACCGGTGTGGGAAGCAAACTTGCCTATGACAACCAGATGAAAGAGCTGACTGATGAGATCCGGCAGGGAAATCCTGTCTTTGGGATCGTTATGATCGATTTGAATAATCTGAAATGTCTGAATGATACCTACGGTCACGAAAAAGGAAACCTGGCAATTATCAAGATCTGCTCTATGGTTTGCGAAGTATTTTCACATTCTCCCGTCTACCGCATCGGCGGAGATGAATTTGTGGTTATTCTCAAAGGAAGAGATTACGAGAATGTGCAGGAGCTGATACAGCAGTTCGAACAGAATATGGCCCAACTGGAAGGCAGGCCCTGGGAGAAGGTCAGTGCGGCGGTTGGATACGCGCTTTATGAAGGCGAGGATAATGCTGATGAAGTCTTCCGAAAAGCAGACCATATGATGTATGAAAACAAAAAGGAGATGAAAGGACTGAATTAGGAAAACTCCGATTTTGGTAATATGGTGCGTTTTTATGCGTTGCTTCGGCCGCGTAACGAAACAGCCTTCTCATCTGAAAGGATGATTCTCCGGTTTTCCCCGGAAAACTCAAATCAGTGATCAGATATATAACAAAAGAGACTGGCAGATCCAATCGCCAGTCTCTTTTTATTTGTGTGGTTATTGTACAACAGGTTCTTATTCAGAGAGCAGCCGGTTACCCTTCAGATAAAACTTCATGAGATAATACCGGCTCCTGCTGAATGTTAATTCTCTTCCCAGGCCTGTTCCTTCATGTTCGTGTACAGGTACACGATCGCGGAGATGGAACAGAGGACAAAAATGACAACAGAAGTGGCTGCTGCGATCTCATATTTCGAGTTGCCAAATTGTTTCCGCAAATATACACCGAGCATTGACGGGAAATTGGGACCGATCAAATACGGTGTAGTGAAGGATGAAATATTGCTCATAAAGACGAAGGTCGCAGCAATGAGTACGTCTTTATAGGAGAGCGGCAGAATGATCTTGAAGAAAATAAGAGCTTTACCGGCTCCGACATCCTGAGCACTTTCAACCACTGATTCAGAGATCCCCGCCAAAGCTGCGACGATGATCATCGTCGCGAAAGGAATATTGAACCAGCAGTTCATGAAAAGGATACCCTTTATGTTATAAAGCATGCCGGGTTTGTAGTTATAAAACACACTGTTTTCATTAAAGTGCAGGCTGATGCGGTTCAGCAGACCGGAGTCTGCAATGATAGTTTTCATCGCATAGACCGCGACCAGACTTGGAATGAAACGAGGGATCAGGTAGAGGTTGCCAATCGTTTTTGAGATTTTTGAATTCGAGAAACGCAGATACATTGCCAGCAGATAAGCGATACCGATTGAAAGGAGTACCGTCAAAACGGAAACTACGACCGTATACCAGATCGCATTGCTGGAAAGCTTGTTAGTAAACAGATAGATATAATTATCAAAGGTAAAAGCACCTGTTTTAGGGTCTTTGAAGCTCCTGATGACCTGATTGATCATCGGGTAAACCACCAAACCAAGCGAAACCAGCATTGCCGGTGTCAGAGCCCCGATAATAAAGAGTGTAGTTTTCCAGTTGCTTTTAGGCTTTTTCATCGTCCCTCTCTTTCTGTAAACGATCAGCATTGACGATTTGAGAAAATTTCGGGCGGGCAGTTTACCCGCCCGAAAGGATTATATATTTTATTTCGGGACTGTCATCGCAGGCTCAGTCTTGAGCGGGACGCGGCAGCCCGTGTCATATTCTTTTAGTTCAGTGTGGCGATTTCTTCAGCCCAGCGTTCCTTGAGCAGTGCATCATTGGCACCGGTGGAAACAATATTGAAGTCAGCAGGATTCAGCAGGGAAACAGCTTCCACAGAGGCGGTCTGTTCGAGCAGGGAAGTATCGATGACCGGGACGGCCTTCATGACTTCGACAAAAATCTGCTGAGCTTCCGGGCTGATGACGAAGTTCAGGAAATCATAAGCTTCATCAACATGCTGAGAGGTTGCGCAGACAGCCATATCAACATCGGAACCGGTCAGAGACAGATCAGAGAGCTGATACATTTTTACGGTTTCCGGCAGGGTCTTGTTTTCAAGAGCGGTCAGTGTACCGTCAGCCCAGGCAGGGGTCATCCAGACTTCGCCCTGTCCCAGCAGATCGAGGGAACCCTGGTTCTTGACAGCGTACTGAACATGGCCACCGGAGCTGTAGATATACGGATGGATCTCTGCGAGCCATTCAAAACCTGCATCCCACATTTCCTGGTATTTCGGATCGGAAGCATTCTTGAAAGCATCCGGATCATCGATCATGCGGTAGATCGCAGCGGTGACGAAGGAACTGCCGGCGCCGCCGGTATCAGGATCGTTGTAGACAAAACGGCCGGGGTTGGCTTTCATCCATTCAACCAGTTCATCCCAGGTCTGCGGCGGTTCGGGAACAAAAGCGCTGTCATAGTCAAAGACGACAGTGGTACCGCGATAAGGGACCAGCTTTTCGGGATAAATGCACGGAACCATCTTGACATTTTCCAGGTTCGGGATCTTGCTGAAATCCAAATCAACGAAGATACCTTCAGGATTTTCGATACCTTCCTGTTCAGCTTCCTGAACGATCTGAAGGAATCCCATACCGTTTTCACCGAGAATGTCGAAATCGGTGCTGTTGCCGGCTTTGTAAGCAGCAATATAGCGGGAGCGCATGCTGGTTTCACCGGTACCGGAGAGGATGAACTGCAGTTCAACATTTGCAGCACGGTCTTCTTTCGCATTGTAGGCCTTAATGACTTCAGCGAAAACATCCTGAACGTTCTGAGAGCCGGTCGTCCAGAAGTTAATGGTAGGAAGATCAGCAGCTAAAACGGTAGAGCAAACGGACAATACTGCCGCGATTGCCAAGACAAACAATAAAGCTTTTTTCATTTTTTCTCCTTTTTTTCTTCATACAGGGGAGTTCCCTGTTTTCACCTGATATATCTGATACCGATTTTTATGACCGCTGAAACCTTGTCTGCTACTCTTTATTGTAGGAATAAGTATGATCAAAGTTCAGCGCGACCTGGTCGCCCTTTTCAAACTGATCTGCCTGATCTGAATTGATATAGACCTTTACCAGACCTTTGTCGGTATCCAGTGTCATTTCCATATAGTGCCCGAGCATCATGACTGTACGGACTGTACCGGTCAGGATACCGTCTTTGCCCTTGGTGACCTGAATATGTTCCGGGCGGACGGCCAGCTGTTTCCCGTTTCCGTCATCGAGGAAGTTCATTTCCCCGATGAAACCGGCCACAAAGCGGCTCACCGGATGGTCATAGATCTGCCGTGGTGTACCCTGCTGTTCGATGTGTCCCTTGGACATGACCACGATACGGTCGGAAAGCATCATTGCCTCTTCCTGGTCGTGCGTTACGAAGATAACGGTGATGTTCAGGTCAGTCTGGATCTTACGCAGTTCCTCACGCATTTCCATACGGATCTTCGCATCCAGTGCGGAGAATGGTTCATCAAGGAGCAGCACTTCCGGTTCCAGGATCAGGGAACGCGCGATGGCGATACGCTGCTGCTGACCACCGGACATCTGACCGGGATATTTCTTTTCAAACCCGTTCATTTTTACAAGGCTCAAACCTTCAGCGATCTTCTGTTCACGGATTTCCTTTGGAATTTTTCGCAGCTTGAGACCGAATTCCAGGTTGTCATGGACCGTCATATGCGGCCAGAGGTTATAACTCTGGAACACCATGGAGGTCGGGCGTTTTTCCGGGGGCAGCGCAATGATGGATTTGCCGTCGATGGTGATATCGCCGTCGGTCAGGTCAATGAAACCGCCGATGGTACGCAGAATCGTGGTCTTTCCGCAGCCGGAAGGTCCCAACAGGGTGACCAGTTCACCGGTGTGAACATCCAAATCAACATTTTTAACACCATCACCGTTGCTGTAGAGCTTGGTCATGTTAATTACACTAAGTTTGATCGTATCGTCCATATTCACTCTCCAAAGGGATTAGCCCATCTTGAAACCTTTAGCCATCGTATCTGCACTGACATACTTCCGCATGATCCAAAGCAGGAACATATTCGGGATCACAATGATGACCGCGAACACCGCACCGGCAGTGGCGGGGAAGTCCAGAATCACACCATACATTTCCGTCATCATCGTCCGCCACTGCGGCAGACCGACCAGAAGCGTACCGACACTTTCACCGAGAGATCCGATAAACGCGTGCATTGCCGCGACAACGATTCCCGGCCAGGCGATCGGCAGGGTGACAGAGAAGAAAGTCCGGACCGGGCCGGCACCGGCATCCCGGGCAGCTTCCTCCTGATGACGGGGAACGGAGCGAAAAGCACCGGCCGGCAGCCAGATCATTTCCATGGTCGTACCCAGCATGTGGATCAGCAGGACTCCCAGGAACGTGCCCATCAAACCGATTTTGTAGTAAATAATACCGATAGCGGTGTACATACCGATTTTCGGGAAGGCGTTTCCGATCAGAAAAGAGAACATGATCAGTTTGCGGCCCTTGAACTTGAAGCGGGCTAAAACATAAGCCGCGGGGATACAAATCAGCAGAGAAAGTCCGGTTGAACAAAACGCAAATAAGAAAGAATTTAAAATTGCTCTCGGAACATTCTGCTGTCCCAGAACATACCCCCACCAGTGGAACCCCCATTCCGATGGAATAACATCACCTGCCGCATAGACATTGGCAAATGCGAGCATGAAAGCATGGAGCAGAGGTCCGTAGAAGAAAAGCATAAACAGGAATAGGATCAGAAGTTCTCCTACCCGTTTTCTTCCCAGGGCTTGTTTGACAGCTTTCGCGGAATAAGGATTGACCGTTCGCTCGGTTTGCTGTATATCGTTTGCCGTTTTGTTTTCCTCCATAGCAATCTCCTCTTCAGGTTAGGCGGAGAACCGCAATCGGTCCTGTAATAAAAAAACAATGATGGGAATCATTGTAAAGGTTTACATAAATGTAGCACGATTCTTATAGTTTTTCAATAGTCAATTTGCCTTGTTTTATAAGAAACTGTATTTAATCACTTTTTTGATGTGTCAATTGGTATGATTTTGAATAATATTTTTTACAGAACACTTTTATACACCGCTGTACATACAAAGAGACTGTACTGAAGCCTCGTCACGGATAATGAATAATCGTTACAATATATTTACTGATTCAAAGATCCCGGCAGTGCATTGCCATAGACAATCGGGGAGAAGGACATGGACGCTATAGAGGCAATTCTTATACGGCGCAGTACAAGAAGATTTTCAGATGAGATCCCGGAACGTGATCTCATCGAAAAGGTGATCGAAGCAGGACGCTTTGCACCCAGCGGCGGGAACAGCCAGACGACTCATTTTCTGGTGATCACGGATCCGGAGATCTTGAAAGAGCTGGCCTGGATCGTGCAGACAGCTTTTTCGAAAATGGAGATTCGGGAAGATACCTATGCCTCTTTGAAAAATTCGATCAACAGATCGAAGCAGGGGAATTATATCTTTCACTACAATACACCGGTGCTGATCGTCACGGTTAATAAAAAGGGATACGGCAATGCCATGGCTGATTCTGCCTGTGCATTGGAAAACATGATGATCGCGGCGAACGCACTGGATCTGGGTTCCTGCTGGATCAATCAGCTGCACTGGCTGGATGAGGATGATGCGGTCAGGGAATATCTCTGCGGACTGGGGCTTGGTGACGATGAAACCGTGACCGGTGCATTGGCTATCGGGTTTCCTGCGGAGGGTCTGCCCGGCCGGACTGCCCTGCCGAGAACGGGCAATCCGGTAACCTGGATCTGTGAATAGACCGGCAAAATGCAGCACCCTATGGACAAATTGATAGAAATTGAGATCAGCCGGATGGCAAACAACGGGAAAGGCGTCGGAACAGCTCCGGACGGTAAGACGGTGTTTGTGAACGGAGCGGTACCGGGTGACCGGCTGCTTGCGGAGCGTATTACGGAACGTCCGCGATTTTACGAGGCGGAGATCCGTGAGATACTGGTTCCCTCACCGGTCCGCATTGCTGCGGATTGCCCGGAGACTGACCGCTGCGGCGGCTGCTGTTTTCGGCAAATGACCTGCGAGGCTGAGCTGAAAGCGAAAACCGGATTTGTCTGCGATGCCTTCCGGCGGATCGGCGGATTTGAAGTGCTGCCTTCCGAACCGATCATACCATCCCCTTTAATGGAGTTCTACCGCAATAAGGCGGAGTTTGCTATCGGGACGGACAGGGACGGCAAGCTGACCGCGGGGTTTTATTCCGAGAAGACCCATCGTGTGGTTCCGGTCCCGAACTGCCGGATCGTCCCGAAGGAATTTCTGAAGATCACGGAAGCCTTTACTGATATACTGAAGCTTCGTCCCGGGTTGATACATCATCTGGTCCTGCGGCGGAGCGGACTGACCGGGGTCATCATGCTGATCATCGCTTCGGCAGAGAAGGATTTTCGGGGTGCCGCAGAGGCAGCGGAAAAGATCCGGGAACTGTTCCCGCAGGTCGTTTCTGTGATCCTGAATACATGCCGGGAGGAAAACAGCCCCGTGACGGGAGCCAAAACCCGCGTCCTGAGCGGAGCACCTTTCATCCGGGACCAGATCTGCGGGGTTCCGGTGGAGATCGGGCCGCTTTCTTTCTTTCAGGTCAATACTCCGGCAGCCGAACTATTGTATAAAACCGCTGCGGAATTTGCGGATGTCGGTTCGGATGATGTGGTTCTGGATCTCTATTGCGGTATGGGAACCATAGGCCTTGCGATCGCCCCCGGCTGCCGTCAGCTTATCGGGGGAGAGATCATCCCTGAAGCTGTTGAAAGCGCCCGCCGCAATGCCGCTGCCATGGGGCTGACCAATAGCCGCTTCCTCTGTGGAGACGCCGGAAAAATTGCCGGGACCCTGATCCGGGAGAAAATTCGTCCATCTCTCATTATCCTTGACCCTCCCCGCAAGGGCTGTTCACCGGAAACACTGGAGGCAGTCCTTGCCCTGAACCCCGACCGCATCGTAATGGTGTCCTGCGACCCAGCCACCGCTGCCCGCGACTGCCGCGTGCTGTGCGACCGGGGCTACCCCCTGACCCGCCTCCGCCCGGTCGATCTCTTCCCGGGAACGAAGCATGTCGAGACTGTTGTTTGTCTGTCCCAACAAAAGCCAGATGACCATATCGAGATAGAGATTGATCTGGATGAGATCGATGCAACAAGTGCTGAGACAAAGGCTACGTATAAAGAAATCCAGGTCTGGGTGCAGGAGAAGTACGGATTTCATGTGACGAATCTGAATATTGCGCAGGTAAAGCAGAAGCATGGGATTATCGAGCGGGAAAACTATAATAAGCCTAAATCTGAGGATAGTAAACAACCGGGATGCCCGGAAGAGAAGGTTAAGGCGATAGAAGATGCTATGAGGCATTTTCAGATGATTTAGGAGAATACGGATGAGAATAGGAGAAATTGATAATTTAATTACCGATTCAATGTTTGCAAATATTGGTTTTATTGATTCGAATGGTAATCCAGGGATCAGAAGAGTTTTTTGCACCTGGCACAAAGGGATAGGAAAACATTTGATTTCCACAAACACTTCTTCAATGCATGTACAATCCCTTTTATTAAATCCAATGGCCTGTCTTTATTTTGAAAATAGCAAAGCTTTTGAAGGCATTTGTCTTCAAGGGGAAACTATCGTCCATTTTGAAAAAGAGTTTAAAGAATTGTGTTGGAAAGATGGTGATGAGCAGTATTATCCAGAGGGTGTTGCAGATGAAGACTACTGTATCATTGAGTTTATTGCTGAGAGCGGAAGATATTACCGGTACGATGGTATAGGGAACATAACAAAGCAAGAAATAGATTTATATGATCATAATGCAGAGTATGTGGACAACTACGACAGATTGATGAACGAGAACGAATAGAGGAAGCATTGCATGATAACCAAAATGACAAAAGAAAAAATGGAGAACTGTATTTTTTGTAAGATAGTTACAGGAGAAATTCCTTGTAGGAAGATATATGCGGACGAACAAACTATGGCGTTTATGGATGTTGCAGGTGATGTTGACGGCCATATTCTGGTCATTCCTAAAACACATTGTAAGAATATTTTGGATTGTGATCAAGACGCGTTAAATGCAGTTATGCGAACGGTGCAAAAGGTGTCTCTGCACCTTACGAAGAATTGTGGCTATGCCGGAGTCAATCTGCTAAATGCCAGTGATGAGAGTGCGGGGCAATTAGTTCCTCATTTTCACGTTCATATAATTCCGAGAAATAATAATGATGGAATCGATGCATGGCCTAAGTTTGATGGAGCGAAGAGTGATATTCAGGAAGTTTTTGAAAAAGTTAGGATAGGATGAAGCGGTCATGAAGATATCGGTATTGGGTACATCAGCGGCTACGGGCATGCCGCTTGCTTTTTGTAATTGTACAGTTTGCATGCAATCAAGAATACTTGGCGGCAAAAATATCAGAAAACGTTCTTCCATCGTAATAAATGATGAATTGATGATCGACCTTGGCCCGGATTCTATGAATGCATGCAACATGTATGGAATAGATGCCGGCAGGATAAAGTATTTGCTGCAAACTCACTCACATAGTGACCATTTTGATGCGGGGCATTTTGTTACCAGATGGAGTGACTATGCAACGAAGGGTTTGGGGCATCTTGATATTGTGTGTTCCCAAGGTACAGCGGAGGATATGAATCATTGGATCAATGAAAATGAAAGCATTGATCTGTTTGATAAGAAATGGCAGGAAGATTTAAAATATAAGCTGCACATAGTAAAACATGGCGAGATCACTCGTTTGGGCGAATATGAGATTGTGGCTGTTGATTCTAAACATGACCCACGGGTAGAAGCGCTTGTTTATATTATTTCTTCAAACGGCAAGAGCATTTTCTACGGTACGGATATGCTTAAGATCAGTGAGGATGCCTGGAAGATTCTTGAAAATCATAGATTTGATGCAGTGTTTCTGGACCAGACTTATGGTAAAGGGTTTAATGCTGGAGGACATCCGGATGCAGGGATGGTATCTGATTACGTAAAAACGATGAAGAGCAAAGGTATTATAGACGAAAAAACCGTTGTTTATGCTACGCATATTTCTCATGAAGGAAACGCAGCACATGAAGAAATGGAAAAGGAAGCCAAGGCAAATGGTTACAAAATAGCATATGATGGAATGAAGCTTACGTTATAAAACTGACGATAAAACAGACAAAAAGTTACTTGACAAAACCGAACATATATTCTATATTATAACTGCGCTTCGTGCGCTCAAAAATCGGTAAATCGACAATTTCATATGCACATAATAAAGCTCAAACTCCTTGTGGTTTGGGCTTTTTTTATTGCAGAGATGAATGAGTCGGAATCATGAAGGGCGAGGAATCTCAAAACCAGCGTTGCAAAATTTACCGATTTTTCGTTGTGATAATTCACAAAATTGATTGTGTGATTTTCACAAAAATATGACGAGAGAAAGGAGGTAAATCCAAATGCGGGAATTCAGATGTGGTTCTACGAGAGGCGGATAAATATGGTTTGTATGTCTGATACGGAATGTAAGATTCCGTTAAGAGGACAACAGTAAAAGTAAATCCGCAACTATTAACCCGGGCATCCATGCTCTATCCCACCTTGTTTACTGCGCTCACTGCGGGGATATTTTCCGCAGGACCCAGTGGCATATTCATGGAGAGCGGATTCCGGTCTGGCGCTGCATGAGCCGGATCGAGAAAAGAAAGTCGAATGTAGACTGTCCGTCACGGACTATTTATGAGAAGAACTTAAAGACAGCGGTCATGATTGCCTTCAACCAGCTGATTGCTCAGAAAGATGATTTCCTGCCAGAAATGAAGCTGGCAATGGAACGGGCCATGAAAACCAGTAACAGCCCGAGGGTGATAGAGATCGATGAGCAGCTGGAAGCTCTGCAGAAGGAGCTCCTGAAGAAAGCCAACGAAAAACAGAGCATTGAGGAACTGGCCGACGAGATCGGCACGCTCCGTGAAGAGAAGCAGAACCTGCTGGCCGAAGAAGCCAACCGCGCAGGTATGAAGCAGCGGCTCGATGAGCTCGAAGCCTTTCTGACTGAGCAGACTACTGAGGTGACGGAGTACGACGAAGGGCTGGTCCGGCAATTGATTGAGAAGATCACGGTCTACGATGACCACCTTGCCTTTGAGTTCAAATCTGGCCTTGAGACAGAAGTACAGATGTAAACGCAGCCATCACGCAGGCGCTCCTCCGAGGGCGTCTTTTTTTGTCTGCATGGAAGAAAAGTTCACAGGAGCGTGCTATACTTATAAAGTCATAGGTTGATATTTGAAAGAGGTGAACGGATGCTCCAAAATAACATAGAACTGGATCTGAAAGAGCAGATCGTGAATAAGACCTTCGTGAAGATGATGGACGAGCTCGGCTATGATGTAGAGCTGACATATAAGAAAAAAGTAGCCGATTGAGGTTGCGGCAAATCGGGATTTCGCGAGGCTATTTATGTGATTTATATGTTAAGGAAAAATACATAAAGCCGTCAAGAGTGTTTGAATTGGCAGTGTGTATTCGGTATTTATAGAGACAGGAGAAGATGAAGATGTGTACAGCAGCAACTTATTATGCAAAGGATCATTATTTCGGACGCAATCTGGATCTGGAATTTTCTTATCACGAAGAGATAACTATTGTGCCAAGAAACTACCCCTTTATCTTTCGCAAATGCGAGGACATCAATCATCATTACGCCATGATCGGAACAGCGTTTGTTGTGGAGGGGTATCCGCTCTTCTATGATGCCGTA
>CACYHU010000087.1 GCA_902774215.1 uncultured Chloroflexota bacterium
AGCGTCATCTTATCTGAACTTTGAACTCTAAATAAGCATTACGGAGGTGCTATTATGAACATGGTCGATATCATTTGCAAAAAAAGGGACAAAGAAAAACTGTCTCTTGATGAAATCCAGTATTTCATTACCAATTATACAAACGGGACGATCCCGGATTATCAGGCGGCAGCACTGGCGATGGCGATCCTGCTGAACGGAATGGATAAAGAAGAGGTTGGCCAGCTGACCATGGCCATGTCACAATCAGGGGAAACGCTCAACCTCAGTGAACATGCAGACTTTTCAGTCGATAAACATTCCACCGGCGGCGTAGGTGACAAAACCACGCTGATCGTCCAGCCGATTGTCGCTGCCTGCGGCGTTGCCGTCGCCAAGATGTCCGGCCGTGGTCTGGGTTACTCCGGCGGAACGATCGATAAACTCGAATCCATTCCCGGCATTCGTATCGACCTCTCCAGGGAGGAATTCCTGAACCAGCTCCAGCGCATCGGCACCGTCATCTCCGGGCAGTCCAAACATCTCGCTCCGGCAGACGGGAAACTGTACGCACTGCGGGATGTCACCGGCACCGTTCCCTCTCAGGCTTTGATCGCCTCTTCTATCATGAGCAAAAAACTGGCAATCAGCACCAACGCCATTCTGCTGGATGTAAAAGTCGGCAAGGGCGCCTTTATGAAAACTGTCAAAGACGCCATGTCCCTTGCGGAACTGATGGTCAGCATCGGGCGTTATAACGGACGCATCATGCGGGCAGAACTTTCCGACATGAATCAGCCGCTGGGCTATATGGTCGGGAACAGCCTTGAGGTAAAGGAAGCCCTCTCCATGCTCAAATGTGAACCGACTGCTCCGGATCTCTACGAACACTGCATCAGCTCTTCCGCGCAGCTGCTTCAGATGGCTTCCAAGGTCAAAACCATCGAGGACGGGCTATTAATGGCGAAAGAAGCACTGACCAGCGGCAGAGCTTTTGAAAAACTGAAAGAAATGATCGGCGCACAGGGCGGGGATGTTTCATACCTGGATGACCCGGAAAAATTCCCGAAAGCCCCCTTCATTGAGACCTTTGCAGCACAGGAAAGCGGATATATCGCTGAAATCGATGCCCAGGAAGTGGGTGAAACCAGTGTGGAACTGGGCGGCGGACGGCACCAGAAGACCGATTCCATCGACCATCGTGTCGGCATCGTGGTCCACCATAAGGTCGGAGATGAGATTCACGCAGGCGATCCGCTTTTCACCATCCATGCACATGATGAAGGGACCCTCGCCGATGCACGTCAGCGCCTCTACGCTGCCCATGTGATCATTCCGGATCCGGCCAAAGTACTTGCGCAGTTTTTTGGGATCGTGGAATAATAATACTGTGTTTAAAATTGATTCAAATATCCTGACAGATTATTTATAAAAGGAGCTGAATGATGAAAAAATATGTCTTCTCAATTACCCTTTTCATATTGCTTTTCACAGTCATCGTGGCCTTTGCGCAGGAAGAAGAACCTTTTGAAAATCCGACCTACACGCAGGAGTTTATCGAGGAACAGGAAAGCATGCTGAGCAATCTGGATACTCTTTTCCCGAGAACACTGGTGAATTATAACTACGAGCAGGTTGGCAGCGGAATTCAGGATGATATCGAACAATTTGAAGGGTTTACATTCAAGTCAATAAAAACAAACGGAAGAAATGAGATCACAATAACCGCAGACTCGGTTTGTGACTCTGAGGATTGCAACCGGGGCTGGCAGTTGTTCAATACGACGGGATCCTACAAAAATTTTTACTTCCATATCGATGTTCAGCTGATCGATCAGGATGAAAGCAACAGCGGATGGATCTTTTTCCAATACACAAACGGTCTTATTGTCGGTGAGAACAGCCGTTGTTCCGGAGAGATCACTTTTCCTGACAAAGTCGATAAATACGTAACAACAGCCGGCGAACGAGAGTATACAACTTTTTATGATCTGAAGGATTTTGAAAATGATTATGAACCGCATACCCTCGAAATGATCCGTCTGGATGGGTATACCAGTGTATTTATTGACGGACATTTCATTGTCGGATTTGAAGATGAATTTACGGGCAATTTTTATCACATTTATGGTGTAGGCCTGCACTCTGGCGGACAATATGCTGCCTACGCCTTCGACAATTTCATCATTCGCCGTCAGTAATTAAATTTATTCAGAAAAACAACAGAAATATCCCCGCAGGCTCAGACGTGAATCTGCGGGGATATTCTTCTTATCCGCGAAAGCTGTTAAATATCACAAGACCGCGTCACCGATTTAAAAAACTCAGTTATTAATTTATACGAAGAAGTCAAAAAAGATCAAGTTCAACTTGACAGAACAGGTTCATGCAATTACAATACTGCTCAGATAAATCAAAATACTTCGGGGCAGGGTGAGGCGAAAGCCAATTCCCGATCGGCGGTAAAGTCCGCGAGCGTAAGCTGATCCGGTGAGATTCCGGAACCGACGGTACAGTCCGGATGAAAGAAGTGAATTTCGTTTATGAATCAGCCCCGATGAATATTCATCGGGGTTTTTTTATGACAGGGAGTATCGCCTCATCAGGCGGAATATGCGTAAAAGCACGAATACTGACAGAGCGAACATGGCAAAACTGATCCCGCCGCTCTCCATCCTCGGAGGACTGGTCATCTGGGAGCTTTTTGTCAAAATCAGCGGTTACCCCGCCTTCATCTTACCGGCACCTTCCCGGATCGCACAGCGCTTTGTTTCCGCCGCAAAAGCCGGTATCCTCTGGCCGAACGTCTGGGTGACCTTTTACGAGGTCCTGCTCGGACTGCTGATCGGCTGCGCTGCCGCGCTGGTGATCGGTTATATCCTCGCCCATTCCCCTGTCGCCGAAAAAATCGTCTTCCCCTATGTAGTCGTCAGCCAGGCAGTCCCGCTGGCAGCCATTGCCCCGCTGCTGATCATCTGGTTCGGTTCCGGGATCCGTCCGAAGATCGTTATCTGCGCCCTGACCGTTTTTTTCCCCCTTCTTATCAACATCCTGGTGGGCTACAGAGAACTGGAAACAAACCTCAGCGACCTCTTTACTTCCATGAAAGCGGGACGCAAAGCACGGCTGATTTACCTGGAATTCCCCGGAATTCTCCCGGTACTGCTCGGCGGGCTGCGCATCAGTGCCACCTTATCCGTCATCGGCGCTGTTGTCGGAGAGCTCTCTGGTGCTGACGCGGGTCTGGGATATCTTATCAATATTTCCCGGGGACAGTACGATACCGCGCTGGTCTTCGTTGCACTCATCATGCTGATGGTCATTGCCCTGTTTATGTACGGTGCAGTCATTTTGCTGGAAAGGAAAGTTCTTATCTGGAAAATAGGGGGTAGGATGTAGGTATTAGGTTATAGGTGACAGGGTATAGAGTATAGGGTATAGAATAGCTGATTCATGCAACCTATACAACATACCTCCTACATCCTACAACCTGGCACTTATAACCTGACACCTGACACCTGAAAAAAAGGAGTTATTATGAAAAAATTCATCACTTTTATTATTTTTGCAATGATTCTCGCCGGCAGTATGGTCTGTTCGGCAGAACCGGATCAGGTGACCCTGCCGTGCGGGTATGTCCCGAATGTCCAGTTCGCCCCGCTGTATGTCGGGTTGGAAAAGGGATTCTTCGCGGATGAAAATATCGACCTCAAGCTGGACCACAGCATGGAGATCGATATCGTCGCTCTGGTCGGCGCGGGACGGATCCCCTTCGGCATCTGCTCCGGTGAGCAGGTGCTTCTCGGACGGGAACAGGGACTTCCCCTGGTTTACATTACCAACTGGTATCAAAATTACCCTGTCGGCATCCTCACACTCAGGGAAAGCGGGATCGAAACCATGGAAGATCTGAAGGGCAGAACTGTGGGCATCCCGATGCTCTCCGGTGCCTCATACATCGGACTGGAAGCCATGCTTAGCCTTGCCGGGATGAAAGACAGTGACATTAAACTGGAATCAGTCGGTTATACACAGGCCGAGCTGCTTGTCACCGGTAAGATAGACGCGGCAGTTGTCTACACCATCAATGAACCGGTGCAGCTCAAAGCGCTTGGTTATGATACAGTCCTTTTTGCCGCGGCAGACATGACGAAAATGGTCGGCAACGGTATGGTCACCAACGAAAAGATGATCGCAGAAAACCCGGAGCTGGTCAGCCGTATGGTTCGGGCCTTTGTCAAATCGATCCGCTGGACCTTTGAAAATCCGGAAGAAGCCTACGAGATCTGCAAGAAATATGTCGATGGACTGGCAGATGCCGAAAATCCGGAGCTCCAGATGCAGGTACTGAAGGCTACCACAGATTACTTCGATGACGGACCGCTGGGTTTCGGATTCTCTGATCCGGAAGCATGGGATAACATGGCCGCAGTCATGAAGGAAATGGGCATGTATTCCGGCTCCGGCACTGCCGCCGCTTATACAAATCAATTCGTTCCGCAGGAATAATTTCACATGGAAAACGATACGCTCCTGGAAGCCAGACATATTCAGATGACTTTTGAGTCAAAAGAAGGCGGGCTGCATGTACTGGAAGATATAAGCCTGACCCTCGCAAAGAATGAGTTTGTCTGCCTGATCGGGCCCTCCGGATCCGGGAAAAGCACCCTCGTCCGCATCCTTGGGGGACTGCTGGAACCAACCGGAGGGAAACTGATCTACCCCGGCGGCAGAGAACCCGACCCGAGAGCGATCGTTTTCCAGAATTCGAACCTGCTTCCCTGGCTTTCAGCTGCCGACAATGTAGCCCTGCCCCTGCTGGTTCAGGGTATATCCAAAAAAGATGCGCGGGCTGAAGCGGAAAAATGGCTGGATCTGTTCGGACTGGGCGGATTTGCGGATGAATGGCCGAACAACCTTTCCGGCGGGATGGCACAGCGTGTGGCCATCGCCCGGGCGCTGATCCAAAAGCCTCAGCTGCTGCTGATGGATGAACCGCTGGGCGCCCTGGATGCCATGACACGGGAACAGATCTCGCTGGAATTGATGGCTTTCAGGGAACGGATCGATGCCACGGTACTGATGGTGACACATTCCATCTCCGAAGCGCTGCTGCTTTCCGACCGCATTTTGATCTACAGCGGCCGTCCCGCACGCATTATCGATGATATGAAGGTACCATTTCCCCGTCCCCGCCAGCCGGAACTCCGGGACACGATCGAATTCATGTCCATGTCGAAGATAATAAGAAAGAAAATTTTCGGGCAGGAGTCATAAGTCAGTGCTGTATATGACTACGATTTCAATCTGTAAATACGGATCTTGTTTTTGACTTCCTCAATAACAACATTATCCGCAATCAATTCCTGCAAATACTCTCTGACCCGTGAGACCCTCAAATTCAAATAAGAAGCCAGATCAGCCGCAGATGCCGATCTGTGTTCCGTCAGGTATGCGATGATCATCTGCCGCTTGATTTGCTTCATCGTCAGTTCGGAATTATTGACGGACCGGTCTGATGCTTTTTTCTTTACTTTGGGTAAAAATGAAAGTGTAAGTGTTGTCCGGTCCGGTCCAACCGCTTGTGTTATTTTTGGTTCCTGCCAGTTGTTTTCTCTCCAGACACGGAATATATTTGGAATACCGCTCCCTGCCCGGTCGCCGATGCTGATCATGTTAAAGAAATTCCGGATCACATTATTGCGCGGATCAAAAACTCCACCGCTGATAGCCGCTTCCACATCCACACGGAAGGTCCCGGGATTTGAAAAGATGATTTGATCTTTTAACTTTTCAACTGTGATACCTCCGCCGAGATAATAATCCGCGTTGACAAGACTGTTTGCAAAGGCTTCCCGAAGGGCAAATTGAAGCGGTGTATCAGAATTCTTTCCGATGCCATGTGTTTCGCAAGGAATGTTTATATCAGAATTCAGTTTTCTGCGCACCCGGAAATAGAAATCCATTACATTACCGCTCCAGTCACCGGATGAGGAACGGATATAATCATTCCGAAAATCACGATATTCAAGTGAATATTCCGGGAAAACACGGACGATATCCTTTTCTTTTCCAAACAGCAATAACCCGCCGCAGGTCAGATGGGTCTTTCCGTCTTTTCCGATCCCTGCAGCACCCATTTTCATCAGAAATTCATCATCATCCAGAGACTCCCAGATATGACCCGGACGGGAATATTTCATCAGATGCCGGTACCCGGAAAGGCTTTTCCCGCAGATCATATCCGGATCCGAATCATCCAGCAGCAGCATATCCTGTGTCTGAAATGAAGCATCCCGAACCATCGCCTGATATTCCTCGACGGTACATTTATAATCACCTTCTCCATTCCGGCGATATGTATTCATCGGATTGCCCTCAACAAATACCGGTTTATAGCAGCGGTCTGCCCTGGGAATATTGATCACGATGATCCTGTCCCCGTTTATGGTTTCGATCCGCACATCTCTTCTGGAAAGGATATTAACGCTGGCCGTTTTGGGATCATTTACGGAATCCCAGAATTCTCTGACCAGACTCTCCGGAGCCGGCAGATTGACAGTATGGAACGACTTATCCTTTTCCTCCCGGACACCCAGCAATATGATGCCGCCCAGCGTGTTGGCAAACGCAGAATAGGTTTCCCAAATACTGTGCGGAAGCCCTCCGAGCGCTGTTTTTGCTTCGATCCGGTTGTTTTCCTGATATTTACTGATGCTCTCAAGGTCTATCATTTGCCAACTCTCCTGAATCTGATACAGTCATGCATACTTATAGATGATTGTTTATTATATCGTAAGAATTCAAGCTGCGGATCAGCAGGGAAAACCGGGTCAGAATTCATAAAAATCTGAAAATTCTGTTGTCACACATTTTTTATGTTTTTTTTACTAAAAATAAAAATTTCATGATAAAATAAGAAAAAATAATGAGCCTCCATCGTCTAGCGGCCCAGGACATAGCCCTCTCAAGGCTACAACATGGATTCGAATTCCATTGGAGGTGCTGGATCTGCCGGTTATTCAACCGGCTTTTTTTTATATAACCAAAAACCGGGTCTTTTTTCTTATTTTTTATTTTACTTTCCCTAATCAAATTCTAATCTTTCCTTCAGGCTCTTTTCATCTTGATGTTGTATTATAAAAACATCAAACGGGAAATACGTTCCCGGGAACAGGAGATACAAACATGGAACACTTTGAATTAGTAGAAAAGCTTGTTAACACCTTTGGGGTGAGTTATGAAAAAGCTAAAGAAGCTCTGGAAGCCAGCAACTGGGACGCAATCGACGCCGCTATTTATCTGGAAAGAGAAAAGAAGGGCGAACCGCAGCCTGTCCAGCAGGAAATTCCGGAAGAACCGAAACAGGAACCTGTCCGGGAAGAAGCACAGCCCGATGTCAACACCGGAACTAAAGGCAGCACCTCTAATGGCAGCACTTTTAACAGTGGCACCTTCAACGGCGGTACCTTCAACACCGAAAGCTTCACCAACAGCACAAAATCTGCCCTGAATGACCTCAAAGAAGAGGGCGGAAAGTTCTTCAAAACGATCTGGGATTTTCTCTCTCTCAACAGCTTCGTTGTGAAGAAGAGCTCCGGTGAAGTCTTCCTCGACATTCCGATCTGGTTGATGGCCACTCTGCTCTGCGCGTTCTTCTGGGCAGTGATCATGATCCTGGGTATCGTTTTCATCATGGGCTACCGCTTCAGCTTCAAAGGCCCGCAGCTCGGGAAGAAAAACATCAAAAATACCGTCGATCATGTGGAATCCGCGACAGAGGATTTTGTTGAAAAGGTGAAAAACTGCACATCACCTGACAATGAAGAATCTGCTGAAGAAGCAGTAAAGGATCCGGAAATCATCATTGACCAGAAACCGGAACAGGTTTCTGAACAGCAGGAAACAACTGATAACAACGATAAAAGCGAAGAGAACAGCACAAGCGACACAGAAAACGCAGCATAAATTTTCCTCCTATAAATCTAACTTCCTTTGAAAACGGAAAGCTGTCTGGTTAGACAGCTTTCCTGAGTTTAAACACTTCTGCTGTAACTATCGGGTTGCTGCCTGTTAATTCTTCTCAAAACTGGAATGATATTTGCATCTTTAATCTTGAATGGAAGAAACATGATTTTTAAATATAAGATAAAATAATTCAAAAGGTAAATGCAAAACGGGGAATATTTTGAAAGCTATATTATTCGCGAATACAGACTGGTACTTATATAATTTCCGCCTCGCTTATGCAGAATTTCTGCAAAAACAGGGATGGGAGGTAGTCTTTGTATCCCCAGAGGGAGAACACGTCTCAAAACTTCAAGAGGCGGGATTTCGGCATATTCCCTTTGAATTATCCCGTAAAGGGATCAACCCGTTCAAAGAAAAAGAAACCATTCAGGAAATAAAACACCTCTACGAAACCGAAAAACCGGATCTTGTTCATCATTTTACGATCAAATGTGTCATATATGGATCCCTTGCGGCTAAAGAAACAGGCATAAAGGCCATTATAAATTCAATTACAGGTCTGGGGTATATGTTTTTATCCAACAAGCCGCATGTCCGGATAATAAGGGAAGTAGTAAAACGCCTCTATAAAAAATCACTCGCTGATACCCAGGTGATTTTTGAAAATCCGGATGACAGGGATTTTTTCCTGAAAATGGATCTGGTTCAGGAAAATAACACGCACATCGTCCTCGGAACCGGCATCGATACTGACAGATTTGTTCCGGAACCGCCGCCGAATTCCATTCCGCTTACGATCCTGCCGGCAAGGATGATTTGGGATAAAGGCATCGCTGAATTTGTGGAAGCGGCCCGGATGATCCATGAAAGCGGTGTAAAAGCTCGTTTTGCCCTGATCGGCAGCAACGACATCGGAAATCCGACCTGTATTCCTTTTGATCAGCTCTCCATGTGGCAGAAAGAAGGAAATGTAGAATGGTGGGGCTGGCAGGATGATGTGCCGACAGTCATCTCCATGTGCCATATTGTCTGTCTGCCATCCTACCGGGAAGGTCTTCCAAAAATCCTGATCGAAGCTGCTGCCTGCGGAAGGCCAATTGTCACAACTGATGTACCAGGCTGCAGAGAAACCGTCAGAGAAGGTGTAAACGGATATCTGGTTCCCGCAAAGAATGCGGATGCACTGAAAGATGCCCTGCTGAAACTGATCAATGACCCGGATGGCCGTCTGAAGATGGGAGAAGCATCCAGAGAATTAGCTGTAAAGACTTTTTCTAATGAAATCATCAACAAAGATATTTATTCCGTTTACCAAAAGACTATTTCATAAACCATGAACCTCTCAGCATTGAATACAGGCTTAATTTTTGAATCACTGTTCATCAGTTTTGTTATCAGCATCGTAACAGCGATCATATCCACGAATCTTGCTATTCGCATAGGTTTGTTAGACAAACCGAATTCAGAACCTCATAAATTACACAAACATCCTGTTCCTATCAGTGGAGGAACAGCTCTTTTTCTAACACTGCTGATCGGTCTTTTTATTTTCAGAAAACACATTACGAAGCATCTTTTGGGCTTGACGGCCTCTGCTTTTATCATTTATATGATCGCACTTTACGATGATTTAAAAAACCTGAAATGGATTTACAAACTGAGCGGGCAGATACTCGGTGCGGTCATTTTAATACTTTCCGGAATTCAGACACATCTGTTTGACGCACAGCTGTTTTCATCCTGGATGCCGGCTACTTTATGTCATATATCTGATATCGTTTTGACTTTATTCTGGGTCGTTTTCATCACAAACGCGTTCAACCTTGTTGACAGTGCGGACGGTGTGATGATCGGACTGGCATCCTGGGCCGAAGGGTTTTTCATTATTGCAGCGATGGATGCCGGCCAGCATAGTTTGGCTCTTTACTGCAGCATCCTGCTTGGATCTTCATTGTCCCTCAGCTTCTTCAATGCAAATCCCGCTTTCCTGTTTATGGGAGATTCCGGTGCTCAGGTGATCGGTTTTCTGCTCAGCGCTATTGCGATCATTTATAATCCCCCTGAACTGCTGCAGAAAAACACCTGGTTCCTGCCTATTCTAATGCTGGGAATACCGATTTTTGATACGACACTCGTGACAATATCGCGTTGGAGAAAAGGACAGCATTTCTATCACAGCGGTACCGACCATACTTATCACAGACTGGTGAAAATGGGGCTGTCTTCCCATCAGGCAACTTCCTTTCTTCACCTGATTTCTTTTGCATTGCAGAGCCTTGCCTTCTTCGCGATTTCTCAAAGTGTCATTGAGGCAAATTTGCTCTTTGCTGTTGTAGTAATATGCGGCATCGCTGCGATCGTTTTCTTTGAAAAGGAAGAATTATGGGGAATCGTCAAGAAACTCATTCAGACCAACGAGCGCTTATCCTGACGCTCCTGGCTTCGATACTGTCTACAGTTTATTGTGCCTTTCTGCTTCTGCGAATCCCTGCCGATTCAAAAAACGCGTTTCTGTTCGGACTCAGCAAAGAAAGACTGCTGATGCTGAGTGGATATGCTGTTTTTTTCCTCTTATTTATTATCCTCTTTTTTCTGCGGGATAAGGCTGCAGAAATCCTTCAAAAAAAGACTTTTTTGAAAAGTATATTTCTGTGCGGAGCCGTCGTCAGCCTGTTTTTCCTGCTGATGCCGGATTACCGCTTTGGCAGATTTTCGGCAATTTTTATCCATATCAAACCGTATATTCTCTGGCTTTTTTCAGTCTCTGCTGCTTTTTCGCTTTATTATGGATATTTGAATGATCGCTTCCTCCCGGTAAGGGAAACGATAAAAAATCTCGGAACTCAAAAGGTTTATATATTTCCAACCCTTTGCATTCTGCTGGCAGGAATGGCTTTTACAGAAATCACAGGATTGGGAAAAACCGTCGAATCATCCCTGTGGAATAAGAACGGCATCCCTCTGCAAAGTATACAGTTATTTATTTCTTTTGTGATTTTCTGCCTTTTATGGAAAACCGGTGTCTTTAAACGGATCGGCAGCAGCAAAATCGTTTCAAATTTTTTCCTCATCTGGTTTGTTTCAGCATTTATCTGGTCTCTGGCTCCCGAAATGCATCATTTTTTCGCTCCCGGGCCTTATGAACCGAATCATACTTTTTACCCTTATTCAGATGCTTCTTCTTATGACCTGCAGGCCCAGACGGCTCTCAATGGCTGGGGGTTTAATTACGGAGACTCTCTGCTTAAACCGACTGTCGTTTTCATGACTTTCATTTCACGTCTGATCACGGGGAACGACACAACGAAAAGCATGCTTGTTCAATCTGCAATTTATGCAGTGCTGCCCGCAATTATTTACCTGTTCGGTACAGCTGTCGGCGGAAACGGATGCGGTTACCTGGCTGCTGTTTTTTCGCTGCTCAGGGAATGGAATGCCATACGGACCCGCAGCGTATCTACGGTTCATTCCCGCCTGGTGATGAGCGAATTTCTTACTCAGATTCTTTTGGCTCTTCTGTGTTACGCTGTTTTTCGCTGGCTGAAGAAAAACGGCAGAGAATCACTATACGCAATCATTACCGGGGGCGCTTTGACTCTTGGTTCTTTTACACGTTATAATTTCTTTGCATTTTTCCCTGCTGTTCTTCTAATCCTCATTATTGGTTATTGGAAACAGTTTCGCCGATTATGGAAACCGCTTTTCTTTTTCTTTCTTTCGATGCTGCTGACAGCCGCTCCTTACTTATACCGGGAAAAAAATATCACCTGGAATATATTTTCTGAATTAACCTATACCATAAAATATGTTTTGATCCGTCAGCGGATCATGGGTGAACCACCACTGACAGCAGAACAGGTTACAGCACTGATGCATGGAGAAAGTATTGACAACCAAACATCTGAACCAGAAAATGAAGCTCAAATTTCCCAGCCTGAAACAGAAGAAGACGGAACCGGTCCTGTAATTATATCGACAGATGAAAAAATCTCTGATAATGCTGTATCTGATAAAACATCGGAAATTCACGAAACAAAAGAAGATGAATTTAACACAGGCCAAATCACAGAAGAATTTACGAACATAAGTTCGTATAAAAATCTTCCCTTATTTGCCAGCATTATCAATCACAGCCTTCACAATTTAATATCCTCTTTTCTTGCTTTACCGCTGGAATTGACATTTCACGACCTGCATCATATCTATACACAGGAAGGGGACGGGCTTTGGAAGGATAACTGGCAGGGAACGTTCAGCGTAAGGCAGTGGATTTCTATCGGAATCTGGGTATTATTGTTTTCCGCCGGTATAGGTGTTTTGATAAAAACTCATGGACTTGCAGGTTTTTCGATCATCTATTTTGGAATTGTTTATGCCCTTTCGATCGGTATCAGCCGTTCGTCAGGCGGACGCTATATCGTTCCGATCAACTGGATACCCACATTGCTGCTCGCTTTCTGCTGCTCTTTGATCCTGTCACGCGGAAAAATCGAAATTCCCGAAGCACATTTTAACAAACTGCCCGCATGGCAGCCTGTTTGTGCTTTGGCAGGCTTCTTTTGCTTCTTCTCGGCCATGATCCTTTTTGAAAAGTTGATTCCTCAAAAAATCACATCTGCGCCTGAAGGTGATCTTTCTGTTCTGAAAGAGCGTTTATCTGATCAGACTTATATTAATTGGGACCTGGTTGAATCTCAGTTTGAAGAAGGAACACTCCATATAACCCATGGTGTTTCTGAATATCCGCGGTTTTATTATTTCCGCGGTGGTGAACATATTTCCAGAGGGGCGTTGATGCGTAAAGAATTCTCCCGCATGACTTTTATCGGTTTGGGAATGGATGACGGGAGACGTTCTTCTGCTGAATATATGATTCCGCGAATGAATCTGATAAGCGAATTTCCTCAGGATTCTGTCTACAGAGCGATTTCCTGTACCTCTGAATTCGGATATGAGGATGTTTTGGCTGTTACGATCGATACACCCTCAGGGGAAGTTTATACCTATCTGCGAAATCCGCTGCCAGAATTTGCCTGTCCTGTGCCGGAACCTGTCTGTCCTTCGATTGAAAATTGTTATTGAGATTCTTCTGCAGAAGATTTACCGGTTTATAACTTCTCTGAATACCTTCAGATATTCGGCAGCAGTATTTTTGATATCAAAAGCAGCCGCCCGGGCAAGACTTTTTCTGCGCATTTTCAGCAGCTTTTCGGGTTCTGAAAGCAGAAATCGGAAATCTTTTGCAAATCCTTCGGTATCATCAGGTGCGTGTATATATCCATTTTGTCCGATTGTTATGATTTCAGGATTTCCACCCGCATCACTCAGGAGTAATGCCAAACCGCATGCCATCCCCTGTATCCCTGTAACAGGAAGTCCCTCCGTCCGCGAGGGCATGAAGAGAATATCGGCATGATGGAATATTTCGATCACTTCTTCGGGTGTTTTCCATCCGGGAAAAGAAATCCTGTCCGTTAATCCTGCGGCAGCGGCAGCGGCTTCGATTTTTTCCCTGTCCTGCCCATCTCCGATGAGCGTCGCGTGCCAGTTTAAATCTTTTATTTCGGAAAGCGTTTTGATCACCTGGAACAGATTTTTCTGGGGAACAAACCTGCCTGCAAATACGATCTCAGGCGTTTCATGAGGCAGAACTTCAGGATTTTTTATTTTTTCATAATCAATTCCGTTAGCGATCACATCAACCGGCACGTTGTAGCTTTTTAAAGCCATTTGCTTTGAAAATTCACTGACTGCAATCACGCGGGCTGCTTTTTTCCAGATCGGAGGAGTAAAAGGCTGAATGAATGAAAACCATTTTTTCGTCTTTTCAGGGGACGTTCCGGGTATATCTCCAAGATGAGCGGTAATAACATAAGGCACCTTCATTTTGGCTGCAGCCGCCATCGCAGCTGGCCCGTTTGGTACAGCAAAATGGACATGGATAATATCCGGATGAAAATCTTTGCACTCAAAACAGCAATATCGAATCGCAGCAGTCAGAAATCCGATCATTGCACCCATTTTCGCGCGAAATGATTCCGTACGATGGGATTCAAGCCGGACAACTTCCAAACCATCGATCTTTTCAAAGGCCGGCAGGTCTCCGAATTTGGCTGTTACCACCCTTACATGATGACCGGATTTGACCCATTGCAGCGAACATTTGAAATCTATCTGTTCAGAACATACAAAAAGGGACCGGACCATTAACTCAGTCCTGAGCCTCAGGGAACTGGCCCTTTACAGAGTTTTTATATATACGAATCATGAAGGCAGCTTGATTTTCGGCATGTATCGTGTATACCGTTCCGATACGCTGAAGGGAAGGCCTTCCTGTTTCAGCACATCGCAGAACAGTTCCACAGGCCTTGGATCCTTGTTGATGAGCTGGTATGTGATGCAGAACTTATCCTTCAGTGCGTTTAACTCTATCATCAGATCACCATCCGTTATGGTATAGAAGCTTGTAATATGATCTTCCATACCACCCCAGTCGACCTGTCCGACATAGCTGACGGTATAGGTGTCGCGAGGGTCGCTCCGGAAGGTGCTGTTTTTTAAGGCAAACTTCTTTTTAGCTTTCAGATCTGGCATTTCGTCTATGCCCTTATGCGCCTTGTCGAGCTTTTTTAACCGCTCATAGCTTAATTCCGGCTGGTTTTGTCTGATGACAGCGCCTCGCGCACGCATATTAAGCTTTTGGATGGTTTCATCCTTCATGTTCCATTCGTACCGCACGTGAATAAACCGGACAAAATCGCGGTAGGAAAGCTCAGCACCGATATCATTACGATAATCAGAAGCGATTCTTCCTGAGAGGAATGTTCCCTGCTTCTCTTTGAACAAGCGGGAAGATACCTGGAACATCATCGCAGTCAGGATGGTGTTTGGACTTCCATCTATCTTAACCGCATACTGCATAAAGTCTTCAGCGGGGATCTCGATCTCGTAGTAATAGGAATCCCTGGCAAAAGGATTGAACAGGTATTTCAGGAATCGGGACAGATGTAAATTGGTATCGCCGCCCTGATAACGGCTGATCGGCTCGTCATCAGGAAGCTGATCAGCGTCCGGGAAAAACAGCTCGCCTTCCAAGACGGGAGTACCAGGAAGTTTTATATTCTTCGGCGCTTCTATCTGCCCGTACTTTTTTATCATGTACTGATACAGTGTCGCCTTTACCCAAAACAGGCCGCCCATAGCACCGCAGAGCGCATGGGAATAGTTAAACCAAATGCAGTTGTCCCTGTAAGTAATAGCGAACAGATGCCCGTTCACATCATCACTGCCCAGTACCAGCCTTTCATCCTTTTCCGGCAGCACTGCCAGCGGCTTCTCATTATGATCCAAAGTATAGTTCTGACCTTCGTCCAGTCCTACCTTTACACTGAAATACGGAAGTCTGCCGATCGACAGCTGCGCAGCTTCTGTCAGGATCGCTGCGTCGATTGGAGCGTCGAGGATGACTTTCATCCTTACAGTGAAGGGTAATTTTTCCTTATATTCATACAACAGATAAATATCCGGGTTGTGGCTCATAATAATATCCTTATCTTATAAAGCAGTGTTTTTGCAGCGCATCTCCGGAGTTTATATGTTCATTGTCATTGTTTAAATTCAAAATTATCGGTAAAACCGGTTACTTCCATGATCACATTTACGACATCATTCGTATTTACAATATGGAAATCTGCCGGAGAGGACAGCGATTTGTATTTTGAACTGCCTGCTTTGAACTTTTATTCAAAGTTTATCATTTCCCGGATATGATAGACGGTTTTCCCCTGAGATTCATGATAGGTTCGAACCAGCAATTCCGCGATAAGACCCATCAGGATCGAAAGGAAACCGAGAATAAACACCATGATCGCCATCATAAAGAGAGGTGAAGCCATTACCGAAACACCCCAGAAGATGCGCCGGATCGCCAGGAAAAGCAGAACAAGGAAGGATATACCGGAAAGTAACATTCCGGCACCACCAAACAGATAAATCGGTTTGTCTTCATAACTCGAGAGAAATTTAACTGTGATGAGGTCAAGAATAACTTTTACGATCCGTTCGAAGCCATACTTTGACTTTCCGAGAACACGGGGATGATGCTTTACCGGCATTTCCACGATCCGCGCACCAAAATTATTGGCAAAAGCAGGTATAAAGCGGTGCATTTCACCATAAAGACGGAAACCGGTGATAACTTCGCGCCGATAAGCTTTCAATGTACAGCCGTAATCATGAAGGTTTACACCGGTGACCCTGCAGATAATCCGGTTGGCAATGCGGGATATAAAAGAACGCAAAAAGGGATCCTTGCGGTCTTTGCGCCATCCGCTCACGAGATCATAACCTTCATCAAGCTTGGCAAGCATCGCGGGAATATCGCTTGGATCATTTTGCAGGTCCGCGTCCATCAGGACGATGATCTCACCTGATGCGTGATCAACACCTGCGGCGATTGCCGCGGTCTGTCCAAAGTTTCTGCGCAGCCCAATCACTTTCACATGGAGGGGATCTTTTTCTGCGGCCTCTTTCAGTGCTTCCATGCTGTTATCTTTTGATCCATCGTTTACAAGAATCAATTCCCAATCTTTATTGAGGTCTTTCAATGCATCATATACAGCATCATATAATAAAGGAATGTTTTCATATTCATTATAGACCGGAACAACCACAGAAAGATACATAACCTTCGTCCTAACCTTCATTTAATTTTGATTCGATCTCGGACCATTGTTCAAACAAATCGTCCAATTCCCTCTGCTTCTTATTATACAGCACTCCCGCTGAAGTCATCTCTTCAAAAGAAAGTGACGCTGAATTGATTTTATCGGAAAGCTCGGCTGTTTCTTCCTCAAGCAGAGATATTTTCGCTTCCAGTTCCTCACGCTGACGGGTCAGTTTCCAAATCACTCCATTGGAAAGCTTCTTTTTTTCAGCTTCATTGTTTTTCTCATTTTTTATTTTTTCTGCAGTTTTTACTTCAGGTGCCGTAAGCTGTTTTTTATATTCTTTATATTGACTGTAAGTACCTTTATAAACTGAAAGTGTCTGTTTTTCAGGAATGACTTCCCATATTTGCGTCCCGACCGCATCGATCAGATATCGATCATGAGAAACCAGTATGATCGTTCCTTCAAAACTTTTCAGCACAGACTGAAGCAGCTCCTGTGAATCGATATCAAGGTGATTCATCGGTTCATCAAGTAAGAGAAGATTAGCTCCCTGCAGAGCGAGTATGGCAAGCGCCAACCTTCCTTTTTCCCCTCCGGATAAGACCTTCACTTTTTTGAACACATCATCTCCGGAAAAAAGGTATTTTGCAAGATAATCACGGATCTGTGCCGGAAGCATATTCGGTGCGGTCTTATTGATCTCATCCATCAGATCCGCTTCCGGATCCAAATCTTCGTGGGCTTGTGCAAAATAACCGATCTTTAAATTTGAACCAAGCCTGGTTTCACCGGAAAGCGGCGGCATTTTCTCGAGGATCGTTTTCAAAAAAGTGGATTTGCCCGTTCCGTTTGGTCCTATGATCGCCGCACATTCACAGCGCAGAAGCGTAAGATCCGGAACGTTGAAAAGGACCTTCTTATCATCCTGATATCCGATGGCAAGGTCAGTTGTTCGGAGAACCAGATCACCCGAACGAAGATCCGTATTCAACTTCAGATGCATTGAACGGGATTCTGCCGGTTTGATGATTTTTGATTCTGAAAGAAGAGTTTCCAGACGTTTTCTTCGTCCCTGCGCCTGGCGGGTATTTTGTCCTGCAATATTTCGGCGGATATATTCCTCTTCCTTTGCGATAAACTCCTGCTGTTTTTCATACTCTGCAAGCTGGCGCTGGTATCGCTCTTCACGCTGAAGAAGATAAGCGGAATAATTCCCGTGATAAGTTTCAAAACTGAAAGAAAGCTCCCAGATCATATTAACACATTGGTCAAGAAAATAGCGGTCATGAGAAACCATCACAACAGCGCCGGGGAAATCACGGAGATAGCTTTCAAGCCATTCGATTGAGTTGATATCCAGGTGATTAGTCGGTTCGTCAAGGATCAACAAGTCAGGTTCCGAAACAAGAATCTTCGCAAGATATGCCCGGATCTTCTGACCGCCGGAAAGCTGCATCCATGGGCGGTTTTCTTCCCCTTTGATCAAACCGAGGCCCTGCAGGATCTGATTGATCTTTGACCGGTATGTATAACCGCCAAGATTCTCAAAGCTTTCCTGAAGTCTTCCGTAGGTTTCCAATAAAACCAGGTCATCAGGCGATTTTCTGAGAGACTCTTCCATGCGTGTCAACTGTTCCTGTATCTGAATAAGGTCAGAAAAAGATTCAAGACAGCTTTCATAAGGGGTTTTATCAGAAGCAATTTCGATCTGCTGCGGAAGATACCCGATCGTCAGGTCTTTTGAATAGGAAACTGTTCCGCTGTCAGGTTCATCCAAACCAACGAGGATCTTCAGAAGTGTTGTTTTTCCGGATCCGTTATCACCGACAAAACCGATTCTCCCTTTCTGTGGTACAGATAAAGAAACACCGGAAAAAACATCCAGATCACCGAAAGATTTTGAAATATTATTCGCCGTTAATAATGACATAATTTACCCGCACAATAGTATAACAGATATTAAGAATCATTTGACAGTCATTCTCCATAAGTCAGGAAACTTTACATCGGAACACTGATAAAAACAAAAATGTTTCACGTGAAACATTTTATTTTTATTAATTTCATTGCTTTTTTATTTTTATATTTATAATAGTCATAAAGGAGATGTATTATGGCTAAATCATATGATAAAAAACCTGAATTTACTCTTGACCTTAAGAAAAAGTATTATGCGGTTTTCCATACCGATAAAGGTGACATCAAAGTAAAACTCTTTGCTGATAAGGTTCCTTTGACTGTCAATAACTTTGTTTTCCTTGCCAATGAAGGATTTTATAACAATACGATTTTCCATCGCGTTATCAAAGATTTTATGGTACAGGGTGGTGATCCCAC
>CACYHU010000088.1 GCA_902774215.1 uncultured Chloroflexota bacterium
GGTTATGATGAATATCATGAAATCCTCCAGGACCACCTGGGCCGATTATGAAACCGGGATGGTCGTGCTGACGCTGCCGGAAGGTGACTACTCGCTCGTTTTTACGCAGGACAGCAGTTCATCTGACAGTGCCACAGCATCCTGGAACGGCACAGAATGGATCGTTTCGGATGGCGATAGTGACAGTAACAGTTCCGATTCAATTCTGGTTCACATTCAGGCCGGCTGTGAGACCTGGCTCTCGAATGAAGGTTTGGATGATGTCTTCGATGCCCTCCCTGATGAGGACTGACCGGTAATTTATGCGGGCAGGGACATTTCGTACGGATTCCGGAAGGAGCCGGAAAGAACTGTCCCTGTCTGCACTGAAACAAAGTGATTTGTGCTGAAAGAGAGGTTTTATGGCACAAGTATTCCCGGAAATAAAAAAAGGATTCGGCTTTGGTGCGATGCGTCTCCCGATGAAGGACGGCAAAATCGACACCGCTCAGGTTGACCGGATGGTGGACCTTTTCATCGATAACGGGTTCAATTATTTTGATACGGCTCATGGCTACCATGACGGTCTTTCGGAGCTGACACTGAAGCAGTGCCTGACCTCCCGCCATTCCAGGGATGAATATCTGCTGACAGATAAACTGTCAGAAGAATATTTCAAAAAAGAATCGGATATCCGTCCCTTCTTTGAGCAGCAGCTCGAGGCCTGCGGTGTGGATTATTTTGATTTCTATCTCATGCACGCTCAGGACCGCAGAAATTATAAAAAATACCAGAGCTGCCGTGCCTATGAAACCGCCTCTGAGCTGAAGAAGGAAGGGAAGATCCGTCATCTGGGGATCTCCTTCCATGATACAGCAGAGATCTTGGAACAGATCCTCTCCGATCATCCGGAGGTCGAGATCGTCCAGATCCAGTTCAACTATGTGGACTATGACGACCATGCCATCCAGAGCGGCAGATTATTGGAAGTCTGTGAGAAACACGGCAAACCCGTTATCGTGATGGAGCCCGTCAAAGGCGGCAGCCTTGCCAACCTTCCCGAAGCCGCAAAACAGGTTTATGATGCGCTGGGTCCCATGAGTTATGCTTCCTACGCGATTCGCTACGCAGCCGGTTTTGACCAGGTCGCCATGATCCTTTCAGGGATGAGCAGCCTGGAGCAGATGGCAGATAACATCTCGTACATGAAGGATTTCAAGCCGCTTTCCGAAGCCGAACAGCGCGCTGTTGCAGAAGTGAAGGATATCTTCAAAGGGATGAACCTGATCCCCTGCACCTCCTGCCATTACTGCATTGAGGAAAACCACTGCCCGAAAGATATCCTGATCCCGGATATGTTTGCCTGCCTGAACGCCAAAAAGCTGTTCAATGACTGGAACCAGGGCGTGTTTTACCGCAATATCGCAGCGGAAGGTCATGGAAAAGCCGGTGACTGCATCAAATGCGGCGGCTGCGAAAGGGTCTGCCCGCAGCATCTGCAGATCCGTGATCTGCTGACAGAGGTGGCAAAAACCTTTGAATAAAGGCCTGTTTTTGAGGTTGAAAACGAAAAAATGTCATAAAAAATGATAAAAATCCTGATTTTTATATGCGTTTTATCGTTTTTGGAGTATTATTGACTGAGATTTGGGATAAATTATTGAAGAATCCCGTTATTAATATGAGGTGAAAAAATGCCAGAAGATCAAGTTGTAGTTGTTACTAATTCTGCTCCGGCTGCAGGAAGTGTCCTGGGTGCCTTAATGGCCACGATGGGCATTTTCACTATCGTTCTTATTGTTGCCTGGTATATTCTCCAGGTGGTTGCCTATTGGCGGATCTTTCAAAAAGCCGGCAGACCCGGTTGGCACAGCATTATTCCGTTCCTGAATGAATGGGATAGGACTGACATGAGCTGGAACCGCACAATGGCCTGGGTCATGATCGCTTGTATGATCCTCGGTTCTGTATTGTATTATAATGGAACGACTATTAATGCTGACGGTCAGACAGTTCATACTACCATCGGAACCATCGGTTCCGTCCTCAGTCTGGTCGGTGCAATTATTGCCATCGTCAGTGAATACAAACTCGCAAAAGCTTTCGGCAAGGGCTTCGGCTTCTTCCTTGGTCTGCTTTTCCTGAACCCGATTTTCAAGCTGATCCTTGGCTTCGGTGATGCACAGTACCAGGGTCCTCAGGGCTGAGTATAGAACCCACTCTGAAAACAGAAACCGCGGATTGATCGACCCGCGGTTTTTTTATTTTAATTCATTTATTCGACAGTCACTCTTTCGTCAACAGTCAGCTCAAAACCCCCGCATAATTCATCCGCTATACCTGTAACCAGCCCCTCACTGTAACCTGTACCCTATCACCTCACTATATCCCATATCCTATCTCCTATTCACTATTTGTCACATTCGCCCTACCCAAAAAATTGATTTTGCATATAATTATGAACGTTTGCGCAGATAGATGCCTGTGCAGACGATCATCGCATGTTAAGAATCAGCCGGAAGGCGCGCGACAAATATTCCACGGCGATGCTGAGGTGGATTGACTGACTGCGAACAGGATGATGCAGCTAAGCCCATGCTGACAATCCTGGATGGGGAACGATGTACTGAAAGAAAAGGGCTGCCTTTGATCTCATGCAGCGCTGACCCCGAATATATATAACCTAATAAGGGAGAAAAATAGAGATGTTTAAAGGGCTACTCGGCAAGAAAATTGGCATGACCCAGATTTTCGATGAAAATGGTATCGCGATTCCGATTACCGTCATTGAAGCTGGGCCTTGCTATGTTACCCAGGTCCGTAATCAGGAAACTGATGGGTACACAGCCGTTCAGCTTGGTTTCGACGAAGTCAAACCGAGCCGCATTACGAATGCTGAAAAGGGTCACCTTAAGCGGAATAACTTGCCTCCGCTGCGCTTTCTGCGCGAGTTTCGTGTTGTCGATCCGCAGGTCTCCGAAGGAGACAAAGTTACTGTGGATCTGTTCGCATTAGGCGAACTGGTCGATGTGATTGGTACTTCCAAGGGACGCGGTTTTGCCGGCGCAGTGAAGCGCTACAATTTCCGCGGCGGTCCGAAGACCCACGGTCAGTCTGACCGTCTTCGCGCCCCCGGTTCCCATGGCTCCGGTACCACCCCCGGTCGTGTTTTCAAGGGTGCCCATGGCCCCGGTCATATGGGCAATGATCGTGTCACGGTCCAGAACCTGACAGTTGCTTTCATCGATCAGGAACGCAATCTGATCGGTGTCAAAGGCGCGATCCCCGGAGCACGCGGCGGTCTCGTTATGATCAGAGATGCACGTAAAGCCTAAGGGTTTACGGGAATACATAGGGAGTAAAGAACTATGATTATCGATGTCAAAAATATGAAGGGCGAAAAAGTCAAGGAAGTTGAACTTCCCGCCAGCATTTTCGAAGCCCCCATTTTAGTAGACTTGATGCATCAGGCATACGTCCGCCAGTTAGCCAACGCCCGCGTTGGTACACACGAAACCAAGACCCGTCATGAAGTCGCCGGCGGCGGCCGCAAACCTTTCAAACAGAAGGGTACCGGTCGTGCTCGTCAGGGCTCTATCCGCGCTGCACAGTGGAAGGGTGGCGGTCGTGTCCATACCCCGCATATGCGTGATTATACCCAGGCTATGCCTAGAAAAATGCGCCGCGCTGCTTTGCGCTCTGCGCTTACCGTCAAAGCAAGCGATGCTGAAATCGTCGTTGTTGATGAACTGAAGCTTGATGCGCCCAAGACCAAACTGATGGCCGCTGCGCTCTCCAAGCTCGTCGGTACCGATACAGCCCTCGTTCTGGTTCCTGATATGGAATCCACCGCTGATGTCGTCCGCGCCACCAACAACCTGCCGGATGCAAAGATCCTGCTTGCAAATTATCTGAATATCCGCGATTTGCTGAAATACGATAAGGTCGTGCTTCCGCTCGCCGCTATCGACACGATCGCGTCATACTTGGGATAGGGGAGAAATATAATGGCTACTACTACAATTTATGATGTGCTCCGCCGTCCTCTGGTAACTGAAAAAACCAACCAACAGGTTTACGGACTCAACCAGTATTCGTTCGAAGTCCGCAAAGATGCCACCCGCACCATGGTCAAAGACGCAGTTGAAAAACTCTTCAACGTCGAAGTTGTGCGTGTGAACGTCATCGTCACACCTGGAAAAACAAAGCGGAATCTCCGCAGCCGCCGCCTGGGCGTCAAGAAAGCCGTCTCCAAGAAGGCTATCGTCACCTTGGCCGAAGGTCAGAAGATCCCGTTCTTCGAGGGGGTTGAATAATGGCAGTTAAGATTTATAAACCCATCACCCCGGGTATGCGCGGAATGACCGGTTACACTTTTGAAGAGATCACCAAAAGCAAACCGGAACGCTCATTGATCACTTTCCGCAAACAGAACTCCGGCCGCAACAACTATGGCCGTGTTACCGTCCGCCATCGCGGCGGCGGCGCCCGCCGTTTCATCCGAACGATCGATTTCAAACGCGATAAGATCGGTGTGCCGGCTGTTGTGAATGCGATCGAATATGATCCGAACCGCACTGCCCGCATCGCCCTGCTTTTCTACAAAGACGGCGAAAAACGCTACATCCTGGCCCCTCTGGGACTGAAACCCGGCGACACTGTCGTCTCCGGTCCGAATGCTGATATCCGCACCGGCAACGCGATGCCCATCGCCAATATCCCGGTCGGTTCCACGATCCACAACATCGAGCTGAAACCCGGTAAGGGCGGCCAGATGGTCCGCAGCGCCGGTGTCTCCGCTCAGCTGCTCGCCAAAGAAGGTAAGTATGCCCAGGTTCGTCTCCCATCCGGTGAAGTCCGTATGGTTCTGCAGACCTGCTACGCTACCATCGGTCAGCTCGGCAACGTAGATCACGGCAACATTAAACTCGGTAAAGCCGGCCGCAAGCGCTATCTGGGTATCCGCCCGACCGTCCGCGGTACTGCAATGTCCCCGCGCGACCATCCGCATGGTGGTGGTGAAGGTCGTCAGCCGGTTGGTATGCCCGGTCCGAAGACTCCTTGGGGCAAACCGGCTTTGGGTTACAAGACCCGCCGCAATAAGACGTCGGATCGCCTTATCGTCCGCCGCCGCAACGCGAAGAGCGGACGCTAGTCCTCGCAGAATTTAAGAGAGGTACGTAGAAATGTCACGATCATTGAAGAAAGGGCCGTTCATCGACCCGAAACTTTTGAAGAAGGTTGAAAAAATGAATGACGCCGGCGACAAAAAGGTCATCCGCACCTGGTCCCGCGCCAGCACAATCTTCCCCCAGATGGTTGGTCATACCATCGCCGTTCATGACGGACGCCGCCATATCCCGGTTTACATCACCGACAATATGGTTGGACATCGTCTGGGCGAATTCGCCCCGACCCGCCTGTTCCGTGGTCATGTTTCGGAAAAATCAAATAAGAGGTAGAAACTATGGCAACAGATGTTAAAGCACGTCTTACAAATACCGGTATTTCTGCCCAAAAAGTCCGCCTGGTAATCGATATGGTTCGCGGTAAGTCAGTCGCCGATGCGCTGAATATCCTGAAATTCTCGAACCGCGTATGCGCAGAACCGCTCTACAAGCTCGTCGCTTCCGCGGCAGCCAACGCTGAAGAAAACTTCGGCCTCGACCGGAATGACATGTATGTTTACCAGATTTACGCCGACGAAGCTTCGACACGCAAGTGGCGGTATTTCGGTGCGCGCGGCCGTTTCAAGCCGGTACTGCGCCGCTCTTCCCACGTTACCGTTGTTCTTCGCGAACGTGAGTAATTTGAGAACGATGAACAAAGGAATTGTCAGGAGATAAAAAATGGGTCGTAAAGTACATCCTATTGGATTTCGATTGAATATCAATAAACCCTGGGACGGCCGCTGGTATGGGTTGTTGTCAACACTGCCCGCCCCGGCAGCCTGATCGGCCGCAAAGGCGAACAGGTCAAAGAAATTCGCAAGAAGCTCGAACAGCTCACCGGTAAAAAATGCGATCTCGAAATCAAAGAGATCAAAAACCCCGATCTGGATGCTTATCTTGTCGGTATGAACATTGCCGGTCAGATCGAACGCCGTGTTGGTTACCGCCGCGCCATGAAGCGCGCCATCCAGCAGGCCATGCGCCAGGGCGCTCAGGGTATCAAGATCGCCGTCGGCGGTCGTATCGGCGGCGCTGATATCGCCAGAGTCGTCTGGCTCCGTGAAGGCCGTGTTCCGCTTCAGACACTGCGTGCGGATATTGACTTCGCCCGCACTGAAGCTTTGACAACCTACGGCAAGATCGGTATCAAGGTTTGGATCTATCGCGGAATCGTTCTTTCCATGAATGAAGAAACCGCCCCGGCTGCAAACGCAACTGAAGGCGTTTACGTCAGCGAATAATCGGATCGAAAGAGGTAATTAATATGTTAATGCCAAAACGTGTGAAGTATCGCAAGCAGCAGCGCGGCCGTATGCGCGGCAAAGCACTGCGCGGTGCGGAAATTTCCTTCGGCGATTATGGTCTGATGGCTATGGAACCGGGTTGGGTGACCGCCCGCCAGATCGAAGCCGCTCGCCGTACACTGGCGCGTGAAATGAAACGCCGTGGGAAGGTTTGGATTCGTATCTTCCCGGATAAACCTTATACTCACCGTGCTGCTGAAACTCGTATGGGTAAAGGTAAAGGGAATGTTGAATATTGGGTCGCAGTTGTGAAACCGGGCCGTATGATGTTCGAAATCGGCGGTTTGTCCGAAGCTGTCGCTGTTGAAGCGCTGCACCAGGCTTCCTACAAATTCTCTATCAGAACCAAAGTGGTAACACGTGAAGAACGTGCCACAGGAGCTATGTAATATGAAACCGTCAGAAATTAGAGAAATGTCGGCTGCTGAAATTAATGCAAAGGTTAACGAGCTTCGCAACGAAGCTATGAATCTGCGTTTCCAGGATGTTAGCGGTCAGTTGACCGACTACAGCCGTGTTCGTGAAGTTCGCCGCGACATCGCTCGCCTGCTCACGATCCTTCGCGAAATGGAACTGAAAGAAGGTAAAGCATGAACCAACGCCGTCGGTTAATGGGCACTGTTACCAGTGACAAAATGGACAAAACCGTTGTGGTCGAGATTCGTCGGACCTACCGTCACCCTCTCGTTGGGAAGGTTGTTCATGATTTCAAACGAGTCAAGGCTCATGATGAAAACAATGAATGCAAGATCGGCGATAAAGTAATGATCGTTGAGAGCCGCCCCCTGTCACGCGAAAAGCGCTGGGTCGTTCAAAGCATCATTCGGCATGATATCAAGGGTGAGGAAGACCTCTCCGCTGCCGATCTCCCTGCTGAAGGAGAAGAATAATGATCCAGAAGGAATCAAGATTACGTGTCGCCGATAATACCGGCGCTAAAGAAGTCCTTGTTTTCCACATCTTCGGTGGTTCGGTTCGCCGCTACGGCTATGTCGGTGACACCGTATTGTGCGCCGTAAAATCCGCCACTCCTCACGGTACCGTGAAGAAGTCCGATGTGGTAAAGGCCGTGATCGTTCGCTGCTCCAAAGAATGGCGCCGCGAAGACGGATCCTCCATCCGCTTCGACGATAACGCCTGCGTTATCCTTGACAGCAACGGTGTGGATCCCAAGGGTACCCGTATCTTCGGGCCTGTCGCTCGTGAACTGCGCGAAAAAGGCTTCACCAAGATCGTCTCCCTGGCACCTGAAGCGATCTAAGGAGTATTAGAGAATGAAACAGAAAATTCGCAAAGGTGATACCGTAGAGATCATCAGCGGTCGTGCTGAAGATAAAAAGAAGCGCGGTGAAGTTATCCGTGTGATCCCTACCGAATCACGTGTAGTCGTTCAGGGTGTAAACATCCGTTCCAAGCACCAGGGTCAGACCCAGGCCGGACGCCGGAATATCAACCCGGGCATCATCAAATTTGAAGCCCCCATCCATGTTTCCAACGTCATGCTTGTCTGCCCGAAATGCAACGCTGCGACGCGTGTCGGCTTCAGCCGCAAGGACGGAAAAGTCACCCGTATCTGCAAAAAATGCCACGCTGAAATTGATGCATAAACGACAGGAGTTTAGATCATGAATCCGTTGAAAGAAAAATATTTAAACGAAGTCGTTCCTGCAATGCAGAAGAGCCTGAACCTTGAAAACCCGATGCAGTACCCGAAGATCGAAAAGGTTGTTGTCAACATCGGTTTGGGTGAAGCACTCGATAATCCGAAGGCCCTGGATGCCGCAGTCAACGATCTGACTCAGATCACCGGCCAGAAACCGATCATCACCAAAGCCCGTGTCTCTATCGCGAACTTCAAACTTCGTGAAGGACGCCAGATCGGCGCCAAAGTCACACTCCGCGGTGAAAAGATGTGGGGTCTGCTGGATCGTGTTATGAACATTGTTCTGCCTCGTGTCCGTGACTTCCGCGGTATTTCCCCGGACGCCTTTGACGGCCGTGGTAACTATACCCTCGGTCTGAAGGAACAGACCCTGTTCCCGGAAATCGACTACGAAAAAGTCGATAAGATCCGTGGTATGGAGATCACTATCGTAACTACCGCTCAGACGGACGAACAGGCCCGTGTGATGCTTGGCTTGCTTGGCATGCCTTTCAGGAAGGATTAATATGGCTAAGAAATGCATGAAATATCGTGAGCTTCGACGTGAATATCCGACTCAGGTTCGCAATCGCTGCCGCTTGTGCGGCCGTCCTCATGGATATATGCGCCGCTTCGGCCTGTGCCGAATTTGTTTCCGTGAACTGGCATTGAATGGCCAAATCCCGGGCGTTACGAAGTCATCCTGGTAATGGATACGAAGGAGCAGAAAAGATGATTAATGATCCTATTGCTGATATGTTGACCAGAATTCGCAACGCCATGATGGCCGGTCACGCCGATGTTGCGATGCCTTGTTCAAATATCAAAAAGGAAATTGCCCGTATTCTGAAGGAAGAAGGATTCATTGAAGACTTCTCCGTAAACGAAGGTGAAAAACCCTCTCAGACTACGCTGCAAATCAAAATTAAGTACGCGGGTGAACGCCGTTCCCGGAAACCGGTCATCACCGGTATCGAACGTGTCAGCCGTCCCGGCCGCCGTGTTTACACCCGTCATGATGAGATCCCCTGGGTTCTTTCCGGTATGGGCATCTCGATTCTCTCCACTCCCAAGGGAGTGATGACCGGGCAGCGCGCTCGCCAGGAAGGTGTTGGCGGCGAAATCCTCTGCAAGGTCTGGTAGGAAAGGAAGGCTGTAAGTGTCTCGAATTGGACGTTTACCCATCACTGTTCCCGCAGGCGTTAAAGTGGATATCAATGGCAGCGAGGTTACAGTAAAAGGCCCGAAAGGCGAACTCAAGCGCCTCTTCTCTCCGATCATCGCGATCGAACAGGAAGGCAATGTTATTACTGTGAAGCGCTCCTCTGATGAAGCTTCGGTCCGCGCTCTCCATGGTACGACCCGTGCTCTGCTGCACAACATGGTCGTTGGTGTTTCTGATGGATTCACCGTTACCCTTGAAGTGGATGGCGTCGGTTATCGTCCTGAAATGAACGGTAAGAATTTGGTGTTGTATGTCGGTTACTCCGCTCCGAAGGAAGTCGTTCCTCCGGCCGGCATCACCTTTGATGTTGATGCAAAAGCCCGACAGATTAAGGTCATGGGTCATGACCGCGAACAGGTTGGTCAGGTCGCTGCGAATATCCGCGGAATTCGTCCTCCGGAACCCTATAAGGGCAAAGGTATTCACTATCTGGGTGAACGGATCCGCCGCAAGGCCGGTAAATCTGGTAAAGCTAAGAAATAGGGGTGAATTATGGCGAAATTATCTCGAAGTGAAGCTCGCATTAAGCGCCATGCTCGTGTCAGAATTAATCTGTCCGGTACCGCCGAACGCCCTCGTTTGAATGTTTATCGCAGCCTTGATGCGATCTATGCTCAGGTCATTGATGACGCAGCCGGTACCACACTGGTCTCCGCATCTTCCATCGACAAGACCCTGAAGGGTCAGATGGATGGCAAAAACAAGACCGAACAGGCAAAGCTGGTTGGTAAAGCCATTGCTGAACGCGCTAAAGAGAAGGGAATTACCTCTGTTGTTTTTGATCGTGGTGGTTTCCGCTACATCGGCCGTGTGAAGGCACTCGCTGAAGCAGCACGTGAAGCAGGCCTTGAGTTTTAGCAGATCAGATAAGGACTAAAACGAAATGGAAAATTTGGAATATCAATCAGTAGAAGAACAACTGGACGAACGAGTTATCGAAATCGCTCGTGTCTCTAAGACCGTAAAAGGCGGACGCCGCCTGCGCTACCGTGTTACTGTTGTTGTCGGTGACAACAATGGTCAGATCGGTATGGGCAGCGGTAAAGCCAACGCCGTCCCGGATGCGATGCGCAAAGCTTCTGAAACCGCCCGCAAGAACATGAAGAAGGTCAACCTTTACAAGACCACCATTCCTCATGAAGTCTACGGCCGCTGCGGCGGCGCAGTCGTGATGATGCGCCCTGCTTCCGAAGGTACAGGAGTTATTTCCGGCGGTGGTGTCCGTGCTGTATTGGAAGTCGCCGGTGTCCATGACATCCTGACAAAATCCATGGGCAGCGCGAACCTGCTGAACGTTGTGAAAGCAACTTTTGATGCTCTCGATCAGCTGAAGAATGCATCCGACGAAGCTGTCCTTCGCGGCAAGTCTGCGGAAGATCTGGCTCCTTTCTGGGATCGGAGGTAAAAAAAATGGCTGAAAATACTGCAAAGAAACTGCAGCTGACTTATTACCGAAGCGCTATCGGTTATTCTAAGAAACACAAGGACACCATCCGTGCCCTGGGTTTCCATCACCTGAATGAAACCGTTGTTAAAGAAGACAATGCCTGCATCCGCGGCATGATTCGCAAAGTGGCTCATTTGGTTAAAGTTGTAGAATTGGTGGACTGATATGAAACTGCATGAATTACAACCGAATTTCGGGGCAAAACGTTCCAAGAAACGTGTAGGTCGTGGTCCGGGTGCCGGTCAGGGTAAAACCGCCGGTAAAGGTACAAAAGGCCAGAGCGTCCGTCAGGGCGCCGGCGGTAAACTCTACCGCCAGGGTGGTAACCTGCCTTTCTTCCGCCGCCTCCCGTTCATGCGCGGTGAAGGTTTCACTCCGCCGAATCGTGTCGAATTTAATGAAGTTAACGTCGAAATGCTGGAACGCTTCGATGCCGGTACTGAAGTTACTGCTGAAGTCCTGGCCGCAGCCGGTCTGCTGAGCAAGAAGAGCAATCCGATCGTTATCCTTGGTAATGGCGAACTCACTAAAAAACTCACCGTGAAAGCCCAGCGCGTCACGAAGGGTGCAAAGGCCAAGATCGAAGCTGCCGGCGGCAGTGTTGAGATTGTTGACTGAGAGTTAATGCCATAATAAGTAGGAGAACTATAAAATGAAGCGATCCCCATGGCGTTATATTTGGAAGTCAGAAGGCATCCGTAACCGGCTGCTGCTGACTCTGGGTGTACTTGTCATTTATCGTCTGGTCGCGAATATTCCGGTGCCTGGTTTCAATGCCCAAGTTATTCGGGCGTTGAATACCAGCCGCTCCGCGGCAGGCGATCTGATCAGCATCCTTAATGTATTATCCGGTGGTACTCTTTCATCGTTCTCCATCCTTGCAATGGGTGTTTACCCTTATATTACCGCCTCCATTATTCTTCAGCTGCTTGGACCGATCATTCCGTCGATCCAGGAAAAGCTGAAGAATGATCCGAAAGAAGGGCGTAAATGGATGGAAAAATGGACGATGTATCTGTCCATTCCGCTGGCTTTTCTGTCAGCTATCGGGCAGATCGGTCTGTTTAATCAGATCCTCCCCGGTGTGACTGTTTTAAAGGAATATGGCTGGAGCGGTTCTAATCTCCTGCCCACCCTGGCGAACGTTCTCACCATGATCGCCGGTACAATGATCGCTATCTGGCTCGGTCAGATCATCTCTGAATACGGTATCCAGCAGCAGGGTCTTTCCCTGATCATCTTCTCCGGTATCGTTTCCCAGCTGCCTGCCAACCTTGTCAGAATGATTGCTGATTTCAAAAACAGCTGGTATATTCTGATTTTCGCGATCATTATTTTCTTCATTTCAATTTTCGCGATCGTTTACCTGCAGGAAGGTACACGCTACGTGAAATTGATGATCCCCGGACAGCGCCTTGGTTACCGCGGCGTTAAATCCGGCGGATCCACAACACTTCCTCTCCGCGTGAATTCAGTTGGTATGATCCCGTTGATCTTTGCGCAGTCACTTATCACCTTCCCGGCGTTGATAGCGAGCTTCTTCGTGAACTCCTCAACCCCCTGGGTGGCCAATACTGCGAACTGGATCCAGTCCCACTTCAGCGGCGGCGGTGTCTTTTACGTTGTTTTATACTTCATCCTCGTTGTTGCGTTCACCTTCTTCTATACCAGTGTGACCTTCATGAACAACGATTACGGTGAAAACCTGAAAAAGCAGGGTGCTGTTGTTCCGGGCCGTGCTCCTGGTACCGATACACAGAACTATCTGGCAAAAATTCAGGACAGAATTACATTGCCGGGTGCTGTGTTCCTTGGTTTGATCGCGATTTTGCCCTACGTTCTGGGTGCGATCTTCCACACAAGCGCCAATTCTACCATGCTGCTCTCTTCCTCCGGTCTGCTGATCGTTGTGGGCTGTGTCCGCGACATCATCGATTATCTGGAATCCGAACTGAACCAGCGTGGCTACGATGAAAAGCTCATCAGATAAGGTATAAGGCAGAGTTATGGCAAACTATATTGTTCTTCTCGGTCCTCCCGGGGCTGGCAAAGGCACCCAGGCGGAAAAAATCAGTGAAGTCTTTCATTTGACCCATGTATCAACCGGCGACCTTTTCCGGGAAAATATTCGTGAGAATACGGAACTGGGAAAAAAGGCACGCGAGTATACTGATAACGGGCTTCTTGTCCCGGATGAAGTAACGATCGCAATGGTCGAAGACAGACTCAAAAAAGATGACTGTAAAGAAGGTGCACTGCTGGATGGTTTCCCGCGCACGATCAAGCAGGCGGAAGCTTTGGATAAAATGCTTGAAGAGTCCTTCGGTTCAAAGGTCACGGTCGTGCCCTGTATCGAAGTGAATAAGGAAGACCTTGTCAAGCGTATCAGCGGCCGCAGAATGTGTAAAAACGGTCACGTTTTCCATGTTCACACCAAACCCTCAAAGGTTGAAGGTGTCTGTGACGTTTGCGGCGAGCCCCTTTACCAGCGCGCCGACGACAATGAGGAAACCGTTCATACACGGCTCAATGCTTACAATGAATCTACTGCAAAACTCATTGATTATTACGGGAATAAAGGTGTTCTCCGTACGGTTGATGGAAATAAGCAGATCCATGAAGTGACTGATGCCATGCTGGCAGTCATCAAAGCAGAAATCTAAGCGGGAAGACAATTAGAAAGGTCTGAGATAATATGAGTTGGGAACGACAGGTATGCATCAAGTCTGCTGAAGAAATCAAAGTAATGCGGGAAGCAGGGGTCATTAACGCCGAAGCCTTAAAGGCTGCGGCGGAAGCCTGTGTCCCGGGTAATTCAACCTGGGATGTTAATGCCGCAGCTGATGCAGTACTGAAAAAATACCATGTCGTTTCCGCTTTCAAAGGCGTCCCCGGACCGATCCCGTATCCCTCCAGCACATGTGTGAGTGTGAACAATATCCTGGTGCATGGCATTCCCAGCAGGAACGTGGTGCTCAAGGAAGGCGACATTGTCTCCATTGACTGCGGTGCCACACTTCGCGGTTATGTCGCGGATTCCGCTGTGACTGTCGGGGTCGGGAAAGTAGGCGAGGAAGCTGCAAAGCTTATGGACGCAACCGAAGGATCCCTGTATGAGGGGATACTCAGAATGGTTCCCGGGAATCACCTCGGGGACATTTCAGCTGCCATTCAGGCATTTGCTGAAGACCGCGGGTTTTATCTCACAAAACAGTATACCGGCCACGGTGTTGGCCGCAGTATGTGGGAAGCACCCCAGGTTCCAAATTACGGGACCGCGGGCGTCGGTCTGAAGCTCAAAGCGGGCATGACCCTTGCGATCGAACCGATGCTGCTGATCGGTACGGAAGACACGAAAGTCATGAAAGACGGATGGTCGGTATCTTCCGCAAATAAAAAGCTCACCGGTCACTTCGAACACTCGATCGCGATAACGGAAGACGGCCCGATGATCCTGACTCTGCTGGATAATGATGAACCGCCGGTAGTCTTCAACCCGGATCATAAAAACAGGATTCTGAAGAAAAACTGATTTTGTCATAAAGTCGTTTTTGGAATATTGATAAAATAGTGATTCGGTGTATAATAGACAGGCTATCATGAAAATGACGGGTGTGGTTAATGTGCGCCCGGAGGAGTAAAAAATGAAGGTAACTTCATCTATCAAAAAACGATGTTCAAAATGCAAGATCGTCAAGCGCGGTGGACGCTTGTATGTGATCTGCGAAAACCCGAAGCACAAACAGCGCCAGGGGTAAAAGAGGGTATCAATGGCAAGAATTGAAGGTGTTGATCTTCCGCGTAATAAACGGATAGAAACCGCATTAACTTACATTTACGGGATCGGTCTTACCCGCTCTCAGAAGATTTTGAGTGATACAGGCGTTAACCCTGATGTTCGTGTTCGCGACCTTTCGGATAATGATGAAAATCTGATCCGTGATTATATCGCGAAGAACTATACGGTCGAAGGTGACCTTCGCCGTGAAGTTCAGATGAACATCAAGCGCCTTGTCGAAATTGGCTGCTATCGCGGTTTGCGGCATCGCCGCAATCTGCCTTGCCGTGGTCAGCGTACACGAACGAACGCTCGTACCGCAAAGGGTCCGAAGAAGACCGTTGCCGGACGCGGCCGCCGTCGTGGAGCAACCAAGAAATAATCCGCTTCCGGATAATGCGATTTATTGCAGGTTTGGGGCTCCTTTCTCCCCTGCGGCTGCCTGCAATTTTTCGCGTGTATGGATAAGGATTGTTTCACAAAATAAAGTTATAAGAGGAAATAATGGCTCAAAATGTACGCTCAGCGCGTCGTGCAGCTGCTGCACGTAAAGTAAAGCGCACCATGTCATCCGCACAGGTGCACATTTTCGCTTCCTTTAATAACACCATCATTACGGTAACCGATGCAATGGGCGCTCCGGTCTGCTGGGGCAGCTCCGGCGCCGCTGGTTACAAAGGTTCCCGCAAGAGCACTCCCTTCGCTGCTCGCCTCGCTGCTGAACAGGCGATCAAGACTGCTCAGACGATGGGTATTCAGGAAGTTGATTTGATTATCAAAGGGCCCGGCCCGGGTCGTGAATCCGCAATCCGTGCTGTACAGGGTATGGGGATGAAGGTTCGTTCTATCTCTGACATCACTCCGGTTCCGCATAATGGTTGTCGGCCGCCAAAGAGACGCCGCACATAATTGAAAGGGTATTGCTATGGCAAGATATACTGGTCCGGCATGTCGATTATGCCGGCGTGAAAATGAAAAACTGTTTTTAAAGGGTGAACGCTGCTTATCCGGCAAGTGTTCTTTTGAACGCCGGGCTTATGCCCCTGGTGATCATGGTAAAAGCGGCAGCGGCCGCGGCGGCGATAAAGCCTCCGACTACGCTCGCCAGCTCCGTGCGAAGCAGAAGGCACGCCGCACCTACGGCGTACTGGAACGTCAGTTCCGCCGCATGTTTGGCATCGCTTCCAAAAAGCGCGGTCAGACCGGTCTGGTTATGCTTCAGTTACTGGAAACCCGTCTTGATAACGTCGTTTTCCGTCTTGGTTTTGCTGAAAACCGCGCACAGGCTCGTCAATTGGTCTCCCATGGTCACTTCATGGTGAATGGTGTTCGCTCTGACATCCCGTCCATGATTCTGAAACCCGGTGATCAGATCAGCATCTGCGAAAATTCCAAAGGCAAAACTTTCTTCAAAGATTTCGCTGAAGTTGCAGAAAAACGCAATTGTGTCGGCTGGCTCGATCGTGATGTGAAAGCCATCAGCGGCCGTGTCCTGCGTTTGCCTGAACGTGCGGAAATTGACGGAAATATCACTGAACAACTGATCGTTGAATACTATTCACGATAAGCTGATTAGTCCAATACGCGGTTAATTGCGGTGTATTGGGAAGGGATGGTGATAATTGGCAACACTAATGAATATGGTAACACCTACTGTCAAGCTTGAACGAGATGCTGAAAATTACGCGAAATTCGTGATTTCTCCGTTGGAAAGAGGCTACGGTGTAACACTCGGCAATGCTTTGCGCAGAGTACTGCTTTCCTCACTGGACGGAGCTGCGGTCACCTCGATTCATATTCAGGATGTAAATCATGAGTTCAGCGCGATTCCCGGTGTCCGGGAAGATGTGCTGCAGGTCATGCTGCAGATCAAACAGATCCGCATTATCCTCCACGATGTGACAGTGTCGCACATGAAGCTTGAAGTATCAGGTGACGGTGAAGTCACTGCTGCTGATATCCAATGCCCGGCTGAAATCGAAATTGTGAATCCGGAACTCTACCTCTTTACGGTGGATGATCCGAAGACCAAACTGGAAATCGATCTGACAGTCGAAAAGGGTCGCGGGTACCTCCCTGCCAATGACAGGAACACCCACCTCCCGATCGGTGATCTGCCGGTCGATGCGATTTACAGTCCCATCAAACGCGTAAACTGGAATGTTGGCAATGCTTTATATGGCCAAAGCACGAACTACGATAAACTGGAGCTTGAGATCTGGACAGACGGTACCAAAAAACCTGAAACCGCTCTGGGTGAAGCTTCCCGTATCCTGATCGAGCACCTTCGCTACATCTCCGGCATCAATGAAGAAATTCTGCCTATCATGCCGGAACCGGAAGCCAGTCAGGCTCATGTTTCAAGTGAGATCCTGGATACCCCGATCGAAAATCTTGATCTCTCTGTTCGTGTGTTCAATTCCCTGAAACGCACAGGCGTTACCTCTGTTGGCGATGTCCTGGATCTGTTGGATAAGGGCGATGATGCTGTAAAATCGATCCGTAATTTCGGTGAGAAAAGCCTTGATGAACTGCGCGCCAAGCTGCAGGAAAAAGGTTACCTGAAGAAAGATAAAGAATCGGAGTAAAAATGCGACACGGAGTTGCAGGAAAGAAATTAGGACGAACATCTTCGCAGCGCAAGGCCCTGCGCACTACCCTGGTCCGCCAGCTCTTTGAGCACGAGCGCATCCAGACCACGCAGGCGAAGGCTCTTGCTTTCCGCGGCGATGCCGAAAAATTAATCACTCTGGCCAAGAAGGGCAATGAAGGCGACAAGATTCAGAAAATGAACGCTGCACGTCTCGCTGCCTCCCGTCTCGGAAACGACCGCGTTATCACTCAGAAGCTTTTTGATGATATCGCTCCCCGTTTCGCGAACCGCAACGGCGGTTACACCCGGATGATTAAACTTGGTCCCCGCAAGGGTGACTCTGCTGAAATGGTTCTGATCGAACTGGTCAGTGAATAATGAAATTTGATTCTTCTGCTGAAGAATCAGTATTGGTTGAACGTTACAAATTTACGATTTCTTATAACGGAACGGCTTTTTCAGGTTTTCAGCGCCAGGGTGAAACCAGGACAGTACAACTGGAACTGGAACGGGCGCTCAGAAAGCTGGGCTGGAAAGAAGAATCGATAACAGGTGCCGGACGTACCGACAGCGGTGTTCATGCGGCGGGACAGGTAATTTCCGCGGCGCTGGACTGGCATCACGGGGAGGAGCAGCTTCGCAATGCGCTGAACGCGGCCCTTCCCGCTGACCTCGCTGTTTTGAAGGTGGAGAAAGCAGACCGGGATTTCAATGCCCGCTATGATGCGCTCAGCCGGACCTATCATTATCAGATTTACTTCTCGCCGGTAAGGCTCCCGCTAAGGGATGAATTTTACTGGCGGATCTGGCCCGCTCTGGACATTGAAAAACTGAACCGGATCTCCCGACACTTCACGGGTATCCATGATTTCCGCGCTTTTGGTTCTCCGCCCCGAAAGGATCATAGCACGGTACGGGAGGTCATCAGGAACGGCTGGGAACAGCGATCCGAAGACACCTTCTGTTTTGTTATTGAAGCGAATGCCTTTCTATACCACATGGTCAGGCGTATCGTTTTCCTGCAAACGGCTTATGCGAGGGAGAGTGTTTCGGAGGAGGAAATCCTGCGGGCTGTCAGATACGGTATTGATGCAAAACCCGGACTGGCCCCCGCGAGAGGCCTTCAGCTCTGGCAGGTCCGCTATCCGGATCCCGGTAAGGAACGTGAAACAAGACGAATTTATAAATGGAGAGAATGACCGTGGAAAAGACCTACGTCATTAAAGGTGAACCTTCCAGTGAATGGGTATTGGTAGATGCCAATGGCCAGGGTATTGGAAGACTGGCTACACAAATTGCTAATTATTTAATGGGGAAGCATAAGCCTGATTTTACACCCGGCGTAAAGATGGGTGATTACGTTGTCGTGGTTAACGCCGCACATCTGGCGATTCCCCCGAAGAAAATGACAACGAAATTTTACTATCGTCACTCCGGATATCCCGGTGGTCTGACCGAGACATCCCTGAAAGATATGATGCGCACCTATCCGGATCGTGTCATTCGCAGCGCTGTCTGGGGTATGCTGCCTCACAACAGCCATGGCCGTGCACTGATGACCCGTTTGAAGATCTATGCTGAAAACGAACATCCGCACGAAGCTCAGTGCCCGAAGCGTGTTAACTAAGGAGTGAATAATGGCCGGACGATATTATGAAGGTATTGGTCGTCGTAAGAACAGTGTTGCCCGTGTCCGCGTTTCCGCCGGTACCGGTGCATTCACTGTGAATGATAAACAGGTTGCTGAATACTTCACACGCTTCGGTGATGTTGAAGCTATTCTCGGGCCTTTCGTTGCTATCAATCAGGATCAGAGCGGTTTCGACATTTCCGTCCATGTCAATGGCGGCGGCGTGACCGGTCAGACTGATGCTGTAAAACTGGGCCTTGCCCGTGCCCTCGTCAAGATGGACGAAGCACTGAAGCCCAGCCTTTCCCATGCAGGGCTGCTCACCCGCGATGCCCGCATCAAGGAACGCAAGAAGCCTGGTTTGAAACGCGCCCGTAAGGCTCCTACCTATACAAAACGTTAATTCGCTTCTCCCGGAGTTTTTCTCCGAAAGCGAAGCAGTTTTGTGCAAGTGGAATCAAAAGACCGGACATCCCGGTCTTTTTTTG
>CACYHU010000089.1 GCA_902774215.1 uncultured Chloroflexota bacterium
AATATGGCAGAAGAATTTGACCCTAAAAAATTAGCCGAAGAAATCGCGGAGACAAAAAAAGCCAGACATATGGATTTCGGACTGATCCAGCAGGTGCTCAGCCGGGAACTGCGCAATTCAAAGAACCGCAAGGAAATCGTCAAAAACGTCAAATCCAAACTGTATCAGGTCTCCGGCGCATACCGCAATGATAACCTTGATTACAGTACCTTAAAGGAAAAGCTTGCGGATGTTACGCCTGAAATGTCTGCAGATGAATTAAAACCCATCTGTCTGGAGATCATGCACACCCATGCCTCCACAAGGGAACGCAGCGGGATCCTGGATGAGCTTTACGCTGAAATATTCAGCGATATCCCCCAGCCCAAAACCATTTGTGACCTGGCCTGCGGGCTGAACCCTTTTTCCATTCCCTGGATGCCTCTGGAACCCGGTTTCCGCTATGAGGCCTTTGATCTCTTCAGCGATATGTCCGACCTGGTCAACTGTTTTTTTGAAAAACGCGGGATCGATGGTCAGGCAGGTCAGGCGAATCTGCTCTACGGTATGCCGGGAGGCCCTTATGACCTGGCGCTGCTTTTCAAAGTCATCCCCTGCCTCGAACAGATCGATAAATTCGGCGGACGCCATATTTTGAATCAGCTTTCATACTCAGCCCGCTATGCCGCGGTCAGTTTTCCGGGTGCTTCACTGAGCGGGAAGGAGAAAGGCATGCCGCGGAATTACGAAGTGCATTTCATGAACATTGTTGATCAGGATGCCTGGGATATCCGGAAAGTCAGGTTCCCGTCAGAGCTGGTCTTCATTATGAAATCAAAGGCTTTTTACGGGGATACAGCGGAATGAGCAGCAAAGCTCTTTCAACAGAAGACATTGAGGAGATCACGCGGCGGGTGCTGGGTTCCCGGAAATATGCTTCCATGGAACTGCCTCCGGAGACGGTGAAAGATTTGATCCGTCAGGAGATCGCTGCGGGAAAGAACCCGAAAGACGTTGAAAAGGCAATGAGGGAAAAGCTCCATCAGATCATCGCGCCGTATCTGGGCGATCCGGATTATGCGGCGGAGGAAGAGAATCTCCTGAGAGCAGCCGCCGAGGGCAATGAGGCTGTCCGTAACTGGTGCCTGCGCATGCTTTCTGTCCACACTTCTTCCCGGGAGCGCATCCCGCAGATGGCAGAATTCTATCGGGCAATTTTTGAACGGATCGGAACGCCGGAAAGCATTCTGGATGTTGCCTGTGCCTTTAATCCTTTTGCCTTTCCCTGGATGGGGCTGCCGGAATCAACTGCCTATCATGCTTACGATTTGCATACGCCCCGGGTACACTTGATCAATAGTTTCTTTAAGGTTTATGGATTGGAGCCTTTAGCTGAGACACGGGACATCCTTTTGAACCCGCCTGAAACAGAAGCTAATACCGCATTTTTCTTTAAGGAAGCTCATCGCTTTGAATCAAGGAAAAAGGGCTGCAACCGTGATTTCTGGATCAGCCTTCCGGTAAAAACGATCGTTGTCACACTGCCCGCGGAGAACCTGACCGGTCAGCATCAGATGCGGGACCGTCAGCGGAACCTCATCTCGAAAAATATTGACGGACTTGGCTGGACCTTCGAGGAAACTGAAATCGCAGGAGAAATGATCTTCATCATTGATAAGCATCGGTCCGCTCTGCCGCCGGAACTATCGGCGCAGAGGCTTGAACCGGCTGAAGAATCGTCTGATTAAGGGACCTCTGTCCCCGTTGACCATCGTAAATCATACCGCATATGGGCAAGAATAAACAGAAATCAAAACTCACAACCGAAACACCGCGCCGCGATGCATTTGATGCAGCCTGGGAGAAATACCGTCCGCTGGTACCGGAAAATGAACTGCAGGCGCTGGAAGAAAGCCTTCACAAACCGCTGCTCCAGGCATTCCGTCTCAATCCGCTGAAAACCGATATCTCCGCTTTAGACGGCATGTCATCCCGTTACGGATGGACTCTGGAACCAATTGCATTCTGCCCCAATGGCAGACGGGTGTGTTCCGCGCAGATCCTTCCCTCCATGACGAATGAACACCACATGGGATATTACTATATCCAGGACAGCGCTTCCATGATGCCGGTAATGCTTTATGACGCTGAACGTCTGGAGAATTCTCCGCTGATCCTTGACCTGGCGGCTTCTCCGGGGGGCAAAACCACTCACCTGATCGGCCGGAGCATGGATCAGGGTCTGGTCCTGGCTAATGATTCCAGCCCGTCAAGGATCCCCGCACTGAAAACAGTCCTGAAAAACTGGGGCAGCATCAGCCACGCCATCACCCAGTTTCCCGGTGAAAGCTATGGGGACTGGTTCCCGAACACCTTTGACCTGATCCTGCTGGATGCCCCCTGCAGCATGCAGAGCCTTGTTTCCCTTGATTCGCATCCGATGCGTCCCATTACCGAACGGGAAGAAAAAGCCCTTGCCCAGCGCCAGACTGCTCTGCTGAAATCCGCGTTGAAGGCACTGCGTCCCGGAGGACAGATCGTTTATTCTACCTGTACGCTTTCCCCGGATGAGGATGAAGGCGTCGCAGATTCCGTTCTGAAAGCTTTTCCCGGAAAAGTACGGATCTCAGACGCGGAAAAACGGATCCCCTGGCCGGCTCCGGGACTCACCGGGGCATATGGAAAAGAATATGATGACTCAGTCAGAGGTGCGGTCCGTCTCTGGCCGCATCGCTACGGGACAGCCGGATTTTTCGCCTGTCTGCTGGAAAAGACTGACTTTTTTGAAAATGAACCGGGCGTGAACCGCTCTGACATCCCGTACCGCCCATGGGAAAAAAGCAGCTTTACATCCGCAAAACAAGCTGATGTCACTGATCTGGCTGTCTGGCTGAACGATCAATTCGGACTCTCACTGATGAATATCTGTGAAAAACCCGAATCAGTCATCATGAATCGCGGAAATGAGTACTGGATGCTGCCGGTGCGGTATATTGAAACATTTTCATCTCTCCCAAGTAAGTCTGTTGGTATGAGAATTGCAACTAAAACAACAGGTGGATTTGTTCCGGACAATGATTGGATTTGCCGATATTTCAGCCAGACAGAAGGCATACGCTTTCGCGCTGAACCGGAACAGCAAGCCCAATGGCTGCAAGGTGCGGATATCCGTTCAGACTCCGCCTCGTATCCAAGAGGAACAATGGTCATGATCCTCGATGACCATGACGTTTTTCTCGGATGCGGAAGGGTGAGTGCTGACCGGATCCGTAATTTCAACAAATAACAGATTTATCATATTTTTTTGATAAAAAATACACCGGGGCGAAGGGATGAACAAAAAAAGCTTCTTGATTATTTTATTTATATTATCAGCTGTCATAATTCTGTCTTCATGCGCTCAGAAAACTGAAAAGATCGAACCTACCCAGGAAATCTTTCAGCCTACACGTTCCGTTGCAACTGTCGCCGTACCGACAAGAGCTCCATCCTGCAATAACGTGATGACCTATCTGGGAGACTCTAATTATGAGGACGGCTCGATTTTGAGCCCGGGACAGAAATTTACCAAAGAATGGGAAGTGATCAATTACAGCGACTGTAATTGGGATTCTAAATATCATCTGTTTTTCATTTCAGGAAACCAGATGGGAGCACCCGATTTTGTTGAGATCCCTCATATTCCCATCGGCTCCAAAGGGAAGATCTCTGTGGAGCTGACGGCTCCGGAAGAACCCGGTGAATACAAATCAGAATGGAAGCTTTTCGGGGCTGACAATCGTTTCTTTGGTGAATCACTTGTTGCCAGAATTGTTGTGCAATAAAGCAGCAGGACTGCCATATCATAATTATCCGCAGTATGGATACAGCAAATGAGGCCTGTCTTGGCCTTATTGTTGTATTTACGGAGCTGAACGGAACATTGATATTGCAGGCTGTCTTACAGGAGGATTTTATGTTGGATGACATTTTATCGGTTCGGAAATCAGCTTTTGCTCCCGGCACTCATACGGAACTGCGGGGACAGCTGAACCGCAGCCGCCGGGTGACGCTGCTTTCCGGCAGTGTGGTGGGAAATGCGCGGTCCGATATTTCCGGCGTTTCAGCCCGCGTTTATAAAAACGGGACCTATGGTTTTTCTTCCATGGCGGATTATTCACTTGAAGCAGCGGAAAAAGTGCTCCATGCTGCTTCTGAAAACGCTGATTTCATGAATATTCATGCCGGAGCCGGAAAAGGACCGCTGCCCGTCCTGCCGCGGAAAACCTACCGTGTTCAGAACGGGATCAATGATCCGGCTCAAAAAGATTATATTGACTTTGCAAAAGCACTGGATGCTTATGCTGCGGATCACTGTCCGGAACTGATCAGCCGCGTAGTCGTAGCAACGGAAGATTCGATGGAAAAGCTGCTCCTTACATCGGACGGTATGGATGCCCACACCATCCTGCCGCGCTCCTATTGCTATGTATTCCTCACCGCGCAGACACCGGATGGACAGCCGGTAGAGCTTTTCAAAGCTTTCGGCGGAGAAGGAACGTTTGACCTGAATTTCACCGATCCCTCAGTGTGGTATCCGCAAATCGATAATCTTTATGAACATCTGATGAAAAAACGCGAAGGGGTTTATGCCGACGCGGGACTGAAAACAGTCATTCTCGGTGGAATGATGACCGGGATGCTTTCCCATGAAGCAGTCGGGCATACCGTTGAAGCCGACCTTGTCCTCGGCGGCAGTGTTGCCGGGCATTGCCTGAATAAGCAGGTAGCCAGCGAAAAAATCACCCTGACAGATTTTGCCAATACCGCCTTCGGAGAACGCTGCCCGCTGCCGGTTTACGTGGATGATGAAGGCACAAAAGCGCAGAACGTCACACTGATCAAAGACGGCATTCTGGTGGGCTATATGAACAGCCGCGAAAGCGCCCAGCATTTCGGTATGGAACCCCGCGGTAATGCCCGTGCCTGGCTGTTCTCGGACGAACCGCTGATCCGAATGCGCAATACCTCGGTCCACCCCGGAAAAGACAAACTGGAAGACATGATCGCATCCATCGATGACGGCTACTATCTCATCGATTCCGGTAACGGTCAGGCTGATACCACCGGTGAATTCATGTTCGGTGTCACGATGGGTTATGAGATAAAAAACGGGAAACTGGGAAAAGCGCTGCTGGACACAACGATTTCCGGCGTAGCCTTTGAGATGCTCAAGACTGTTGATATGGTGGGCGATACCGTAGTCTGGTCCAGTTCCGGGTTCTGCGGAAAAAAACAGCCGATGCCCGTCGGAATGGGCGGACCGGCGCTGCGCTGCAAAGTGATGATCGGAGGACGCTGAGATGGATAATCTGGAGAATCTTGCTGAATATATCATCGTTGAGGCGAAAGCTCAGGGCGCTGAATATGTTCATTGTGTAGTTCGTGAAAGCGAAAAACGGGAATTTAACGTGGATGGCGGCCGTTTTTCCCTGATGCGGACTTTGTTTAACCGGGATGTTGCCATAACTGTGATGAAAGACGGGCGCAAAGGCTCTGTCCATGTCAATCACTTTGACGAGGGAGAGGTCTATGACGCCATCGCGGAGTGTATCGCGGCCTCTGAAAGTGCTGAACCGGATCCTGCCTGGCAGTTCTGCGATGAACCGACAGAGCAGACATATGTTCAGGGCACACCGGTATGTGATACGGAAAAACTTTTTTTCCGAACGAAAGAATTACTGGAAAATATCAGGGAACGCCACCCGAAAATTCTGATCGAGCAAATGATCACATCTCATGATGTCTACCGCAGTGTTTACCTGAATTCCAACTGTGTGATGTATCATCCTACTACCGGTTCATACAGCTTTTCGCTGATGTATTCCGGTCATGAGGGAGAAAAGAGTACTTCCTTCTTCGGATCCGACGTGACATTGGCGAATCTGGACAAACCGGTCATCGAATGTGCATTGATCGACAGGGAACTGAGTGAAATCGAAAAACAGCTCGACCCGGAACCGCTGGAAGGAAAATTCACCGGAACAGTTCTTCTTGCTCCGGCTGCACTTTCGGAAATCGTGCTGGGCACCATCTTCGGGAATTTTGTTTCCGACAGCAACCTGATCGAAGGTACTTCCATCTGGAAGGATAAACTCGGGGAAATGGTTGCGGACGACCGGCTGACGATCTCACAGAAGGCGACTGATGAAGATGTCGTGATCGGTTCGCGGGTCACCGGTGAAGGGTATCCGGCTGAAAACTTTGATCTGATCCGGAACGGACGTCTGGTCAGTTTTGACCTGAGCCAGTACGGCGCCAATAAAACAGGTCAGAAGCGTGCCGGCTGCAGCACCGGAAATATCTTTATCCCGGCCGGAGATCAGTCACTGGAGGAAATCATCAAAGGGATCGAAAGAGGAGTGCTGGTCATGCGTTTTTCCGGCGGAGAACCGGCACCCAGCGGCGAATATTCCGGTGTGGCGAAAAACGCTTTTCTGATCGAAAACGGAAAGATCCGCTGTGCTCTCACGGAAACGATGATCAGCGGATGCGTACCGGATATGCTGAACAGCGTCCGGGCAATTTCAAGTGACCTGCTGAAGGATGGCTCAGTCAGTCTGCCCTATATAGCCTTTGACGGCGTAACCATTTCGGGCAAATAGAAAAATATTTTAACGAAAAGACAGGGAAAGGCAAAATCGAGCCTTTCCCTGATTTTTTAATCGATCTCCCCTGCCAACATGCGGGCGCGTTTCCACGGCGGAACATTTTCCAGATCAGCCAGCAATCCGCGCATTTCATAAACCTGATCGCGCAGCTCGGCTGCCCTTTCGAATTCAAGGTTCTTCGCGGCTTCCTTCATTTCCTTCTCCAGCTGCGCCAGCGCATGCTTCAGCTCATTCTTCGGCAGCCGGCGCTTCGCGTCACGGAAATCTTCCTTCGCGTCGGAGATTGCGGTTGAGGTGGTCAGTCGTTCGGATAGGTCATAGATGGCTTTCTGGATCGTCATCGGTTTAATATGATGCTCTTCATTATAGGCCATCTGTTTCTTGCGGCGGCGGTTGGTCTCATCTATGGCGTATTTCATAGAATCCGTCATGTTGTCAGCATACATAATGACCTTCCCGTCCGCGTTGCGGGCGGCACGCCCGATGGTCTGGATCAAAGAAACACCGGAGCGCAGAAAACCTTCCTTGTCCGCGTCCAATATGGCGACGAGTGAAACTTCCGGAAGGTCCAGACCTTCCCGCAGCAGGTTGATCCCGACGATCACATCGTACACCCCGGCACGCATATCCCGCAGGATGGAAATACGCTCCAGCGTATCCACCTCAGAGTGAAGATATTGCACCTTGATCTCATTATCTTTCAGATAATCCGTCAGATCCTCCGCCATACGTTTTGTTAAGGTTGTGACAAGCACACGCTGGTGGATATCTGTCCGCTTGCGGATCTCCGCGATCAGGTCATCGATCTGTCCCTTGATCGGGCGCACCTCGACAATCGGATCGACCAGACCGGTCGGACGGATGATCTGCTCAGCAACATGCTCCGCGTGCTGCATCTCATAAGGTCCCGGAGTCGCGGAGGTATAAATCGTCTGCCCCATCACCTCTTCAAACTCGTCAAATGTCAGCGGACGGTTATCAAGCGCCGAAGGAAGGCGGAAACCGTACTCGATCAGCGTATTTTTCCGGTTGAAGTCCCCGTGATGCATCCCGCGGATCTGCGGAATGGTCATATGTGACTCATCAATAAAAAGCAGATAGTCGGTCGGGAGAAAATCCATCAATGTCCAGGGATGAGAACCGGCGGGACGCTGATCCAGGTGCCGGGAATAGTTTTCAATACCGGAACAGTAACCGGTCTCGCGGATCATTTCCAGATCAAAGTTGGTACGCTGCTCAATACGCTGGGCTTCCAGCAGCATACCGCGATCCTTAAAGAATTTGATCCGCTCTGCCAGCTCATCTTCGATATCAGTCAGGGACTGCTTCAGACGGGCTTCGTCGGTGAGATAGTGCTTGGCAGGGAAAATATCGACGCTTTCCAGCACATCCAGCAGTTCACCGGTCAGCGGATTGACCGCGGTTATACGTTCGATCTCGTCATCGAAGAAGGAAACACGGTATGCAGTATTTTCATCATAGGCAGGATAAATATCCAGCGTATCCCCGCGCACCCGGAAGGAACCCGGCTTAAAATCCATATCATGGCGTTCATAATGGCTCTCAAGCAGGCTGCGCAGCAGCGCATTTCGCCGGGTGATCTCCCCTTTCTTTAAGGTAATGATCATTTTGCCGTAAAGTTCCGGATCGCCCAGCCCGTAAATGCAGGAAACTGAAGCGATGATGATCACATCCTTCCGTCCGGTCAGCGCGGCGGTGGCGGCCAGCCGCAGCCGGTCGATCTCATCGTTTGTATCGGTTTCCTTTTCGATATAAAGGTCATGCCGGGGCACATAGGCTTCCGGCTGATAATAATCGTAATAAGAGACGAAATATTCAACTGCGTTATTAGGGAAAAACTCCTTGAATTCCGCGTAAAGCTGGGCAGCCAGGGTTTTGTTATGGGCCATCACCAGCGCGGGTTTCTGGACCTGCTGGATGATATTGGCCATGGTGAAGGTCTTGCCGGTGCCGGTCGCACCGAGCAGCACCTGATGCCTGCGTCCCAGGTTAATACCCTCGACCAGCTCGGCAATTGCCTGCGGCTGGTCTCCCATCGGTTTATATTGTGCGTGAAGTTCAAAGGGTTTGTCGATCATTTTTTCTTCAGCAGCTTTGTCAAAGTTTCATATAACCTGTCCGGCTCCACCGGTTTGGAGAGATGCGCGGTCATTCCTGCCTGCAGAGACCGCTGGACATCATCATCAAAAGCGTTGGCCGTCATGGCAATGATCGGTACGTCCTTTGCATCCGGGCGATCAAGGTCCCGGATAGCCCGGGTCGCACTCAGCCCATCCATGACCGGCATACGAACATCCATCAGGATCGCGTCAAAATGATCCACCGGTGCATTGGTGAAAATATCAACAGCGATCTGACCGTTTTCAGCCCGTTCAGCGGTAACACCTTCTATCTCCAGCAGGTCCATCAGGATCTCAGCGTTGATATCCATATCCTCAGCAACCAGAACATGCGTGCCTTCGAGCACATTTTCACGCTCAGCATGTTCAGTCTGTTCGTTTCCGGCTCCGGCTTCTTCCCGGTTTTGATCTCTGTTGCTCATCACGGTATGGATCTCACGGAGCAGACTGTCAGTGAAGAGCGGCTTGGACAGGATCCCGTCTGCGCCGGCAGCTTTTGCCTCATCCTGCATATCATCCCAGTTATAACCGGAAAGAATGATGACGATAGTTTCACCCTTATCGAAGGTACGCAACGCTCTGGTGAATTCAATGCCGTCCATTTCCGGCATCTTATAATCTGTCAGGACCAGCTGATAGGGCCTTCCCTGTTTCTGTTCAGCCTGTATGCTGCGAAGGGCTTCTCTGGCATCCATAATATAATCTGCACTGACCCCGATCGCATTAGCAACCAGAATGGCATGTTCACAGGCCACGATATCATCGTCTACTACCAGCATCCGCGCACCTTCGGGCAGGATATCCGCATGATCATTGCGGACACTGCGGCTGGATGTCTTCATTGTCACCGTGACAGTGAAAGTGGTGCCGACATTCTTTTCGCTGTCGACCTCAATTTCGCCGTTCATCATTTCAACGATGTTTTTCGTGATCGCCATGCCAAGCCCCGTGCTGCCGTATTTATTTGCAGCCTGAGAATCCTCCTGGGAAAAGGCTTCAAATATCTTCGGGATATATTCCCTGCTCATCCCGATACCGGTATCGTTTATCACGAAACGCAGGGTACAGTACCCTTCGAAAGCTGCGATCTGCTCGGCAGTGAAGGTCACATTTCCGGGAGCATTGGTGAATTTCACCGCATTGCCCAGAATATTGATCAGTACCTGCTTGAGCTTCATCGAATCGCCGATGTAGTAATCATTCATATGCCCGATGATCTGGCATTCATAGTCCAATCCTTTGTCCGCGCACTGTCCGTTGATAATGACGTTGATCTGATCCAGAAAATCCCGGAAGGCAAATTCTTCCTCTTTCAGAACCATTCTGCCGGACTCGATGCGGCTCATATCCAGGATGTCGTTGATCAGGCCGAGCAGATGCTTGGCACTCGCCCCGATCTTTTCCAGCTGTTCACGGGTATGCGGAGCCAGATCAGGATCCCGCAGCGCAATATTATCCAGACCGATGATCGCGTTCATCGGTGTGCGGATCTCATGACTCATATTGGAAAGAAAACTGGTTTTGGCGCGGCTGCTCTCTTCAGCCAGCACCTTTTCCGCTTCGATCTGTTTTTCACGTTTGAGCATGGTCGAAAAAATACGGAAAAGCAGCAGCAATACAAGTGCGACCATCCCGACCAGCAGCAGGCTGTTATATAAAAATGATTCATTTATTTTTTTCCTGACCGTTGTGTGTTCCTTCGCGATCAGTTGACCAATGGAAGCATTCTTATCCTGTGCGGCTTCTGCGGCAACAATTGCCTGAGAATGGTTCAGCGCTTTTTCCGCTGCAGATTCTGATGACTGCCGCATCCACACGGAAGTTGTGAAGACGATCAGCAGGACCAGAATGCCCCAGGAAAAAGTCGAATGCCCTAACCGCCGGTGCTGATCCTTGTTGAAAAGATATAGAAAATAAGCCAGACCCAGAATTCCCCATATCGAGAGGATCAAATAGGATTCCATAGAAAGCGTATCCACCGCCAGCAGGTTCGGGATCAGGAAATACAGAACAAACAGTACGGAAATCAGGAAACCGGCTCCTCCGGCTGCCATCATCTTTTTATCATTCCGCATTCTGGCTTCTTTAAGAGCAGAGGCGGAAACGTAGGTATAGGCGATCGTGGCGCCGACTGTAGCCACGTCAACGATCCATCCGGTTGAAGTTCTGCCAAGGAAGGGAAGAATGAAAGAAACACATAAAATGAAGAGAATAGCATTTTTCGGTATCTGGTTTTCATCCAGTTTTCCAAGAAATTTCGGCATCATATCATCCTGAGACAGCTTATATAACAAGCGGCTTGAGGCGATGAAGTTGCCGATCAGCCCGGTTATAATGCCGCTGAACGTGGTAAGTCCGAGAATGATCACACCGGCGCTGCCAAAAATCGACTCCGCCGAAAAAAAGGTCGGCAGTCCCTGAATACCGCTGTAACTGCCCAGATTGCTGATATATTCATACCAGCTGCCGCATCCTTCCGGAAGAACCGTAACTGCAAGCACCGCAAGAGCTGCATAGGAAAATGCAGCCATGACCACTGCGCCGGCCATGATACGAAAGCTTTTTTTATGAGAAAAACTGAATTCACCTGCCGAATGGCAGATCGACTCAAATCCGACATACGCCCAGGGCGCAAGTGCTATGATCGTGAATACTCCGGCAAATGAATTCTGATCGGGAGAAAAAGGAGGTTCAAAAACCTGTTTGCCAAAATTCGGGCTCAGAACTGCCGCAAGGATCCCCAAAGCAATACCGCCGAACAAAATAACGGCCATAAGGATCTGGACCTTTTCGGCAAGCTTTTTCCGCAGGCAGAAAAGAGCGGCAATAGAGAGAGCAAGAATTGAAATCAAGACCTCTCCCATATATATCTGATAATTTGCAATTTGGTAATGGAACCCGAATTGGAACAGTCCCCCAAACAGGTTTCTTGCGATCAGCGGCAGCGCAGTCGCATTAGCCCAGATGATCGCCGTATAGGTAAGCATCAGGAACCAGGCGCCCAGAAATCCATGATCATAGCCGAAATTGATTTTTGTATAAGTGTAAGTTCCGCCTTCATCCGGATAGCAGTTCATCAGATAATGATAATTGACCGCGATAATAAGCATGATCAATCCGCCGATTCCGATGCCGATCACGGTCCCCAACGGTCCGGCCACAGGCAAAAATGTAGTACCGGGCATGACGAAAGCACCCCACCCCACACTGCAGCCGAAAGCCAGTGCCCAGGCTCCGAGCGGTGACAGATATGCTGTCAATCCTTTTTCTTTCCCCTTCATGGATCTTTCCATATTCTGCTGTTTACCTCTTCTCCCCATAAGGTTTTATAAGAAAAAACATACAACAGACTGTTGAAGTCATCTTTACATCACAACGATCTTACTGAACGCTGATCTCGTAGGCTTCAATACAATCCAGTGATTTTTGCAGCATATCCAACGCGGAGCTGATCTTTTCCTTAGCCTCTTCATCACTCATCCGGCGGTCTTTGCCGGGACGGAATTCCTCAGTGATTTCATCGGCTAAAGCAGCAAGTTTATCCAGTCCCAGATTGCCGCATACGCCTTTCATGGCATGTGCGCTTTCAAACAGCTGATTTGAATCCATTGTTTCCGCTGCCGCGGCGAGCCTGATTCCGATATCGCTGTCTTTCAATTTACGTACATATTTGTCTATGAGCTTATCCATTTTCATGATCTGTTTTGCATGATCATAATTTCCGCCCATTTCACTGTAAAGTTCTTCCAAATTCATATTCCTGTCCTCCCTGTGTGTTTTATTGCTTCAAAATCTGATTTCAGTCGTTTTATTCCTGATCAGTTTTCGCAGCGTCTCAAATAAAAGATCCGGATCGACCGGTTTGGACAGATGACCGTCCATACCGGCATCGATCACGTTTTGCCTGTCATCGTAGGAAGCATTGGCAGTCAGTGCAATAATCGCCACAGCCGCAGCGTCCGGACGGTCCAGAGCACGGATATTTCTGGCTGAATCCAGTCCGTTCATCACCGGCATACGCAGGTCCATCAGGATCGCGTCATAATAATTCAGAGGACTGCTGCTGAACATCTTGACTGCTGTCTCACCGTTATCTGCCCGTTCTGAAGAAATTTCTTCCAT
>CACYHU010000090.1 GCA_902774215.1 uncultured Chloroflexota bacterium
CTGATCCCTGCCAACTGAAAAAGAAGGGAGTTTCTCCCCATGTGGAATACAATTTTTCCTTACCTGCTTTCCGGCATTTCCGTCGGAGGACAATATGCGCTGATCGCAATCGGCTACACGATGGTCTATGGCATTCTGCGCCTCATCAACTTTGCCCATGGTGACGTGTTCATGGTTGCCGGTATCGTGATGGTCTATATGGCTGCCAGCGGAATGCCGCTCTGGATATGCATTATCCTGGACCTGGTCGCTACCGCTGTGATCGGTTTTGCCATTGAACGCATCGCTTACAAACCGCTGCGGACTGCTCCGCGCATGAGTATCATGATCTCCGCTATCGGTGTGAGCTACACCCTGCAGAACCTGGTGCTTTACATCACCGGCGGTCTGAACCAGATCTACCCGAAGATCCCCTGGATCTCCGACTCCATCACCATCGGCAGCGCGACCACAAAAATCGTGACCGTGGTGACGCCGATCCTGACCATACTGCTGGTCTTTGCCCTGGTGATGCTCATCAACCACACCAAGGTCGGTATGGCAATGCGCGCCGTCTCCAAGGATTTTGAGACCAGCCAGTTGATGGGCATTAACATCAACAGCGTGATCTCAACGACTTTTGTCATCGGGTCATTTCTCGCTGGTGTGGGTTCCATGCTTTACTTCACAAACTACACCACGGTCATCCAGACCAGCGGTGCCATGCCCGGGCTGAAAGCCTTTGTCGCGGCGGTTTTCGGCGGTATCGGTTCCGTCCCCGGCGCGGTGGTCGGTGCGTTTATCATCGGTATTGCGGAAAACCTCATCAAGGGGCTGGATATCATCCTCTTCAAAATGGGCCTGATCTCCAAACCCATGGGACTGGCGATTTTCTCTGATGCCTTTACCTTTGCACTGCTGATCGTTATTCTGGCGGTCAAACCCACCGGGCTCTTCGGCGAAAAATCCATTGATAAGGTATGAGGTGAGCACTATGAAAAAGAAACTCGATTCGGCTCAAATCATATCCATTCTGATCATCATTGCCATCTATACCGCGGTGTTTATCGCTGAACAGGTCATGGCGCCGACATCCATGCTTTTCACCGTGCTCAAGAAAGGCGCGACATACGCGCTGGTGGCAGTCTCCATGAACCTGCTGAATGGTTTTACCGGCATTTTCTCGCTGGGACAGGCAGGATTCATGCTCATCGGCGCTTATGTGTTTTCCATCTTTACCATCCCGGTGGACCAGCGCGGTATTGTCTATCAATACTATGACGGCGGTGTGATCCGGTTCACCCTTCCGGTGTTGATCGCCATGATCCTGGCAGGACTTATCGCGGCTTTCTTCGCGTTCCTCATCGGCCTTCCTGTGCTGCGGCTGAAAAGCGACTATCTGGCGATCGCAACCCTTGGCTTTGCGGAAATTGTCCGTACGATTTTCCAGTGGGACAAACTGGGACCGGTCACAAACGGTTCCAATATGCTTCGTCTGTTCCCGACTTTTAATGACTTCAATATCCGCAACGCGGATGGCACAGTTGCCGTTTATCTTTCGACACTGATCCCGATGATCATCGCCGGAGTCTGCATTGCGATCATTCTGCTGCTCATCAACTCCACCTATGGCCGTGCTCTGCGGGCGATCAAGGATGATGAAATCGCGGCGGAAGCCATGGGGATCCACCTGGCCAGTCACAAGCAGATGGCCTTCTGTGTGTCCTCCTTCTTTGCGGGTGTCGGCGGTGCAATGCTGGCAATGTACCAGACGACCGTTCAGGCGAAGTCCTTCACCACAGCCATGACCTACGAGATCCTGCTGATCGTCGTGATCGGCGGTCTGGGATCTGTCACGGGGAGTGTTCTTTCGTCGTTTCTCTTCGTAGCCTGCTCCGAATGGTGGCTCCGTTTTCTGGATCAGAAGCATTACATCAACGGGCATGAATTGCCGCTGCTGCGCAACGGCTTCCGCCTGGTTGTCTTCTCCTTCATCATCATGATCGTGGTGCTCTTCTTCCGCCAGGGTATTATGGGGACGAAAGAGCTGCCTGACCTCTTCCGAAAGAAGAAAACCTCTGAAGGAGGTGCAAAATGAATAATAACGTTCTGCATATCGAAAACCTCACCATGCAGTTCGGCGGTGTGGTTGCCGTGGACAACTTCAGTATGGATATCAACAAAGGCGAGATCGTCGCCCTTATCGGACCGAACGGCGCGGGTAAAACCACTGCCTTCAACGCGGTGACGGGTGTTTACATGCCCACTGCCGGGCGGGTGCTGCTGAACGGTGAAAATATCACCGGACTCCGTCCTGACCAGATCACTTTGCGCGGCATTGCCCGGACTTTTCAAAACATCCGTCTGTTTTCTTCCATGACGGTATTTGAAAACGTGCTGACCGCCCACCATCTGCGCCGGACATCCAACCTCTTCTCCGCCACCTTCCGCCTGAATGCGCATGAAGAAAAACGCATGCGGGAGGATACGGAAGCCCTCCTGAAGCAGGTCGACCTTTATGACCTGAAGGACGAGATGGCAGTTTCCCTGCCTTACGGGAAACAGCGTCTGCTGGAAATCGTCCGCGCTCTGGCAAGCCGTCCGCAGCTGCTGCTTCTGGACGAACCGGCCGCCGGTATGAATCCGCAGGAAACCGACGATCTGGGTGAGTTCATCAAACGCATCCGTTCGGAATTTGACCTGACAGTCTTCATCATTGAACATCACATGAACCTGGTCATGAAAATCTCCGACCGCATCTATGTCATCGAATTCGGCAAACAGATCGCGGAAGGCGTACCGGAAGAGATCCAGAATAATCAGGATGTCATTGATGCATATCTGGGAGGAGGAGACGAACTATGAGCCTTTTGAAAGTTATGGATCTCAAGGTCAGCTACGGCGGTATCGAAGCCCTGAAAGGGATCTCATTCACCGTGGAAAAGGGACAGATCGTCACGCTGATCGGTGCCAACGGTGCGGGGAAGTCCACCACGCTGCGCACGATCTCCGGCCTGGTACCGGTAAAGTCCGGTACCATCACCTATGACGGGAATGTTATTTCCGGACAGCAGCCCCAGCAGATCGTCGCACAGGGCCTGTGCATGGTTCCTGAGGGACGCCGTGTCTTCCCGAACCTGACCGTTTATGAAAACCTGCGCATCGGTGCCTACCTCCGCAAAGATGACATCACAGCGGATGTGGACCATGTCTACAATTTATTTCCCCGCCTCAAAGAACGGAACTGGCAGCTTGCCGGGACCCTTTCCGGTGGTGAACAGCAGATGCTCGCGGTTGGACGCGCGCTGATGATGCGTCCGAAGCTGCTGATGATGGATGAACCTTCGCTCGGCCTTGCGCCGCTGGTCATCAAGTCCATCTTCGAGATCATCCAGACGCTGCATGAGGAAGGGATCACCATTTTGCTCGTGGAACAGAACGCCAATGCCGCGCTGCGCATTGCGGATTATGCCTTCGTTCTGGAAACCGGAATGCTCGGTGTACAGGGATCCGGCCACGAACTGCTCAATGACCCAGCCATCAAGGCAGCCTACCTGGGCGAAAGCCGGAAGTAAACAATCCTGTATGGGGCTGTCGCACATCTTTTATGGTGTACGACAGCCTTTTTCAGAAATACCATCAAAGCAAATGCTCCGCAATGGCGGGCGGTGCCGGAGGGAGAACTTCCCGCACCATGGAGATATTGCCGGGGCCGGTCGAACTGACCTTCAGTCACTCACTGGCTTTGGCGCCTTTAAATAACGCGATACGGCTCATCTTTTGTTTCGGGGAATCATCTGAATGATCGTATCATCAACGGAGTGATTCAGCGGCTTATACAGGGGTGTCGGGGGACACGCGTGAGCTTGCTCAGCGCGTGTCCCCCGACTGAATTAACCGGGACACGGGGATCACTTTCGCAGGCAGATGACGCTTATTCCGCGTCCCTGCGAAGCACTCCCTCCCGATGGCTTTTCAAAATTATAATTTGCGACAGCCCCATTTGTAATAAAATTTTGCTGACATTTATCACGAGAAAGCGGAAAAGTATATAATCATTGGCATGAAAAACGAACTGCTTCGAACCACCCGACGAAATATCTGTAAATAAGGCTGAGCTGCGGCAGTTTTTAATATCCATATGTATTGATCCTCCGCATGCCGCGGAGATTTTTATTTTATCGGTGAAAAACCAAAATTATTGGAGCATTTATTATGTCTGAAAAAATCAACAAAGTGTTATTAGCCTATTCCGGCGGTCTGGACACCTCAGCCATCATCCCCTGGCTGATCGATAATTACCATTGTGAAGTTATCTGCTACTGCGCCAACGTCGGCCAGGAAGAGGAACTGGACCATCTGGAAGAACGCGCAAAAGCATCCGGCGCCAGCAAGCTGATCATTGATGACCTTGTCGAACCGCTCTGCAAAGAATATATCTGGCCGCTGGTCAAATCCGGTGCTGTTTACGAACGCAAATATTACCTCGGCACTTCCATTGCCCGCCCGATCGTTGCCAAGCGTCTGGTGGAAGTTGCCCAGCAGGAACATGCTGACGCCATCGCTCACGGCTGCACCGGCAAAGGCAATGACCAGGTCCGTCTGGAAAACGGCATCCATTCCCTTGACCCGAGCCTGAAGGTGATCGCTCCCTGGCGTATCTGGGATTTCACTTCCCGCGAAGATCTGCTCAACTATCTCGATGAAAAAGGTATCGGCTATCCGGATTCCGCAAAGAACCCGAAGCTCTTCAGCCGCGACCGCAACATCTGGCACATCTCCCATGAGGGCGGCCCCATCGAAAACATCGACGCCGAACCGGATGAATCCTTCTGGGTGATGTCTGTCTCCCCGGAAAATGCCCCGGACAAACCGGAATATGTTGAAATCGAATTTGAAGCCGGCGAAGCCGTGGCTGTCAATGGCAAGAAGATGACCCCCGGCCAGATCGTTCATGAGCTGAACGTCATCGGCGGACGCAACGGTATCGGCCGCTGCGACATGGTGGAAAACCGCCTCGTCGGCATGAAATCCCACGGCCTCTATGAGACCCCGGGCGGTACGATCCTCTGCACAGCTCATTCCGAACTGGAATTCGTCACCTGCGACCGTGAAACAATGCACTTCAAGGATACCGTTTCCCCGAAGTACGCGGAACTGGTCTACAACGGTCTTTGGTTCAGCCCGCTGGTCCAGTCCCTGAATGTGTTCTTCAATGAAACCAACAAATGGGTCACCGGCTCCATCAAACTGAAGCTCTACAAAGGCAACATCATGATCGCCGGACGCAAACCGAAGTACAACCTCTATAATGAGAACTTTGCTTCCTTTGGTGATGTGTCCCTCTATGACCACAAGGACGCCACCGGCTTCATCAGCTGCTTCTCCCTCCCCGGCAAAGTGATCGCCATGATGAAGAAGCAGACAGGGCTTGACTGACAAAAGCACAGCAAAAACATCCCGCCGCTGCAGCGAAAGGTGCACGGCGGGTTAGACAAAGCTCCGGATCCGTATTGGAATCGTGCGAAGCACGTTCTTTACGAAGCCGGAGCTTCTTTTATTATTTGCTCTTTTCCGTATGATTTCAGCTGGGCTTTATTTTCGTACATGGCATGGTCCGCGCGTTCAAACACCGCAGCCGCACATGTATCATTGTCAAATTTCGACATTCCGCAGGCAATGACAATACCGCCGGATTGAAGTGCTTCTTCGTTATGCTTTCTCATACTTCTGAGGCGCTTGTCGAGATATGAATAATCATCTCCCTGTGCAATCACTGCAAACTCATCGCCCCCGACACGGAAGACAGGACTGTGCTTGAATACATCACAGATAATTTTACAGGCATCGCGGATGTACTGATCTCCCGCCTGATGTCCTAAAGTATCATTGATCTTCTTCAGGTCGTTCACATCCATCATCAATATTGCGAATGGTGACACGCGGTATCCCGCTATCTGGCGGTCCAGACGTTTTTCCGCCTCCAGATAGGCATGCCTGTTTTTGATACCTGTCAGAGAGTCAATATTGGCCTGGGATTGTGCCTGGATGAGACGCTTTTTGATCCTTTCTTCCTGCCGGACCTGAACGTCAATATCATTGAGGCCGACGATAAGACGGGAACCTTCCTTTTCTTCCACCATAGCGGCCTTCATCTGGACATGACGCGGCCTGCCTCCCATCATGAGACGAAAACCCAAAGTAAAGATCCCGATGTTTTCGATCTCCGTTATCAAATTCTCTTTGGTAAAAGCAGAGAGAAAAAGGTCCACATCTTCCAGATGATTAAACTGAACTGCCGCTTTCCGGATCATATCAAAGAAATCCGGGCCTTCCTTTGGCAATGCCAGATCCGCCACATATTCGTCAGTCGAACTGAATTCCCGGCAGAAGCCGGTCTCCGGATCCACAACATAGACGACAAGGAAGTTGCCCGTGATAGCATGAAGACGGGCGTAAACAAGACGTTCCTCCTGCATCCGTTCTTCCTCACGGCGCCTCATCATAAGTTCATCGATGTCGAAAACAGCTATGACAATAAACCGGTCATCATCCTCCATCCAGGAAACCTTCATCAGCACATATAATGGCTTTCCATCAATTATTCTGCGATAGGTCATCCTGAAGTCTCCGGACTCTTCCAGTGTCTTTCTGAGAAATTCCTGATTCATGGCAAGGATGAACATATCCTGATCATCCCGGTGCACAAACTGCCTGGCTTCACGTTCACAGCTGTCGAAAAAATCCGAAGCACGTCTGATCTCTTTGAGCATGCCGCGATCGTCATCAGTGCGGTATTCGATAAATTCTCCGGTATCCATATTAACATAGAACAGGTCGATACAGCCCCGGGCCAGTGCATAGGCGATATGGGAATAAATATCACCGGTATGCTGCGCTTTCTCCCAGGCTTTCCGAAGCCGTCTGTTTCTCTGCTGCAGACTGGCATAATTCGCGGAAGCCTCAATCCTGTTTGAAAGATTGCTTTTCTGTATTCCGTTATTTATATTATTTATTTCCATTCTGATCTGCTCCAAATTGTTCTTATCGAATAAGCGTGGTCTCTCGGCTCATTTCTGATTCTACAATATTTCTCTTCAATATCCGATTCAATTATGAGGAATGTTCCAGAACGTCACGCTCGGCATGTAAAATTCTTTCTTTTTTTTCGGCTTCGTATGGTAAAAATGTAAACTGATAAAATGGAAAAAGGAACACCGCAGTATGAGCATGTCTTTTGCAATGATATTGAGAAAAATGAGAACTGAGAGAGGGCTTTCGCAGCAGGATCTGTCGGAGCGGATGTTCGTTACCCGCTCTACCATCGCCCGGTGGGAAAATGGCAGCCGTCTGCCGAATGCCGTGATGATTGCCCGGCTTGCCAAATGTCTCGATGCCGATTTTAACACGCTCATTAATGCCGCCGCACAAAGTGACGAATCTCCCAATGTCATCATTGTAGACGATCGGAAAATTGTCCTCTCCGGCGCTCTGCCCATTCTGGAACAGGCAATGCCAAATGCCGTTATCACAGGGTTTACACGGCCGTCAGAAGCCATTGAATATGCAAAGCTGAACCGGATCGCACTGGCCTTTCTGGATATCGAAATAGGAAAAACAAGCGGACTGGATCTCTGCAGGACGCTGCTTGAAATCAACTCCCGTACGAATGTGATATATCTGACCGCTTATGTCGAATATTCCTTTGACGCCTGGAGCACCGGAGCCAGCGGCTTTATGCTCAAGCCGATCACCCCGGCGGGAGTTCAGGAGCAGCTCAAAAACCTGCGCTACCCGTTCTCTTTCGGAGGTACCGGAAAATGACCGGACTGATGGCTCAAATCGAGTTTTTGATGGTCGGCGGAGCATTCATGTTGATTCTGCTGGGACTTGGTGTCGCAGTCTTCATCCCCGGCATTGACCGATGGAGCAAGCGCTTTTTCACAGCTTTTTTTATGATACTCACATTTTACGGGGTTTTCGGCGTAGTTGACCTGATCATCAGAGATCGTCCGGACATGATTCCGCTGCTGGATATATGCTATTTTTTTGAATCACTGTTTTCCTCGATCCTGATCCCTTTGCTGACGATTTATCTGCTCCACTGCTGCGGGGAAGACCTGCGGACCAGCAGACTTCTCTGCATAATTGCTGCATTGACTGTTGTATTCTTAATCATGCTGGCGCTCAGCCCGTTCACATCTTTGTTTTACTCTGCCACTCCGGAAAACTATCTCATACGCGGCCCATTATATCCGCTGATGATAGTCTTGATCGATGTGACCATGCTCCTCAACCTGTCCGGTTTGATCCGCCGTCGGAATATACTGTCTAAAAAATACTATTACGCCTTCCTCGTCAGCTTTCTCCCGATGACAGCCGCAATGCTCATCCATCTTTTTGTCTCCGTATTCACTTTCTTTGAGATAAGCTTATCCATCTGCGCGCTTGCGATGTTTGTGATCATCCTGTCAGATCAGATCGAACAGAATATGCGTCAGCAGCGGGAGATCGCCCATCAGCGGGCCAGCATCATGGTACTTCAGATGCGGCCTCACTTCATTCACAACACCATGACCGGCATTTACTACCTCTGCGGCCAGGATCCAAAAAAAGCACAACAGGTCACTATGGATTTTAACACCTACCTGCGCAAAAACTTCACCGCCATAGTCAGCGAGAAACCTGTTCCCTTTTCCGAGGAGCTGGAACACACCCGCGCCTACCTCGCTGTGGAACAGGTTCAGTTTGAAGATTTGCTTTTTGTCGACTTCGATACTCCTTATATCTCGTTTTTGATACCGCCGCTGACACTGCAGCCTATCGTGGAAAATGCTGTCAAGCATGGCATGGACCCGGATTCCGAACCGCTGCATATCTCCATCCGGACCCGGGAAACAGATTCAGGCAGTGAGATCATCGTGGAGGACAACGGCCCCGGTTTTGACCCTGCCGATGTCGGCGAACCACATCTCACCCTCACGAATATCCGGCAGCGGCTGGATTTTATGTGCGGTGGAAAAATGGAGATAACGCCCCGTGAAACGGGCGGCACTATGGTAAAGGTGACGATACCCGGGAACCATAATATGGAGAATAATCAGTAAATGAATACAATTCGAAAATTGAAAAATTTATTTCTATATGCAGGAGTGGAAAAAGAGGAATATGATCAGCTGCTTCCCCACATCCGTGAAGAAAACCAGACACTGCTGAGAGTGTTTTCTCTGATTGCGGCAGTGATGTTTTTTCTGCTCCTCATTATGAGCATCATTTCCGGCGGTTTCGCCGCAAGGAACAGCACGACATATCTGGTCTCCGGACTTGTGATGCTTGGTATTTTATTTTGTACACGCTTTTTCATACCGAAACATTCCAGACTTGTGATGGTCCTCGTCTACGTCTTTGAGATCGTTCTTTATGTATTCGGGATCCATATTTCGATGCTTCACGCGGATTCCCCTTCTGTATCCGCAGTAGCCTTTTTGCTGGTAAGTCCGCTGCTTTTCTATGACCGGCCTGTGAGGCTTTCTGCTCTGCTCAGTGCTGTTGTGGCGGTTTTTTGTGTAATCGTTACCCGTGTCAAACAGCCGGAGGTGGCGGCAACTGACGTCTGGAATATGATCACATTCGGCATTGTGGCAATTGTGACAACAATATTCATAATGAGTATTAAGATCCGTTCGCTTGCGCAATCCAGACAGATCGAATATCTGAGCCAAACAGATCTGCTTACCGGAGTAAAAAACCGAAACTACTATGAGAGCCGTCTGAAGGAATACCCTGAGATGTATACCTCAAACCTGATCTGCATCTACGGAGATGTGAACGGCCTGCATGAACTGAATTACAGGGAAGGGCACCCTGCCGGGGACAGAATGCTGCGTGAAGTCGCGAAAGCAATGCAGCAGTGTTTCGGAATGGAACATACCTATCGCATCGGCGGTGATGAGTTTGTAGCCTTCAGGGTGGACGGACAGCCAGAAGATGTGGCTTCCGAGATCGACCGGATAAGACAGGATCTGGCTGAAAAAGGCTGGCATGTATCATTCGGGACCGCCGTACATGAAAAGGCAGAAGGTCCTTTCATCATGTATGATCTTGTCAAAGAAGCTGAAGAAAAAATGTTTGCTGAAAAACAGAAATACTATCTTCGCTCTGAAAATGACCGCAGGATCAGATAGAACAGCCGCTGTTTTCTGACTCCGTCTTTTCCCTGTGGAAACGCCGGTTTATTTATTTTGAGTCGAAGTGACCTGTTTTCGCTGACTCATTCTGAGTCAACAGTACAGGCTGCTTCGACTTATTTTCTCTGAAAGAGCCAATAATCAGCGTTTCCCTGTATCAGATATTACCCCCTGTTCCGAACCAATGGGAACATGGTTCCTGTTTATTCATGATATAATGACCGGTAGAATTCGCCAACAGAGAGAGAGGTCACCGAAATGAAAAAAATCCTTTTTTCAATTATTTCTGCATTTTTCATGACGGGTGTTGTTTTAATCACGCAGAGGGCTGCTTCCGCAGACGATTTTTTTAAGGTTACTTCGATCGATGTCGGAAAAGGAGACTGCATTTTGATCCAGACCGGTGCGGAAGATGATCCGGTAAATGTCCTGATCGATACCGGCTACAAAGAAACCGCGAAAGATGTGCTGAAGTATCTTCAGGCACACAACGTCAAAAAGATCGACACACTGATCATTTCCCATTTTCACAAAGACCATGTCGGCGGGGCGGCAAAGATCCTCAGGGAAATTCCCGTCAGCATCGTTTATATGCCTGATTATGTAAGTACCAAAAAAGTCTATGAAGAGATGATGGCAGTTCTTACAGAAAGCGGCGGCGCGATTCCCTATGAGCGGCTGAAAGAAAATAAGACCTTCCGGCTCGGGGATGCAGAATATAATATTTACCCCAGCCGAATTGAATTTGACGGTGACAACGACAATAATGTTTCCATGGCCATATGTCTGGAATACAAGGGCCATACGGCTTTATTTGCCGGTGACCTGGAGTACGATGGCATCCGGCAATTCCTGGACAACAATGACATTCCCGAACATCATTACGACATTTTGAAGCTGCCCCATCATGGAGCTGAAGAAGATAATACAGGCGAACTTGTGGCCCGCTTAAAACCGAACGGGATCACCGTGATCACAGACGGACAGGATAAACGAGCTCATGGCACCCTGCTTGATAAACTGAAAGACGGCGGTTTCAAAACCAGCTGCAGTGCGGATGACGGGACGGTCACCATCACGGCAGCCGAAGAAGGGTATACTGTCGAAAAATCGAAAAACCCGGATTACAATATCGAGGGTGACTGGTTATATACTGCGGAAGACGGTTCCGCAGTTATAACGGGATATACCGGTGACGGAACGGAAATTACGATTCCTTCTGAAGCCGGCGGGTATCCGGTAAGATCGATCGGCGATTCCGCATTCTACAATCACAAAAATATTAAGAGTGTAACGATCCCGGCGGGAGTCGGATCCATCGGCAGCTCCGCTTTTTCCTGGTGCACATCGCTCAAGGATGTCAACATCCCGGATAGTGTCACAACTATCGGCGGCGCAGCCTTTTCCTGGTGCAAAGCGCTCAAGAGCATCACGACTCCTGACAGTGTGTTATCTATAGGAACATCTGGTTTCGAACGCTGCACAAAATTGAAATCAATAAAGCTTTCAAACAGACTGACCGAAATAGCACCTTCGCTCTTTGAACACTGCAAAGATCTTGAAAGTATTGAGATCCCTGCCGGAGTAAAGTCCATCGGTAAGGATGCATTTAAACGCTGTGAAAGCCTTACAGAGGTGATTATCCCGCAAAACGTGACCCTGATCGATGAAGGAGCATTTAAACGCTGTGAAGGTCTTGAAAGTATTACTATTCCGGAAGGGGTGCAAACCATCGGAGAATCCGCCTTCGAAAGATGTATTAAACTGAAAACCGTGAAGATCCCGGACAGCGTGACATCCCTTGAAAAGTCTGCTTTTAAAAGGTGCGAAAGCCTTGAAAGTGCTGTGATCGGGAAGAGTATAAACACGATCAAAAAATCCACTTTCTCCGGATGCACAAATTTGAAAAGCGTGACCATTCCTGTTTCTGTTGAGTCCATCAAGGGCGAAGTGTTCCAAAACTGCGGGAACCTGACGGATATCTGGTACGGCGGGACCACCGGCCAATGGGAAGCTGTCGGCAAAGATCAGGGCTGGAATACCGGAACCCCGGAGAATATGGCTGTGCATTTTACCGATCCTGAACCGGGACCGGAGCCTGAGCCCGAACCTGATCCTGATCCGGAGCCAAAACCGGAGCCATATCCGGGGATGCGTTTCTTCAGCATGCCGGAACTGCCTGGAACCGGTTTCTCTGCCGGACATCCGAAAACACTCGGCAGTATGCCGAAAGATCTGCGGTATCAGTCATCCGGCTTCACCCTGCAGATCCCGTCATTGGATGTGGCAGAGGAGATCGTCACAATTCCGTTCCGGAACGGT
>CACYHU010000091.1 GCA_902774215.1 uncultured Chloroflexota bacterium
TATTGCTCAGTACGGAACAGTTCTCGAATCATGGTTTCCGCTGGGCGGACGCGGCAACACGCAGACATTATTCAATGACAGTACGATCCGTGCAATTGCTGAAGCGTATGGGAAAACTTCAGCACAGATCATCCTGCGCTGGCACCTGCAGGCAGGCAATATCGCCATCCCGGGTTCCTCTAATGAAGCTCATATTCAGGAAAACTATGAGGTCTTCGATTTTGCTCTGAGCGATGAAGAAATGCAGCAGATGACTGCTTTGGATAAAAATCAAAGATTCGCTGATTATTAATTACAAATTACAATCCTGAATAAAACCATAAAACAAATGATGCCTGTGCAGGATCTGTTTTCAATCAGCATGCGATCCTGGATCCTTTATTGATACCTTTGAAGAACGGTTTTCTTTACAAACGGCTGATGAAAATATATTATAATAATATATTGTGAATTTCAAACCAATTAATTTAATGCGGCGCTGCTATAGAGACATGGCTGATAGATCAGCGTTTCCATGGAAAACGGGATAGAAGAAAATGCTCCGGGAAGGAGTCTGAAAAAAGATGGAAAAGAATAATTCGAAGTCAGAAGAGATTTACAATATATTATTATATTATATTTTCATCAGTCGTTTGTAAAGAAAATTGTTCTTAAAGACATCAATAAAGGATCCAGGATCGCATGCTGAATGAAAACAGATCCGGCACAGGCATTATTCGCTTTTCAGTTTTTTTACAGGATTGTAATTTGTGATTAATAATCAGCGAATCTTTGATTTTTTTCCAAAGCAGTCATCTGCTGCATTTCTTCATCGCTCAGAGCAAAATCGAAGACCTCATGGTTTTCCTGAATATGAGCTTCATTGGAGGACCCCGGGATGGCGATATTGCCTTCCTGCAGGTGCCAGCGCAGGATGATCTGTGCTGAAGTTTTTCCATGCGCTTCAGCAATTGCACGGATCGCACTGTCATTGAATAATGTCTGCGTGTTGCCGCGTCCGCCCAGCGGGAACCATGATTCAAGAACCGTTCCGTATTGGTCAATATGCCGCTGCATTTCCTTGCTCTGAAGGTACGGATGCGTTTCATTCTGGAGAATCGCCGGTTTGATCGTGGTGGCGTTCACCAGACGGTCGAAATCAGCCGGTTCATAGAAATTAGAAAGCCCGATCGAGCGCAGCTTTCCGTCTTCTACTGCCCGTTCCATCGCCTGATAAGCCTGGACATCATTCGACGGCTGACTATGATGCAGGATCATCAGGTCGATATAATCCAGACCGAGTCGATTCAGGGATGCATCCACTGCCGCGTCCCCGTTTCCGAAATCTGAGGTCCACATTTTAGTTGTAACAAAAATCTCTTCACGGGTCACAAAACCTTCGTCAATTGCCCTCTGAATACCGCGGCCAACTCCCTGTTCGTTTCCGTAGATGTGGGCTGTATCGATCAGACGGTAACCATCACGCAATGCCCAGTAGACAGAATTTTCCGCCTGCTGATCCGAAAGAGCGAAACATCCGATTCCCAACACCGGCATCTCATAGCCGCTGTTCAGCATAACAGTACCTTTTTCAAGGTCGAATTCCGCTGTCTGCGCTCCGCAGACCGAAGCGGACACCAGGCAAAACAGTGCCAGCAAAACAATAATAATTTTTTTCATAAATACCTCACATTACAAAAGCATGTTCAACAAGAAAATTCCATGCTTCTTTTACCTGAGCTGTGATATCTTCTCCGTCCAGGAACACTGTCTCCTCCGGAAAGGGTTGATGGATATCTTTTACGCCGAGCGACAGCATCTTGTTGGAAAGATAGTTCATTTCACCGGAAAACAGCGGATTGGGCTGAACCATGGCGGAATTATAGGTATGCAGGATCGCAGCAACGGAAACACCGTGATAAGTCAGAGATTCATATTTTCTGAAGTCACCGGTATGCTCCGGGCCAGCGGCTTTCTGATCCGCAGCGAGTTTTTCAAGAAGCGACTGCTGTTCGCTGCTCAAACCGGTGAAGCCCTTCATGCTCTTCACATTATCGAGAACCTGTTCCAGCGTGGACATACCAGAGAGTACGGCCATAACACCTTCTTTACTTGCAGCGTAACGGAGTGCCCAGCCTGCGGGTGATATTTCCGGATCGATCATGCGAAGCTGTTTTTCGGAAGATTCAGGGATAGATGCCAATACACCGCCCTTGACCGGTTCCATAACAACCACTTTCTTCCCGTGTTTTCGGCTCACATCATAGCAGCCTTTGGAAGCGATGAAATAGCTGTTCCAGTCGAAGTAATTGATAATAATTTGCACAAATTCAACTTCCGGATGATCTGTCAGGATCTGATCCAGGACTTCCGGAGAGTCATGGAAGGAGAACCCCAGGTGTTTGATTTTTCCTTCAGCTTTCCATTGCTGTGCATGTTCAAAGAGCCAGCAGGTCTTCACAACACCGCCTTTGCCATCGAGCCCGTTATAGAATTTCGTGTTCAGGATATGAAGCAGATAGTAATCGACATAATCAGTGCCGAGATTGGAAAGCTGCTGTGCAAATATGCCTTCCACCTGGTCCTCGTTTTGGACTGCAAAGGTTGGAAACTTGGTCGCGATCGTGAACCGGTCCCGCGGATAACGGTCAACGACTGTACGCTTCAATGCTGCTTCACTGGTTCCATTATGATAAGCAAAGCTGGTGTCAAAATAGGTGAAGCCGTTCCCGATAAATTCATCTACCATCTGATTCAGCTGATCAAAATCAATGTTGGTCGGTTCTCCGTTGAAAACCGGCAGACGCATAAAACCAAAGCCCAATTTTCCGTCAGACATTTTTTCCCCCTTTTCGTTTAGTGAAGTTTGTAGACACCGGTGCGGATCGAAGCAATGACGCCGCCGTCGATCAGCAGGTCAGTGCCGGTGATGAATGAAGCATGTTCCCCGAGCAGGAAAGCACCGGCTTCTGCGATCTCATCGGATGAAGCAGTCCGCATCGCAGCGCTGGAGTCGATCATCACCTGATAGAGGTCCCCTGCAGCCTTGAATTCGTCATAGGCAAGCGGGGTGACAATGATACCCGGACTGATCGTATTGATACGAGCCCTGCGTTCCTTCCATGTGGTGGCAGCGGCTTTCTGGGCTTGCAGATGATTGACCCGCTTCGCTATCATATAGGCAATACCGGACTGAGTGGCTGTTTCTTTGATATACGCCACGTTCATAAGTTCATCGGTTGGGATGTGAAGGATCTCCAGTTCAACCTCATCCGGGAGCCTGTGCATATAACCGGTCTGGCTGGAGATGATCAGCCCCGCGCCGCCGGCAGCCATTACCTTTCCGAAGGCATCTACCGCATAACCTGTTCCCACCATATCCAATTTCAGGATGTGTTCAGGGGATGCCTGTGATGGGGAAGCTCCCGCAGTATCGATGAAATATTTCACGCTGCCGAGAGAGGCTGCTTTTTCCGCAAACGCCTCGACAGAGCCTTTATCCAGCGCATTAACAATACAGGGCTCCACATCATAGCCGCTGTATTGCAGATCATGTTTCACCTGTTCCAGATTTTTTTCACTGATATCTCCCAGCAGAATTTTCTTTCCTGCCGCGATCCTCCGTACGATGGCGGTTCCCATAGAGCCAGCCCCGAGAAGGGCGATAACGTCTTTGGTTTCATTCCGGTCAAATATCATCTCATTCTCCTTGCTGGTGCCGGATCCTATCCCGGCAGAAAATCATATCGCTGCAATTTACCGTCAGTTTCCGTGTGCTGTATGTGTTCACATCTTTCTGTTGTTTATGGAAACTTCCGTTTTGTATCATTTTGGTATTATAAAAATTCCCTGAAAATATTCAATGGGCAGTTTTATCAAAACAGTTTCTTAGGCAACTCTTTTGCAAAAACAGTTGCTTTTGAAACTGATTCGGAAATACTGCCCGTTGTTTTTATCTTTTTGTCTCTATATAATCTAATATGAAACAGGCAGCGCAAGATCAGCCTGATTATCAGATGGAGGTACATAGAATGACAAATGAAGTGATTTCCGCAAAAATGGAACTGAAGGAACTGGTTGATGTTTTTTCCAACCTTGCCGATATAAAGGATGCCGCAAGTCAGGGAGAACTTTTCCTTCCCGATGGCGTTTTGGAATTCCAAATGGGTTTTGACGGTGAAATACAGAACATTGTCGGAAGAGAAGCGCTTGTTCAGGCATTCTCCGCAACGATCAATCCCTGCAAGTCAGTCTATCACATCAACGGACAGCATACTGTCACACTGAATGACGATCTTACTGAAGCTGAAGGCACTGCCTACTGCCAGGCAACCCTGGTAAACGAAGTTGACGGCAAAGATGTTGTGACTACGAACTATGTCCGCTATGCTGATCTTTATGTAAAAGCAGATGGCAAATGGTTCATCAAACGCCGAAGGACCACATTCCTGATTTCGGATAAACATGTTTTGAATTCATAAAAATAAAAAGAAGGAAAAGGGAGTAAATCATGGAATTTCCGCATCTTTCAAGTCCGATCACGATCGGTTCTGTCACGATCAAAAACCGGGCTTTACAAGGGAAGGAATCGAATATTTTGTACGCCGTGCTGAAGGCGGATTCGGACTGCTGTTTTCCGGCGGAACCAACGGGGACTGTATCGTGGACGGTTGTGACGGTATTCTGAACCATCCGGAGGAATTCATTGCACAAGGTAAGGAACTGAACTCCCGAATTGCCGCATACGGATGCAGGATGTTCATCCAGCTGTCAATGAATGTCGGACGCAACGGCGGCCTGAAAACGCCCTCTCCGCTGCCGACCCTGGGTGATCCCAACGTGATCACAAAAGCGCTGACGATTGAAGAGATCCATACAAAGGTTTCTGAAATGGGAAAAGCGGCCAAACTCTGTAAAGATGCGGGGTTTGCCGGGGTGGACATCCACGCCATGCACTGGGGACATTTGCTGGATTCTTTTGCGCTTGCTTTCATGAACCACCGGGAAGATGAGTATGGCGGCAGTCTGGAGAACCGGATCCGCGTTGCGAAGGAAATTGTTGAGGCTATCAGGCATGAATGCGGTCCCGATTTTCCTGTCACCATGCGCCTTGCACTGAAAAGTTATATGAAAGGCTTCAATCAGGCCTCTTTCGACGGCTCGGAAGAAGTCGGAAGGACACCAGAAGAAGCGATCGAAATCGGAAAGCTTCTGGAATCTTACGGCTACGACGGTCTTTCCGTAGATGCCGGGACACTTGACGCTTTTTATTACGCAATGCCGCCTTCATATATTCCGCAGGGATTTATGCTTGATATGGCTTCAAAGCTGAAGAAGGCTGTGAACATTCCGGTCCTTTGCGGCGGACGAATGGCTGATCCGAAAATGAATGAGGAAGCCATTGTGGATGGGAAGATTGATGCTGTTGTGATCGGCAGGCAGGCGATTGCCGACCCTGATTACGGGAATAAAGTAACGGCAGGGAAACCGGAAGAGATCCGCACCTGCATCGGCTGCAACCAGGGCTGTATCTGGGGATATTTCTGCACGGGGCGGGTCGGCTGCGCTGTCAATCCCGAAGTGGGATATGAGAACCGGAAGAAGATCACAAAAGCGGATGCTGTGAAAAACATTGTCATCGTCGGTGGAGGTGCTGCAGGCATGGAGGCAGCACGTGTACTGAAACTGCGCGGCCATAATGTGACACTTAATGAAAAGAGCGGTATCCTCGGCGGAAATCTGATCCCTGCAGGAGCACATGACTTTAAGAAAGAGATCGGAGCCCTGACAAAATACTACAGGAATCAGATGAAGAGCCTGAATGTGGTTATCAGGATGAATACGGAAGTTAATGCTGACATTCTGAAGGCATCTCATGCCGATGCGGTTATCCTTGCCACAGGCTCCGTTCCTGTTATGCCGCGAAGCATTGAAGGTATTGAAAAGGCTGTATCCGGGGTGGATGCGCTGCTTGGCAAAAAACCTGTCGGAAAAAAAGTTGTTATTGTCGGAGGAGGACTGGTCGGCTGCGAGATCGCTTACGGTTACGCAAAAGAAGGCAGACAGGTCACCATTGTGGAGGCGTTGGATCAGATTCTGAATCTGAACAATATCCCTGGGATGAATAAAGCGATGCTGCTGGATGCCTTTGAGTTCTATGGGGCGCAGATTTATACAGGTACAAAGCTGAAATCCGTGTTGGATGACGGTGCTGTTGTTGAACTTCCTGATGGCACGGAGAAAAAACTTGATGCAGACACGGTGATCCTGTCGATCGGATACAGACCGGTGCCATCCATGAAGGAAAGCATTTCTGGATCAGGCATCCCGGTTTATGAGATCGGTGACGGACATAAGGTCGGAAATGTTATGAGCTGCATCGCGGAAGCATATGATACAGCGATGGATTTATAAATCGGGGAGGCAACGTGGTAATAAAAATGATCTCAGCTTTGGCAGCAGCAGTTATCATGCTGTTCACTCTCTCAGCTTTTCAAACAGTGCCGGAACAGAATAAAACAATGTCCGGGGAGACGGAAAATCTGCAGAACGGTGAAGATGGGAATTCAGACCAATCAAATACAACAGAAATAAAAATGCTGTTCGGTGAAACGGAAATCACGGCTGTCCTGGATGACAGCGGGACTTCAAAAGCTTTCCTTGAACTGCTGCCGCTGACACTGGACATGAGACGCTACGCTGACCGGGAGTATTACGCAGCCCTGGGAGAGCTGCCCGAAGATGGAGAAAGTATTCCGGATTTTGAAAACGGGGATGTCACTTATTATACCGCGGGCAGGTCGCTGGCGATTTTCTTCGGGAATGAGGAAAATTCCAGCCAGGGCGGGCTGATCCGAATGGGCAGGATCACATCTGATCTGAGCCTGTTTTCGGCAATGGACGAGAGCGAAACAGTTACAATAGAAATCGCTGAAAGTGAGGAAAGCGTGCGGAATTTTGATTTTTCGGTATTCACGAATGTGGAAATCACAGGAATCGATACTGATTCCCTGAATCGTGATGAGCTTGAAGTTCTCTATGCCCAGGCGAGATACTGCCAGGCTATGACCGATGCGGATATTGACACCATGCGTGAGCTTGTTTCAGAAGACACGATCTTCACCCATATGAGCGGGATGCAGCAGACACGGGAAGAATACTTCGCCGATGTTGCCGATGGAAGACTCCGATACTTTACCATCGGGATTGAAAATCCTGTGATCAAAGTTGATGGAGACAAGGCTCAGATCACCTATACGTCTGTTCTCAACGCAAACGCGTACGGTGCCAGAGGAACCTATCGCATGAAAGGTACACATGTTTACGAAAAGCGTGATGGTGCATGGATCTCTGTCAATCGCTGAGGGAGAATAGATGGAAAAACATAATATGCCTGATTAATCCAATGGTCTTAAATCTGCATTGGACCGGAGTAGCACCTGAAGCACAGGTATCAGAAAACGGCTGGCTTAAAGTTTCCGAGCGTGAAAGTTTTATTTTGGCAGCATCTTTATTAGAATAAGCAACTGTTTTTCAAAAAGGGTTGCTTATGTCACCAAATCAGAAATACTGCCCATTGAAAAAGATTTGAAAATCACTATAATACGAATCAGAAAATAAGAAACACAAGTTGCGGAACATAAAGGAGAATATTACTATGGCAAAAACATTGACCGCATATTTTTCAAGAGCGGACGAGAACTATTTCGGTGGTTCCATGCGCTATGTTGAGGTAGGAAATACAGAAATCGCAGTCGGAAAGATCCGCGAACTGATCGACACAGATGTGTTCAAAATCGAGATGGTGAAACCCTATGCAAAAGAGTATATGACCTGCATCGATGAAGCAAAAGCTGACCTGCGGGCAAAAGCAAGACCGGAACTGGTCTCCATGCCGGAATCCATCAATGAATATGACACGGTCATTCTGGCTTATCCCAATTACTGGGGAACCATGCCGATGGCAGTTTTCACGTTCCTGGAAGCATTTGATTTTTCCGGCAAGACTATCCTGCCGCTCTGCACCAATGAAGGAAGTGGAATGGGTATCAGCGAACGCGATATTGCAAAGACCTGCCCAGGAGCCAGACTTGCGAAGGGCTTACCTATCAGCGGCAGCAGTGTCGCAGGTTCCAAACCACAGATCGAAAAATGGCTGAAATCAAACGGACTGATCTAAGGAGAACATCATGGAAAAGATTTTATTGAACAACAGACTGGAATGCCCGGTGATCGGGATCGGGACCTTCATGCTTTCCCCGAAGGATGCGGAGAAAAGTGTCCGTGAAGCGCTGAAAATGGGATATTCTCTGGTCGATACCGCCAACGCCTATGTGAATGAACGTGCAGTCGGCCGCGGAATGAAAGAAAGCGGTGTAAAACGGGAAGATATCTTCCTTTCGACCAAGCTTTGGCCGAGCGAATACGAGAATGAAAATGCTGTTTCGGAAACACTGGAACGCCTGGGTACAGATTATGTGGATCTGCTCTATATCCATCAGCCTGCCGGAAACTGGCTCGCAGGATACCGTCAGCTGGAAAAAGCTTATAAAGAGGGAAAGGCAAAATCGATCGGTATTTCCAACTTTGAAGGCAAATATATCGCCGAACTGGAAACAAAATGGGAAATCGTCCCGCAGTTCATCCAGGTGGAAGCGCATCCGTATTTTACACAGACTGAACTCCGCAAAACACTGGATAAATACGGCATCAGACTCATGAGCTGGTATCCGCTGGGACATGGCGACAAAGCGCTGCTGAACGAACCGGTCTTCAAGGAGCTCGGTGAAAAATACGGCAAAACACCTGCCCAGGTCATCCTCCGCTGGCATACACAGATGGGCTTTGTTGTGATCCCCGGCAGCAAAAATACGACACACATCAAAGACAATCTGGACATTCTGGACTTCCTCCTGACCGATGACGAAATGACAGAAATTGCGAAACTTGACAAAGGGGTGCGTTATTACATCAGAACTGATGAAATGCTGGCAAGCTTTGCGGCATGGCGTCCGGAGTTCGAAAAGGCATAAACAGCTAAAAAAGGTAACAACCGCTTTTTGCGGGTGAGTCAGAAAAAAGCCCTGAAACACAGCGGGGGTATGGGAGCCGCAGACTCCCGGAAATCAGGCGCGGGCTTCGGCTTTCGCAGACACACGAACTTTCGACCCCGCGCCTTGCGAAGCATGTTCTCCGGAATGCAAAGTGAGCCCTTATAGTAGAAAGGAAGGTCCTCTTATGATCCTGAAAGGTAATGAAGATTTACGTGTCGTGAAGACGATTGAAGCGATCAAAACTTCTTTCGAGGAGCTTATCTGCGAAAAGGATTACGAAAAGATAACGGTAAAAGAGCTTTGCGACAGAGCCCGGATCAATAAGAAGACCTTTTATCATTATTATGAGACGCTGGATTTTCTGCTGGCGGAACTTCAGGGAGAATTGTCTTCTTCCTACCTTGAACGGATCAAAGACTTTTCCCTGCCTGAGGATCTCGACAAGGTAAACCGGGAATTCTTTCTTTATTCAGCGGAACAGGGTCTTGCCTATGAAAAGATCACCTGCAGCGGAACGTATCATTCGATCCGTGACGATATGGTGGAGAACGTGAATGATGCCGGATGGGGCAAATCCGGGAAATATCAAAAGCTGTCAGATTTCGAAAAGAAGCTCCTGATGACTTTTATCAACAGCGCTGTTCTGAATGCATACCGGCATTGGGTCGAAGACGGAAAGAAACTCCCACTGGATGAGGTGATCTACATAACCAATCGTCTTGTTCTCGGCGGCGTTAATAAATTTTTCGAATAGACAGAAAAACAAATGAAAACGAATATAAAGTCTGCGGCGACCGCGGACCTGGAAATTTTGATTTTCACAATTGATATGAAAGGAATTTTATGAAATTATCATTCAAAAATATATCTGTTATTCTTGTTATTCTGATGTTTGTCAGCTGTGCGGCCTGTTCAGCACCTTCACAAAAATCAGGTGATAATTCAGGTGAAACTGTCATTGCTGCTGCGGAGAATACCGTGCCCGCAGGAACAGCGGAAAGTGCTGTGCAGGCGGTTACCGATACAGCAGTTGAAGCCGCTCCTGCAGAGCAGGCCGCGGAGGAGATGCAAAGCGGTGCGGATGACGTGCAGCCTGAAGCAGAAACAGTTCCTTCGGAACAGCTGGAAACACTCACTGTCCAGGAATTTCCCGAAACAAAGACGAACATCCTTGTCATCTATTTTTCCCGCACCGGAGAGCAGTACACGGTCGGCGTGATCGACAAAGGCAACACTGCCATAGTCGCGGAGATGATCGCAGAACAGACCGGATGACATATAATGCGCTGACAGATGTCGCAAAGCAGGAACAAAATACCAATGCCAGACCGGAATATATAAAAGATGATCAGCCGGATCTTTCTCAGTATGAAACCATTTTTATCGGAGCACCGGTATGGTGGGGCGATTGGCCGATGATCATGTACACGGTTTTTGAGAATAATGATTTCAGCGGGAAAAAGCTGATTCCGTTTTCGACCCATGAAGGCAGCGGACTCTCCGGATTCGATCGGAAACTGTCATCTGCCTGCCAAAATGCGGAAGTACTGACCGGGCTAGCTGTCCGCGGAAATGACTGCCAGAACAGACAGGACAGCGTGAAAGAATCTGTAACTCAGTGGCTTGCAGGCCTGGGATACTGACAAAGATGAAAAATAACTGAAGTTTCTCAAGGAATCATAGCTGACAATAAAACATGGCTGTGATTCATTTGATCTTTGCAAGAGCACAGGAAAAAATGATATAATTATCAAATAGCTGATTCGGCTCCATCTATTACTGCAGGGATCTATGGGAAACACCTACACCAGACAAAATACATCGGAAAACAAACATGATCAACGGGACGTGATTCGGGATGATCCCGGTGAGAAACTGACGCTGCCCAACAGCGTCGTTTCGCGCATCATGGAGTTCCCGGGAGCAGAAGCGGGATCCGGCCGCCTGTCAGGGGTGCCTAACAGTGTTGTTTCACGCATCATGGAGCGTCCGGAGGCGGAAGCGGAGGCTGACCGTCTTTCGGAAGGAGTGACGTCCGGAACGCCGGACTCGGTGCGCCGAGAAATGGGCGGACGGCTCGGGGCGGATCTTTCCGGTGTGCATTTCCACAGCGGGCCTTCCAGCGTCCGGCAGAGTGAAGCGCTCGGCGCCCAGGCCTGGACACAGGGCCGGGATGTCTATTTCGGACGAAGCGGTTTCACGCCGTCACTGGCAGCCCATGAGCTGGTTCACACGGTCCAGCAGGGCGCGGTCCGCGGCAATGCTTCCGTCTCCATGCCTCTCGGCGCGGTCCAGCTGAAAACGGGAAAGGGTGCTCCTCAGGAGGAGGATCCTGAGGCTAAATTCCGAGCAGATGCAAACAGCTTTGCTCCGACTGACTATGATAAGCCGCTTGCGGGCGATGCGGAGGACCTTACCCTGCTCGAAGCGCAGGCGATGCGAATTTTTAACTCCTCCCGCGGTGTCAAAGTCTACAATGCGATCATGCCTGATCTCAAAAATATGTTGGCTAAAATAGTCAGCAAGCGGAAAATAAAACAGGTCCAGTTCAGGCCAAAACCTGCAATGTCGTTTCTCATCCGTGCCGCGTATCAGGACTATGCCCTGCGGGATATCCTCATAGAATTGGTCAACAAACCCATCGGCCTTTTCAAGACCGGGACCCGCATCAGACAGTACAAGGCACTGATCAAAAGCGTTAATGACCGTCTGGGCGAATATCAGGCTGAGGAACTTGGCCTCCAGACCGGCATGATTGCTGATGATCAAAGGAATCTCGGACAGAAGAATGACCGCGGCGGGGATCCCCGTCAGGTAAATAAACGCTCCTATGATCTCAACGTTGATGGTCCGGAAGCCGACAAGTTTAATCCCGGCAATATTCCGGAGGTCGCGGCGATCCAGAATGAGATCGATAATGCCGCAACCTTCGAGGAAGCCTATAAGATATTCGCAAAATTCACCGGCAACCCGAATTCCACCATAGAATATCAGAAGGAGAGGGATAAGGGCGTCGTTTCGCCGGATCTGGAGCTCTTCAAGAATAAACTCAAACACATGTCCCGTCAGGTCTGGGATTACCCTGAATTGCGGAATACGATCGGGAACCTGCTGGTCGCAGACAGCACAGTCAAATCCCATATGGGGGTACTGCACACCTCCGGCGGCATGCAAAAGAGCGATGTCTATTACAATGCGTATCATGACCGCTCCGGTGCCGAGGGGGAACAGGAGCGCCGGAATGAATGGGCTGAAATCCAGGCGAACGGTGAATGGAACGGAGACTTTGACCACAACGGGAACCATGAGCTCGGGCATCTCCTCGGCTTCAACATGGCGAAGCGCAATGATTCCAAAGAGGAAGCGGAGGATTCCAATGAAAAAGCCGAAACGGAGAACGACATCATCAAAGAGGTCCTGCTGAACCGGGACATTCTCACCCCGGAGCAGAAAGGGCAGATCAAATATCACAGATCCGAAGGCTACGGTGAGGGAAAATATTCAAAGCTCAAGCACTACAAAGGCCAGATCGATCTGAAGGGAAGCGCCGCGCTTGAAGGTACTGAGATCACCTCGAATTACGGAAAATCTGCTGTATATGAATTTTTCGCTGAGACCTTCGCGGATACCTATAACCACGGGACGAATGCCAAACGTACCAGTAAAGAGGTGGTGAAGGAATACGAAAAGCGTCAGAAGGCCCTGCAGCGGGCGAAGTACCATTACAACCAGTCAAACTGGTTTATGAAGCTGTTCCGGAAGAAAGTAAAGGAGCCGGAAAACATCCTGCCGAGCAAAACCACGCTGAAACGCATAAAGGATGAGGAAGAGGCAAGGAAAAAGTTGTTGGGAATAGGAACAGGAAATGTAACAGGGAAAGTAAAAGGAAAGGGAAAGAAAAAAGGAAAATAACCGATTCCATTAAAATAATGGAATCGGTTATTTTTCTGACAAATTTATCAGATCCAATTTTCAGCGTTTCCCCGGCTTCTTTTCTCCATTATGAGTGAAATGCTGTAATAAATTCTGTGCTGCATGATTGACACGGTGTCAATGTACTGTATAATATTGATATTGACACCGTGTCAGTAATAATCAGGAACATAAGGAGGCATATGATCAAAGGTACACCGGAACTTATTTCGGAAAGAAAAGAAGAGATAATAAATGCCTGCGAACAGTTATATCAGACCATGAGCTTTAAAGAGATCACGATCAAAGAAATAGGCAATGTTACCTCCTTTTCCCGTCCGACGATATACAACTATTTTGAAACCAAAGAGGAGATCTTCCTTGCGCTGTATGAACGTGAATATGATCGCTGGAATGCCGATCTGGAACAGATCCTTGAGCGTAATGAGAATCTGACAAGAAAACAAATCGCGGATGAAATAGCAGGTTCCCTGCAGAACCGGGAACAATTGCTGAAGCTGCTTTCCATGAACAACTTTGATATGGAAGCCAACAGCCGGAAAGAACTGCTCACATCGTTTAAAGCGTCATTCGGGAAATCAATGAATAATATCCGGAATATCCTCGAAAAGTTTTGTCCTGAGATGGATGATGAAGAGATTCAGCGGTTCCTTTATATTTTTTTCCCGTTTATGTTCGGTATTTATCCCTATACCAGTGTCACAGCAAAACAGCGGGAAGCAATGAAAGATGCTGCTGTAGATTTCAAATATCAATCCATTTATGAGATTACTCACTGCTGCCTGGTACGGTTGCTCGATGCTGAATGAGAAAGGAAAAAATGAAATACACAAGACTTGGTAATTCTGATTTGAACGTATCCCGCATCTGCATGGGATGCATGGGTTTCGGAGATCCTTCAAGAGGACAGCACAGCTGGACGATTGACGAAGGCCACTCCCGGGAAATCATCAAAAAGGGACTTGAACTCGGTGTAAATTTCTTTGATACCGCGATCGCTTACCAGAGCGGTACAAGCGAACAGTATGTCGGCCGCGCACTTCGGGATTTTTCAAAACGTGAAGATGTTGTCATCGCGACGAAGTTCCTCCCCAGGACACAGGCAGAAATTGAAACTGGTATCTGCGGACAGCAGCATATTGAAAATATGATCAATACCAGCCTCAGAAATCTCGGCATGGATCACGTAGATCTTTATATTTACCACATGTGGGACTGGAACACACCGCTCTATGAAATCATGGACGGACTGAACCGCGTTGTCAAAGCCGGAAAGGCCAGATATATCGGTATCTCCAACTGCTTCGCCTGGCAGATCGCGAAGGCGAACGCTTTGGCAGAAAAAGAAGGATTCGCGAAATTCATTTCCGTTCAGGTACATTACAATCTTATTTTTCGTGAAGAAGAACGGGAAATGGTGCCGTACTGTGAAGAGGAAAATATCGCGCTAACCCCTTACAGCGCTCTGGCAAGCGGACGGCTTTCAAGGAAACCCGGAGAATCAGACACGAAGCGGGCAATCGAAGACAGCTATGCAAAATTCAAGTACGACGCCACGGCATCCCAGGATGCTCTGATCATCGATCGTGCCGCAGAGATCGCGGATAAACGCGGTGTCTCGATGACGGAAGTCTCGCTTGCCTGGCTGTTGACGAAGGTGACTTCACCGGTGGTCGGTGCGACAAAACTGCATCACATCGAAGGAGCCGCCAGTGCGGTCGATCTGAAGCTTAGCGCTGAAGAGACCGCATACCTGGAGGAACCGTATGTTCCGCATCCGCTGGCCGGTGTGATGGCGCAGAATAAGCGTATCAACGCGAATGAAAAACACGTCTGGTCCACAGGCGATCAATCGATAAAGGGAGATAAGAAATCATGAGTAATAAAATTGTTCAAACGGCAGGAAGAGACCAGCTCGGTGAATTCGCTCCGATGTTTGCCCATCTGAATGATGACGTTTTATTCGGTGAAGTCTGGAATGAAAACGCGATCGATGTCAAAACGAAATGCATCATTACCGTCGTTTCATTGATGGCCTCCGGCATCACGGATTCTTCGCTTGCCTATCATCTGCAAAACGCGAAAGCTCACGGCGTCACAAAAGAAGAGATTGCCGCCATCATCACGCACGCAACAATGTATGTCGGATGGCCGAAAGGATGGGCTGTTTTCCGCCTTGCGAAAGAGATCTGGAATGAGGAGATCCCCACTGAAACGGAGAAAGACAAATACCAGAACACGATATTCTTCCCCATCGGCGCTCCGAATGACGCATATGCCAGATTCTTTGTCGGCCAGAGCTATCTTGTGCCGATATCAACAGAGCAGATCCCTATTTACAACGTCACCTTTGAACCCGGCTGCCGGAACAACTGGCATATCCATCACGCGAAAAACCATGGCGGACAGATGCTCATCTGTGTCGGCGGACGCGGATATTATCAGGAATGGGGCAAAGAAGCCGTCCTGATGACACCCGGAACGGTCGTCAATATTCCGCCCGAAGTGAAGCATTGGCATGGCGCTGCTCCGGATTCCTGGTTCTCTCATCTGGCAATCGAGGTTCCCGGGGAAGAGACCGGCAATGAATGGCTCGAAGCGGTCGACAATGACACATATCTGAAACTCAAATGAGGCAAAAGGAATATGAAAAGTCTTACAAAAATTATCTTTTTTGTTTTTTTGACGGCATTCCTGATTTGCGGCGTATCCGCTCAGGATACAGCGGACAGTCAGCCCGATGGTTTCCTTTACATTCCCGGCGGATCTTTTCTGATGGGCAGCCCGGAATATGAAAACTGGCGCATCGATGACGAAGTACAGCATGAGGTCACAGTCCTGCCCTTCTATATCGATGCATATGAAACGACAACGGAAGAATACGCACGCCTGATGGGTACAAATCCATCCACCTTTTCCGGAGAGAACCTTCCCGTCGAAAACATCTCATGGCTCGATGCTGTTAATTTTGCAAATGCCAAAAGCATAGATGTTGGGTTGACGCCTGTCTATACAGTTACGGATGGCGTTGTCAGCTGGGACAGAAGCGCAGACGGGTACAGACTTCCGACCGAAGCTGAATGGGAATATGCCTGCCGTGCGGGTACGGTCACGCCTTTCAATGCGGAGAAATCACTGGATGCGGAAGAGGCGAATTTTTACGGCCATTATCCATATGAAATTGAAGAAAACTATTTCAATAATTCCGTGCTGGAAGCAAGACCCGGGAAATACCGCCAGACAACAATTGCTGTCGGCAGCTTTTCCCCGAACAAATGGGGACTTTATGACTGTCACGGCAATGTGAATGAATGGTGTTGGGATCATTACGGGGAGTACGACCTTGAAAATACAAACGATCCGACAGGACCGGAAACAGGCACCCGGCATGTCTACAGAGGCGGCGGCTGGAATGACTTCGCCAAGAACATGCGCAGCGCTTACCGCGCAGCCGGACAGACTGACATGAAAAGCTTCAATCTGTCATCACTGCCTCCGATAATGATATGCAGGCACAGACAGGGAACCGCATTCTGATTGCTTTCTTTTCCTGGAGCGGCAACACCAGAAGGATCGCTCAGGAAATTCAGCATCAGACCGGAGCGGATATCATCGAAATTGCACCAATAAATCCATATTCTTCCGATTATAATACCGTGCTGATGGAAGCCCAGCGGGATCAACACGACAAGGCGAGGCCGGAACTGGCTAACCATGTGGCACATATGGAGGATTATGATGTGATTCTGATCGGATATCCCAACTGGTGGGCATCCATCCCGATGCCGATCGCGACATTCCTTGAGGAGTATGATTTTTCCGGGAAACGGATCATCCCGTTCTGTTCTCATGGCGGCGGCAGATTCGGTCAGAGCATCACCGCGATCGCCAAGCTTGCTCCGAATTCCGATATCGGGGAAGGGCTTTCGATCCATTATTCCGGCGGATCGGCTATGGTAGATGATGTAACAGCCTGGCTTGGGAAGAACGGGCTGAAATAATAAAAAATGACCGGAATCGTATTCAAAATATATAGAAAATGAGGATTTTTTGATATGAAAAAACATTATGGATACATCTTTGTATTTGTTCTTATGTTCGCTGCCCTGACAGGAATGTCTGTCTTCGGCTTTTCTCCGGACGCGCAGCAGGCCGGAAACACAGCGGAACCAACCGGTAAAGATGTGCTGGTCGTCTATTTCTCCGCGACCGGGACCACAAAACGTGTGGCGGAAAAGATCGCGGAGATAACGGATGCAGATCTTTATGAGGTCCTCCCCTCTGACGATTATTCAGATGAGGACCTGAACTGGAACGACAGGAACAGCCGCACCACGCTGGAACAGAATGACCGCAATGCCCGTCCGGAAATCGGCAGCGATCCCGTGAACCTTGAAGGATATTCCACGATCTACATCGGGTATCCCATCTGGTGGGGGGAAGCACCGCGTATTATGGATACCTTTGTGGAAAGCTATGATTTTGAGAAAATTACCCTGATTCCCTTCTGTACATCATCCAGCAGCGGAATCGGCAGAAGCGGTAAAATTCTTGAAGAAAACGCGGAAAGCGGCAAATGGCTTGAAGGCCGGCGTTTTGGAGGAAATGTCTCCGATGACGACCTTCGCTCCTGGATCAAAAGCCTGCAGTAAGCCGGTCACATTAATCGTTTCAGGGAAACCGCTGTCATGAAGAAAAAAATCGTTGACATTATCATAACCGTACTGCTCCTTTTCCTGATGGCATATCAGGTCACTGGGGAAAAACTGCATGAGTGGATCGGAATCGCGATGACCGTTTTCCTGATCGCTCACCATATCCTGAACCGGAAATGGTACAGCGCGTTATTCAAAGGCAGGTATACCGCTTACCGCATCATCACAACAGTGATCAATATGCAGCTTCTGGCGTCTATCGCACTGACAGCCTTCTGCGGTATGTCGATGAGCGGATACGCAGTTCCCTTTCTTTATGGCATGTCTCCCGTCTCTTTTGCCCGGCAGTTCCATCTCGCGGTTTCCCATTGGTCTTTTGTCCTGATGGGTGTTCATCTGGGGCTGCATATTCCTGCGATGATCACAAAGCTGAAGATCTCCGATAAAAAGCGAATGATACTCAGCGGTATTTTTGCCGTCATCGCAGGGTACGGATTGTTCCTTTTCCGGCGGGATAACCTGTTGGATTACATGCTTTTCAAAAATCCCTTTGCCTTTCTTGATTATGAAAAAGCAAAGGTGCTGGTGATCGCAGAAAATCTGCTGATGCTGATTTTTTGGGCATTCATTGGAACGCAAATCGCGGACCTTTGCATGAGCAAAGTAAAAAAACAAAATCCGTGGCTGCCTGTTATGTTCGCTTTGGCTGCCATTATTCTCGGATTGGCCCTCGGACAGGTGATCAAAAGCCCCGGTTTCTAATCACCCCGGGAACCGAAAAAGACAGAAATTTTTACACTTTCAGGGTAAAACAAACAATAAACATGAATATTTGTAAAGGAAAAAGACAATGAAAAAGGTTATCGGAATTATTATTTTATGTTTCATGCTGGTAAGCGCAGCTTCCGCAGAGACACTGACCACTAACGGCGGAAACAAGATCGATTACGCGGAGCTTCCTTATCAGTCTCAAGATGCCCTTTCGACCGTTTATTTCATCAATGAGATCACTCCTAATGCCCTGATGAAAGCCTATGATGCATTGGGAGTGACATTGACCGGAAAGGTCGGGGTAAAAATGTCTACAGGCGAAAGTCAGCGCAGCAATTACCTGCGTCCCGCCCTGATCGGTGATCTGGTCCATATGGTGAACGGTACGATCGTTGAATGCAACACCGCTTACGGCGGAAGCCGCGCAAGCACCGCGAAGCACCGTCAGCAGGCAGAAGATAACGGACTGCTGGAAATTGCAGAACTGGATATTCTGGACGAAGAGGGCAGCATGGAAATACCGGTCGCCGGAGGAACCCGCCTGAAGGTGGATTATGTCGGCAGCCATTTCGCCAACTATGATGCTTTCTTGGTGCTCAGCCATTTTAAAGGACACGCTATGGCCGGTTTCGGCGGGGCGATCAAAAATATTTCAATCGGTTTCGGTTCCTCCATGGGAAAGGTTTGGATCCACTCCGGCGGAACCCGTACCGGGGGCAGCATCTTCGGGGATCAGGATCCTTTCCTTGAAGCGATGGGAGACGCTGCAAAAGGTGTTGATGATTACATGGACGGCCGGATCATCTATATCAACGTAATGAATCGGCTGAGCATTGATTGTGACTGCGACGGGAATCCCGCAGAACCGGACATGCACGATATCGGGATCCTTGCCTCAACAGATCCGCTTGCCCTGGATCAGGCATGTATCGATCTTGTCTATGCATCACCGGACAGCGCTTCTCTGATCCATCGCATCGAAGGCCGAAACGGACTTCACACACTGGAACATGGTGACGAGATTGGTCTTGGCAGCCGTTATTACAGGCTGGAACAGATCCATGATTGACCGGCTGTAAATGACCTCTAACCCAATGAATCCTGTCCGGTTCTGTAACATTGACTGAACCTGCTGGTAATAGATGTACTAAGGCCTCATTCGGAAAGAGGCTGTCGCACATCTGATATGGTGTACGACAGCTTTTTTCAGAAATACCATCAAAAGCAAATGCTCCGCAATGGTGGGCGGGCAGCAGGTCTTAGCTTATACAGGGGTGTCGGGGGACGCAGCGCGTGTCCCCTGACTGAATTAACCGGGACGCGGGGATCACTTTCGCAGGCAGCTGACGTTAATTCCACGTTCCTGCATAGCACTGCCCCCGATAGCTTTTCAAAATTATAATTTGTGACAGCTCCTTTTCATCTTTATGAAGATCAAATCATAGATAATATTTTGAGATATTGAAGAATTTGTCCCAATCTCCTTGTTTTGTTTATAAATTTGAATATAATAAACATATGTTAGTTTAAACTAATTTTATTTGGCTATCGGGAATGTTGAAGCGAAGTTTCGTTGATTTTTATCGCTTTGAAGTACTTCCCGGTCTTGAAGCAATTGATATCGGATCCCTCGACCGGTTTTTATTGAGTAATGCCGGAATGGACTTATTACCGCATTTTTATTCCGGGACCAAAGCGGTATTATCTGTTCGGGTATGGCCGAAATACGCATCTTCGGTATATTGTGCTGAGAATACCTGTCTCGGCCATGCTTGCGGGGCTGCACCTTATTGTGAAAGATGAAATGATCAGGGAGAATGGAAAATGAAAATTGGTTTGATGGGCGTATTGTTCCCTGTGCTGCTTGACAAAGTGGTATATGGATATACTTCACAGATTTTGCCTGACATCGATATTGCAGAATTCAAAAGAAAACACAAGAAAGAATACAAAGCAATGATAAAGCGGACACCTTCCATCGGTTCGATGAAGGAAAATATGTTCGCACCAGTCATGTATCTCGCCTGCTACGGTTTTTCCTATTACAAAGCAGATCCGAAAAAAATCACTATGGATGTCTTTGACGGGATGATCGACGCAATATGCAAATCAGATACAATGAAAAAATTTTATAAAGGGAAGAACTGTTTTGATCAAAAGGAGATCGATAAGTATGTGAAAGGATCGATACGGTCCAAAAAGAAAGCGTATCCGATGGACTGGGTTTTTGACTTCTCATATGATCTTTCCGTTCCGGAATACTATGTCACACATCATGAATGCGGTGTCTTTAAGATCGCAAAACAGGAAGATCTGATGTTCCTGATGCCTCATATGTGCGTTATGGATTATCCGACCATCGAATATAAGGGCGGAAAACTCATTAGATCCAAGACCCTGGGCAGCGGAGATGACTGCTGTGACTTCCATGTCATAAAAATGTAAATTATTCTATTTCATTTTTGTACTTTGGCAGGTTCGTCTGTCCGGGGCTGATAAAAATATGATGACCATATCTGCGGAAATCTGCCCGGACTTAAATTTCAAAGGACCGGTATTCTCGGAAAATGAGCCGAACGCTGCGATTTCCGGATCAGGAAAAAGTGAAAGAAGGTATGTATCATATGAATAAATTTGAAGGTGTTGCGAATACCCTGTTTGTGCCACTTGTAGCGAGGATCGCTGTTTCCAAAGAATTTCCGGAATACTTTATGGATAAAAAAGCGTTGGAGCTGGAGCCATATCTCCCGTATGATGCAGCAAAGGGTTCATCACAATACAGCAATATGGCCTCGGTGGCAAGGTATTACAACATGGATCGGATGGTCACTGCTTTCGCAAAGGATCATCCGGAATGCAATGTGGTATACCTCGGCGCGGGTTTGGAAACAGCTTATGACAGGATGCATAAAATAATACCCGGCGTCAATTGGTTCGAGGCAGATCTGCCGGATGTCATCAAGGCAAGGCGGACAATATTCGGTAAGCGCGAACATGAAACGACGATACCCGGCGATATGTTCAGGATGGAATGGGTTGATCAGGTGGATAATTCACTGCCAACCATTCTGGTCATTTCCGGCGTATTTCAGTACTTTCATGAGGAAGATGTCGTCAGATTTATTCAAAACTGCAAGGCGGCCTTTCCCGATGCGGAAATGATCTTCGATGCTACCAGCAAATTTGGTCTTCTGTATACCAACTGGTTCATCAAACGAACCGGCAATACAAGCGCATTAATGTACTTCGGAATTGATGACTGTAAAGCCTTTGCTGAAAAATGCGGAACAGTCCTGCTTGAGGAAAGAACTTTTTTCCCTGATGCGCTGAGGATATTGGGGAAAAAGCTGAACTTTATGACGAGAATATCCATGAAAACAGCAGAGCAAAGAAAATTAGTCATGATCCTGCATCTGAGGCTGACCGACTTTTAAAGGCCATAATACCTTCATGGAAGGATGTCATCTTACATAATAATCTTACACGGAGATTATGAAATGGAAAAAGAACAAAAATCGAAAAAACTTCTGAAATGCGGCATCATCGGATGTCTGCTTTATGTTGTTGGTGATTTTCTGTTCGCGGCGACCGGAAAGGGGCAGACAACGGAAACGATCGGGGTGTTCGTGAAAGTGGCTTACCTCGAAATGGGAACCTGGCGCATGGTAACAAGCATCCTCTGCGGTTTTATCGGCACGATGCTGTATTACATGGGTTTCCACCGGATGTATGGTTTACTGAAGATCCATGTAATGTATTCCGGAGTACTAAAGAATCAGAAATGGGTGAAGCTATTCCGCGTTGCCTATATAACCGGTACGGTTGCCTGGGCCTGGGTCCATGCCATGTTCATGACACAAGCCCTGATTTTCAAATATATCTGGCAGGCCTTCGGTGATATGGAAAAAGCAGCGGATATCGCCAACCGCGTTTTTTATGCAAACGGACCGGGAATGGCAGCCGCATATATCCTTTGTGACCTCGGTCTGACTGTCATCATGATCGTGATGGTCTGGAAGAAGATCATTCCATTGAAAAGTACCGGTGCGAGAATACTCGCGACATTCTGCAATCCGATGATGCTGCCCGGTGTGGTCGGGAACCTGCTGGCTCTGCTGCCATGGCCGCTGAACCAGCTCGATCACGGAACGGAATCCTTCGGCCATGCGCTCGTGCTGATCCTCGGTCTGATCCTTTTGAAAGAAATGGTCCGGACCGGAGAGCTTGAAGGAGTAATATTGGAATGAGTGGATGTTTGGCGGACTGCTGGTGATGTTGAAGAAAGTAAGTCAAAAATGAAAGTTTATGAGTTTGGAAAAGAACATGGGAAGACCTTCGCCATGTTTCAATGTACAGCAGAACCGGGTTGGGTTTTCAAACCATCCGCGGAGGCAATGGCTCAGGATCATCATGTGCTTCTTTTCATTGCCGACGGGCATGATGAGATGGGAACGGCCTTCGTTTCCGTTGAAAAATACGCTTCAGACGCGGCTGCATATCTGCGGGAAAAAGGGATCCTTCATCTGGACGGGCTTTACGGGGTTTCCATGGGCGGGGCGACCGCGATCCGATTTCTGGCGGCAGAAAAAATCTCCGTTGATAAAGCCATCATCGATGGCGGGATCACTCCCTATCCGTATCCGAAATGGATCTGCCGTTTGATTGCGCTGTGGGACTGGCTGACGATTTCCCTGGCGACGAAGAATTACAGCATTATGAAAGTCGCCATGCCGCCGGAACGCTGGACTCCCAAAGGTGAGGATCCTGAAGCGCATTACCGGAAGATCTTTGACTTTGAAAAGCATCATTTTTCCTCAAAGACGATTTACAACGTTTTCTAGTCGACAAACAACTATTCCATGCCGGATCCGGTTCCCGCGGTGGATACAAAGATCGAATACTGGTATGGAGAAGAGGAAAAGAAGGCCCGAAAGGAGAATCTCGCTTATACCTGCAGGGTGTACCCGCAGACTGTGGCAAAAGAATTTAAAGGGTTGGCGCATGCCGAACTCGTGCTGATGTTCCCGGAACTGTTTTACGAGGAAGTTACCCGGTTTATGGAGACTGAATGATCATGGCGCGGTTTATTTCGGTAAGGGAGAAAAAGGAATGATGCTTACCCTCGTTTTGTCTGTTACGGGATGTATTCTTTTGTTTCTCTGCATCTGGGGCGTCACGGTAACGATGCCCACCGGGCTGCTGGTGAAAAACTTTCCGGAAGACGTACAGAAGAGCCTTCGCCCGCGGATCGAAAGCCTTCCGATGTCGCCGAAACGCATCCTCGGGTGGATCATATTGATCCTGTTCCTTGCGGGGTATATCGGTCTGTTCATTATCGGCGGTATGGACGGGAAGAAGCACGGTTTCACCTTTCTTCAATTCTTTGCGCGTTTCTTTACGATCGGCGCTGTGATCAAGGCGTTTGATATCATCTGTCTGGATTTTTTTCTGCTTACAAAAACGCGATTCTTTCAGCATTTCTTCCCGGAAACGGAAGGCTGCGCGGGATGGCAGAATTTCGGCTACAACCGGAAGCAGCAGATAAGACAGTGCATCCTGATCCTGATCGGCAGCCTGATCACAGCGTGGATCTTTACGATGATATAGGAGAAAACAATGAATTTTTCAGAAGAAGGTACATGAACAATGAGCTTGAAATATGAAATATTAAAACAGCTTGTGAAAATGATCGGACTGAAAAGACGCTGGATAGGTATGAGCACCGAAGAACTTCTGGCATCACGCCAGAAAGAGAACGCGAAAAATAAGATCCCGGATCTGCGCGATGATACCTTTGATATCAGCCGGACCGGGGTCATGGGATGTCCTGTACTGAAGCTGATCCATAAACAGAAAACTGACCGCACTAACCTTTTCCTGATCGGGGGAGGAATGATCAGCGCGCCGCGTCCAGGTTCAATAAAGAAAGCGCTGAAGTTTGCGAAAGAAAGCGGACTGGATCTCTTCATTCCCTACTATCCTCTCTGCACGGACTACCCGCTGACAAAAGCTTATGAGATGATCCATGAGACCTACAAAGTCATGCTTAAGGATTACAATGCCGAAAAAATCTCTATTTTCGGAACTTCTTCCGGCGGCAACCTGGCGCTGGGCATGGTTCCATATATCAATAACGGGCATACCGATGTTCCGATGCCGGGGTATATTCTTGCCGTTTCACCAGGAAACTGTGTGGAAACGGAAGAGGAATGGCAGCGGATGCTGGAACTGGATAAACTGGACGTGGCGATCCCGGCACAGTATATGAAGACCGCGATTGAGATCATGCGGCACGACGATGACAGTATCCCGGAATATATGCTTTGGCTGCAGAGAGGTGATTATACAAACTGCCCGCGTGTAACCCTGATGTACGGAAGTGACGAGACGCTTTATGCCTGCGCTCCGGCAATTGAGGATGTTTTGAAGAAATATCATGTGAACTATCAGATGATTGTTGGAAAGGGAATGTTCCATTGCTATCCGGTATTTCCCATTGTGCCGGAATCAAAAGACGGCTGGGATCAGATGGTTGAACTCATAAAAACAGGAGGCTTATGAATCGGTTGAACAAAGATGTATTTTTCAGAGGGTTCCGAAAATATATGGCTGAGGCTATTTCTGAGGAGAAGGCTGAAAGTATCTGGACAGAAGCGGGTAAAGAATATAACCGTATTCTGAAAAATCAGCCGGAGCTGAAAAAACATAAAGGTGCTATGGTCCTTCCTGCTGTCGCGCTTTACCGGACGATGGCTGCTCATCATACAGATACGGAAATTCTGATGAAATACGGAGAAAAAATGGGGAAACGCTTTGCCGGTATGGTACATAAAATTACAGGCATCCCGGGTGTAAGCCGTTTTATCTGGAACCATGTTGAAAGCATTGCATTAAGTATGAGCAGTGAAAAGAAAGGATATAAACGCAGACTTGTTTTTGATCCGCCTGAAATGTATGGCGTGGATATTCTATCCTGTCCCTACCATGAGCTAGCGAAGGAACTCGGGACTGAAGAGGCTGCGTTGTTCATCTGCCGTCTGGACAAGGAATATACACAGGGATTCCGTAAGATCCGTTATGACCGAAACTCGGCACTGCCGGAAGGCGCGGTATGCTGTGAATACCGGCTGCGGTTTGATGAAAAAAAGAATTGACAGAAAAAGGACCGGATATGCTTTTGACTGTTTTTGGGACAATCGTGTTTTGCGCGGCCATCACACTGATGTTGCTGTCCGCAGTGGCTTTCATTCAGGATAAGAGGTTTTTCTCTTCAGCGCCAAAAGAAATACAGGAGGCAATCCGGCCAAGAGAAAATGAACTGTTCTATGGTGCCAGAGCCATCGGGTGGACGCTCATGATATTCAGCATTCTCATGATATTGGGTGTTGGCGTGATCTCTGTTCGGGATGGCTTCCGGTGTGAGTTTACCTTCCGGCAGTTTTTCCTGCGGTTTGTGTCCATTTTCTCCTTCTACAAAATCTATGACATGGTTTGCTTTGATTATTTCCTGCTGATGAAGTTCAGGTTCTTTCAGCATTACTACCCTGAGATCGAAGGCGTAATGGAAAACCGGAAGTACGGATTCAATATCAAAAGCCAGCTGCTGAAACTTTTCGTCATATTTCCCGCAGTCTCTGCACTCGCGGCGTGGATATGTTCAGCACTGTGCAGAAAATGAACAGAATATGGAATTTATCAAATAAGGAGGTCAAAATAACATGAAGGAAAGCAGTCTTCCGTTTGACCGTTCGAAACATGTCCTTTACACAAAGAATGCAAAGAAGTGTGTCATGGATCTCCTGCAGCGGAATTATGATGAACAGACAACAGAGCGCTTATGGGAAAAGATACAGCTGCAGTATTGCGAATTTCTGAAAGAGGAACCGGCACTGGGCGGTGTTAAAATGACCACCAGCATATACGATCCGATTCTGATTTTCGCCTGGTACAAGGTGATCCCGGTCAAACCCGCATTGGAAGATGTACAGCAGGACGTCTTCAATTGCTTTATGGGAAGCTTTGATATCCTGGGAAAGATATTCAACCTGAACAGAAGGCTTGATAACCGGCTTGCTGGCAAAATTTTTCAAAAGACCAGCGATATCCGTATCAAAGAAATCGGGCAATTTCCCGCTACCTTTCGAATGGGATTTTTTTCTTTCGATAAGGAAAACGGGATCGTCCGCTACAACTTCACACAATGCCCAAATGCCGAATTTGCCAAACGTCACCACATGGAAAATGTGCTGCCTCTGATGTGCAACTGCGACCATCTGGCAATGCAGAAGATCCACGCATGCCTGATCCGCGAAAGAACCTGTGTGACCGACGATTGCTGCGATTACTGTATTGTCGGCGACAGGAATCCTCTTGCGAAAGAATATGATCTGATCAAATCGGATAACGGATTGTTATTAAGCGTTATAAAAAAATAAAATATCCAAAAATGTACTTCGGTCTTATCAAACATCGCTATCTGTGATACAATACTTTGCATCAACTAAATATTGATATCAAGTGGCCGGAATTACGATTCCGGTTAGAGGAAAGTCAGGTGAGAATCCTGCACGAACGGGTCACTGTATTCGTTTAGCCGCGTACAAAATGCCATTGCGGTTCACGTGAGAAGGCGTACAAGGCGATGAGGCGTAAGTCAGAAAGCCTGCTTGATATTTGCGAAAAAGCTTCCCAATTAAGCCTCTTTTCCGGGTGACGTCCGTTTGGTCGGCGTTCATTTGTTTTGTGATATCAGGAAGAGTGTCAATTGGAGGCACTCTTCTTTTTATTTTGGGAATCGATGAAATTCGGTGGATTTCAAAAACTCAGTTTGCTGAACTATCCGGACAAAATGGCCTGCGCGGTGTTTACAATAGGCTGCAATTTTCGCTGTCCGTACTGCCACAACGCGGAACTTGTCTGCGGGGAAAGCCGGCAAATCGATACGGAGCAGGTACTTGCCTACCTGAACAAACGGAAGGAAATTCTGGACGGGATATGTATCAGCGGAGGAGAACCGCTGATGACGGACAGGGTCCTGCCTTTTATGGAAAAAGTGAAAGAACTGGGATACCTGATCAAACTGGATACCAATGGCAGTTACCCGGAACGGCTGCAGACCGTGATCACAGAAGGGCTGGTGGATCACGCCGCGATGGATGTGAAGAATACTGCAGCAGGGTACGCAGAAACGATCGGCCTGCCGGAAGCTCCGCTGGCGCAGATTCGGGAGTCGATCAATATCCTGAAAGAGGGCAGAATTCCGTATGAATTCAGAACAACGGTCGTACAGGAATTTCATTCCGCTGACGATATCAGAGAGATCGCGGCGGAGTTGTCCGGAGCTGCTGTCTGGTATTTACAGCCGTTCCGGGATGCACCGGAAGTTCCCCTGAAGGGACTCCATGCGCCGGATAAAATGACAATGGAAGAATTCGGTTCGATCGGGAACCGTTTTATAAAAACAATAATACGTAATTAATAGGAGAGAGAATTATGTGTGATGTGATCAAGCGAGACGGATCGATAGCAAAGTTTGACATTCATAAAATCATCCGTGTCATGGAACTTGCCTTTAAAGCGGAAAATAAAACGGTCTTTCCGGATGTACTGGAACTGATGGCGCTCCGGGTCACTGCGGATTTCCAGCCGAAGGTCAGGAATAACACGATCCAGGTCGAAGATATTCAGGACAGTGTGGAGACCGTACTGAGCAAAGCCGGGTATTCCGATGTGGCGAAGGAATTTATTCTGTATCGGAAACAGCGGGAAAAGATCCGCAATCTCCACAGTACTTTTCTGGATTACAAGGATCTGGTCAACAGCTATGTCAATATTTCAGACTGGCGGGTCAAGGAAAATTCTACCATCACCTATTCTGTCGGCGGTCTGATCCTGTCCAACAGTGGGGCGATCACGGCGAACTACTGGCTCAGCGAGATCTACGATCAGGAGATTGCCGACGCGCACCGGAACGCTGACCTGCACCTGCATGACCTTTCCATGCTGGCCCCGTATTGTGCCGGTTGGTCACTGAAGCAGCTCATCCAGGAAGGACTGGGCGGCATTCCCGGTAAAATTACATCTGCTCCCGCAAAACATCTTTCCTCCCTCTGCAATCAGATGGTGAACTTTATCGGCATCATGCAGAATGAATGGGCCGGTGCACAGGCTTTCTCCTCCTTTGACACATATCTCGCTCCGTTTGTCCGTGTGGATCACATGGATTATGAATTCGGTGTGAATACACCGAGCCGCTGGGGCTCTCAGGCTCCGTTCACCAACATCACATTGGATTGGAAGATCCCCGCAGATCTGAAGGATCAGCCTGCCCTGGTCGGCGGTGAACCGATGGATTTCACCTATGGAGACTGTCAGAAGGAAGCGGATATGGTCAACAAGGCCTTTATCGAAGTGATGATCGAAGGTGACGCCAACGGCCGCGGATTCCAGTATCCGATCCCGACGTATTCGATCACGAAGGACTTTGACTGGTCGGAAACTGAAAACAACCGGCTGCTGTTTGAAATGGCCGCGAAGTACGGCACTCCGTATTTCTCCAATTACATCAACAGCGATATGGAGCCTTCGGATGTTCGTTCCATGTGCTGCCGTCTGCGGCTGGACCTGCGGGAGCTGCGGAAGAAGTCCGGCGGTTTCTTTGGCTCAGGGGAAAGTACCGGATCGATCGGTGTTGTCACGCTGAACCTGCCAAGACTTGCTTTCCTTGCTGAAAATGAGGTTGATTTTTATAAGAGACTTGACAGGCTGATGGATATTGCCGCGCGTTCGCTGGATACCAAACGGAAAGTCCTGACAAAGTTCCTGGAAGCAGGGCTTTATCCCTATGCCAAACGGTATCTGGGCACTTTCAATAATCACTTTTCAACGATCGGCCTGGTCGGGATGAACGAAGCCGGACTGAACGCCAACTGGCTGAGGAAGGATATGACCCATCCGGAAACGCAGGAGTTTGCCAAGGATGTATTGAATCATATACGGGAACGACTTTCAGATTATCAGGAAATGTACGGGGATCTGTTCAATCTGGAAGCAACTCCGGCTGAGTCTACGGCATACAGGCTTGCCAAACATGACAAGGAACGCTGGCCGCAGATCATCACTGCATCCGATGGGACACCCTATTACACCAATTCATCCAATCTTCCTGTCGGTTATACGGACGACATCTTTGAAGCACTGGATGTTCAGGATGAACTGCAGACACTTTATACATCCGGAACCGTTTTCCATGTGTTTCTGGGCGAACGGCTGAGCGGATGGAAGTCAGCCGCACAGCTGGTACGCAAGATTGCGGAGAATTATCACCTGCCGTATTACACATTGTCCCCGACATACGCGGTCTGTCCGGATCACGGATATCTCAAAGGCGAGACCCCTGTCTGCCCGCATTGCGGCAAAGAAACCGAAGTTTACAGCCGGATCACCGGTTATTACCGGCCTCTGCGCAACTGGAATGACGGAAAAACGCAGGAATATAGGGAACGGAGGGAATATTGTGTGGAAGGCGCTGCAAATGTTCAGGAAACATCCGAACATGAAGAAGCCCTGCTGTTTTCTACCGTAACATGTCCAAACTGCCGTATGGCGGAGGAAATTCTGAAGCGTTCCGGTATCCAATATCAGAAAATAGTTGTGAAGGACGAAAAATCAGCGGAAATCGCCCGGAAATATCAGGTCCAGAGCGTTCCTGTGTTGATCAGCGGGAAAAAACGCTATACCGGGATTACCGAGATCACAGTTTTGGGCAGATGAATGATTCCAAATATCGAACGGGGAAACCTTTCGGGACTTCCCTGTTCGATGGAATATGTATCGTAGAGCCTTCATCACTTTTTTTGAGATTTCAGTATGGATCGTGATAAGGCCAATTTACTATAGGGTTATCAAACGGGGCTCCGCTTACCGTGGCAGTCCCGTTTCTTTCTATTAGAGAAAAAATAACAATTCGAGTCTGCCGTAAGGACAGGCCCGAATCCTAACGTTTCGGCATGAGGTCAGTCATGCAGTCAAGGCTCAACAACAGCGTTGATGTGTTGTGCAGCAGAGCTGATGCGGATGGCGCTAGTATTCCGAAAGCGCCGAGCAGAATCAGAAGCCCGTTAAAACCAAGCACAAACCGGTAATTCCTATCGATCCGCTTCATCAGTTTTTCGGAAAGTTTCCGGATCAGGACCAGTTCCCGCAGGTCTTCGGCGGCTATGACAATATCGGAGACTTCCCTTGCGATGGATGCACCGCTGCCGATCGCGATACCGATGTCCGCCCGGGAAAGAGCCGGGGCATCATTGATCCCGTCCCCGACCATAACAACCATGTGATTCTGCTGCTGTTCCTGCTGAATATAAACAGCCTTGTCTTCAGGGAGAACTTCCGCGCGGAAATCATCGAGACCCAGACGGTCAGCAATTGCCGCTGCCGTATTGCGGCTGTCACCTGTCAGCATCACGATCCGATTGAAACCTGATCCATGCAAGTTCTGAACAGCCTGTTCCGCTTCCGGACGCAGCGGATCAAGAATACCTATCGCGGCCGACAGGATCCCACCGATCGCCAGATACAGCCAGGAATACCGCTGATCCAGAGATTCAAACAATTCCTGATCTTCCGGAGCTATAGAAACATTTTCATCATCGAAAATGAAATGGCGGCTGCCGATGATCACCCGTTCGGTACCGATCCTTGTTGCGATCCCGTGTGCGACCACATATTCCACCTCGCTGTGTAATTCTTCATGATCCAGACCCTGCTCACGGGCTGCGGCAACGACCGCATTTGCCACCGAGTGAGGGAAATGCTCCTCCAGGCAGGCTGCCGTTCGCAGCATTTCCTCCGCATTATTTCCGTTGAACGGTACAACATTCCCGACAGTCGGACAGGCGTGAGTCAGTGTTCCTGTCTTATCAAAAATAACGGTATCTGCCTGGTTGAGTTTTTCCAGAAACTTTCCGCCTTTGACTGTGATCTTGTGATTTCCTGCTTCGCGCATGGCAGAGAGTACGCTGAGCGGCATGGAAAGCTTGAGGGCGCAGGAAAAGTCCACCATCAATACCGAAACCGCGCGGGTCGTATTACCTGTCAGAGCCAGGGTGAGCAGACTTCCGCCCAGGCACCACGGTACAAGCCGGTCCGCCAAATCGTAAGCACGGTTTTCCGCGCCGGAATTCAGGCGTTCTGATTCTTCGATCATCCGAACGATCCGGTCATAACGGTTCCCGCCTGCCCCGCCGGTCACCCGGACGGTGCAGTTGCCCTCTTCAACGACGCTCCCCGCATATACCGCGGCTCCCGGACGTTTGGCCACAGGCACGGATTCCAATGCCGGCGGTCTGTATTCACGGATGTGGAAGGATTACAACCGGGCGGTCAAATGGCGCATTTCCACTGCAGAGGAGGAAAAACAGGATGTTCGGTAAAGATTTTCAACGGCGATATGCCCTTTCTGATCAGGGCATCAAAAACACAAAAAAGGGGACTTTCTGGACGGTCATTACAAATCTTGTTGTAATGGGCGGCATGGGGATCCTGACATTCATGATGAACAGCTATATGAACACGCTGACGGAAGGAGCCCCGCTGCCGAATGCGGTCACGATCATGGTCCTTGTCCTGGTTTTTCTCGTTCTCTCCTTCCTTACGCACCTGCAGCAGTATCAGGCGACCTATGGACTGGTTTACGGTGAAGTGAAAAACACGCGCATCAGTCTCGCGGAACGTCTGCGGAAACTGCCGCTGGGCTATTTCGGCAAGCGGGATCTGGCCGATCTGACGGAAACGATCATGGGTGATGTGAACCGGCTGGAGCATGTCTGGTCCCATTGTCTGGAGCGGTCATCCTGTTTGTATATAACTGGAAGATGGCGCTCTCCTGTCTGTGGGGTGTTCCGGTGGCATTTGCGCTGCTGTTCGGCAGCCGCAAACTGACGAAGAAGAAATCGGAAATCACCAAAGCGGCCCATGTACAGGTTTCCGACGGCATTCAGGAAACACTGGAAAACATCCGTGAGATCCGCGCCACCTATCAGGAAGACCGCTTCCTGAAAGCACTCAACGACAAGATCGATTACCATGAATCCACCATGCTGAAGGGAGAACTGGCCACGGGGATTTTCGTCAACGGAGCCAGCGTTATCATGCGGCTGGGCGTAGCCACCACGATCCTGACAGGCGCAAAGCTGATCCTTTCCGGCCAGATCGATTTCATGCAGCTCTTTATGTTCCTGCTGGTCATCACACGGGTCTACGCGCCCTTCGATCAGGCGCTGGCGCTCATCGCGGAAATGTTCATGTCCCAGATCTCGGCCAGCCGTCTGATGGAGATCTATGACACAAAAACCGCCGAGGGGAAGGAGAGCTTCGCTCCGCAGGGACATGATATCGTATTTGATAACGCCAGCTTCTCCTATGATGAGCAGGAAGTCCTGCACGGCGTCAGCTTCACAGCCCGGGAAGGAGAGGTGACAGCCCTGGTCGGCCCTTCCGGCTCCGGAAAGAGCACCTGCGCCAGGCTTGCCGCCCGGCTGTGGGATATTTCAAACGGAACGATCAAAGTCGGCGGCATCGATATTTCGTCCATCGATCCGGAAACGCTGCTTACGGATTACGCAATGGTTTTTCAGGATGTGGTCCTCTTCGATGATACGGTGATGGAGAATATCAGGCTCGGAAAGCACGGAGCCACGGATGAGGAGGTAAAGGCAGCGGCAGAAGCGGCGAACTGCGGCGAGTTCGTCAGCAAGCTCCCGCAGGGATATGATACACCCATCGGTGAAAACGGGGCGAAGCTTTCCGGCGGTGAGCGCCAGCGGATATCCATTGCCCGCGCACTGCTCAAAAACGCTCCCATCGTCCTGCTGGATGAAGCGACGGCTTCCCTCGATGTGGAAAATGAGACGAAGGTGCAGGAGGCTTTATCCAGGCTGCTGACGGGGAAAACAGTCCTCGTCATTGCTCACCGGATGCGGACAGTCGAGGCAGCGGATAAGATCATCGTGCTTGCTGACGGCAGGGTGGCTGAGGAAGGCAGTCCGGATGAATTGCTCGCTGATGAAGGCAGTATCTTCCGCCGCATGACACAGCTGCAGGCCGCAAGCGCCGGTTGGAGCATCTGAAACTGATTTTTATTTATACTGATAAATTTTTGATACAAAAACACAACATGGAGACAGCCGAAATCCATCCGGATTCCGGCTTTTTTTGATTTTTATCTGTCTTTTATCGGTATCTGGTTATAATCAGGCTGTTCCATTTCATCGAAGCGGGGATCGAGTATCCCGTACTCCGGTGCCAGGATGTTTTGGGCATAATACCTTTGGTATTACTCTATCGCCCAGTCTCCGGCTTTCGGGACGTCCCTGTCGTCTCTGGCTTTCCAGTATTTCCACCGTTTCCTCACGCCGCCGACGTACCCGAACTCGATCTCGTGTGTTTCCGGGTAGAA
>CACYHU010000092.1 GCA_902774215.1 uncultured Chloroflexota bacterium
TATTGGTAAAACGGTACCCTTGCTGCGGCTGCCTGTTTTTATAAGCGGCTGTCTGCTGATCCCTGCTGTATGGCTGCTCGGCAGATTGTTTTATAACGAGCATATCGGCCTGATCGCGGCAGGATTCACAGCTTTCGCTCCTTTTTTGATCGCTTATTCCTATAACGCTCGCGGGTATGAAATTCAGGCCTTCATTTCTATTCTTACTGTAGGTCTGGCGGTTTATGGAAAACGTAAAAAAAACATATTTGCGTGGGCATTATTGATTTTGTTCTCCGGTCTAAATTTCTTTACACTTCCGATCGCACTGTATCCTTTTGGCGGGATATGTGTCTGGCTGTTCCTAAATATTATATGCTTTAAACCATGTGAAACATGGCGCAGCAGATGGCAGCTTTTCAAATATCTGATTTTTATGGGGATTTCAGTTTCTCTGTTGAGCATGATTCTTTATTTGCCGCTGCTGCGTTTTTCCGGCTGGGACAGTTTCTTTGGCAATATCTATATCGGCGGTACAGAGGCTGCTACTTTCGGAGAAACAATGATCTCACGGATCAAAGACAATGTTCAGGCTTTTACGGAGTCGTGGCCTGTGGCTGTAAGTATTTCGATAGCTGTCGGGATCGTTCTGTCTGTATTATTTTTTCGGAAAAATTCTAAAGAATATGTTTCCTATGGGTTGGCACTCTTTATTTGGATCGGGCTGCTTATCCCTTTTCAAAGACCGAATCTCTGGCCAAGGACTTTACTCTTTCTCCATCCGCTGCTGCTGATTTTTGCCTCATCCGGTTTATACTCACTGCATTATGCATCCTTAATGGATAAAATCTCCGGTTGGATATATACTGCTCTCATCATTCTTGCGGGAATATCTCAAATACAAATCGTCAGAGATCTCGGGCCGGACGAAAGAGCTGTACAGAAAATTATAGATCGTGAAGGTAATAACGCATCTGATATTCATTTTGTGACAGCTGCGCAGGATAATGCCCCGATTTGGATCTATGCTGATGCTTATGATCTGCCGCGTAAAATATTCGATAAACGGGAAAGCTTTAATACAATTTACGCTTTTGTAAATCCATTAAATGATTCCTATCTTGGCCCGGTAACCCTGGATGACCTGATGAGCCGTTTCGGTCCCGGTAATAATTTCATAAACTGGAGCAGCGCGGAGATCCTGATGGAAGAACCGAATGCTGTTCTTTACCGGTTTGAGGGAAAAGAAAATGCGATCCGAAAAGCATATGGAAACTATCCGGGAATAAAGCCTTAATTCCGGAATGGATTTCAACAGATAACGAAATTTGATGGGTTTTGAAAGTATCAGTTGAGTATAATAGTAGCTTATGGATGGACAGAAGAAGTTTTACCAGATGACAATTAATGAGCGGAGAGATCTGCTTCAGGAAGAATCCTGTATTACTGAGAATGATATTTGTGCTTTATCCGGAACAGCAGGATTAGATGAAGATACAGCCGGCCGGATGATTGAAAATGTTATCGGCCTTTATTCTCTGCCGATAGGAATAGCCAGAAATTTTATTATAAACGGCAGACCGGTTTCTGTCCCTATGGTTATTGAGGAGTCTTCAGTTGTCGCAGCAGCATCCAATGGGGCGAAAATTGCTCAATCCGGAGGCGGCTTTCATGCAGAAGCAGATGAGCCGCAAATGATTGGACAGATGCAGATCCTCGGCCTTTCCGATTTGCAGCAGGCAGAAGAAAAGCTTCAAAGAGGAAAAGAGACCCTTTTATCCCTTGCTGGGGAAAGCTGCCCGAACCTTCTGAAACGCGGCGGCGGACCGGTGGAAATCGAAATACGAAAAATTCCGGAAACCCGGGTCGGTCCCATGATGATCCTTCATCTGATAATGGATGTGCGGGATGTTATGGGAGCAAACCTGATTGATACGGCGTTGGAGGCAATAGCTCCTGAAGCAGAAAGAATAACCGGCGGAACAGTGAGATTACGCATCCTTAGTAATCTTGCGGACAGGCGTCTCGCAAGAGCTTCATGCAGTATACCTGAATCAGCACTGCGATTCAAAGACTTCAGCGGTGATGAAGTGCTTGAAAGGATCCTGGATGCGGCTGCTTTTTCTGAAGCCGATCCATATCGGGCCGTGACTCACAATAAAGGTATCATGAACGGAATTGATGCTGTTCTTCTTGCAACCGGGAATGACTGGCGCGCGGTTGAGTCAGGTGCTCATGCCTGGGCAGCCAGAAGCGGCGTAATACGTCCGCTCAGCCATTGGAGAAAAGACCCGGGTACCGGGAATCTCCTTGGGACTATTGAGCTTCCGCTGGCTGTCGGAACCAGGGGCGGCGCGACAAAAGTACATCCGGGTGCCGCAGCAGCAATCAAATTGATCGGTGCGGAAAGCGCCCGGGAGTTTGCCGGAATCATCGCTGCCGTAGGTCTGGCGCAAAACCTTGCGGCAATGAAGGCGCTTTCAACAGAGGGAATACAGCGCGGACATATGAGTCTTCACGCAAAACAACTGGCTGTATCAGCAGGAGCGCAGGGGGAACTTGCTGACAGGATAGCGGCAAGGATGGTAAGGGAAAACCATGTTTCTGCATCCTATGCAGCTGAATTAGCAGCCGAAGAAAAGGGAACGTTCCATGCATAAAATGAATCATATTATGACACCTGAAAGACCGGTCGGAATTGTCGGATATGGTGCTTATATTCCGCGTTACCGTATTCCGGACACGGAAATCGGACGTATCTGGCATGATGGGGCTAAAGGATTGATCAAAGAGAAATCAGTGCCGGGATTGGATGAAGATGTTATTACAATGGCGATTGAAGCTTCGCGTAATGCGATAAAACGTGCCCGGATCGATCCTCAGGAGCTGCGTGCGGTATGGATCGGATCGGAATCCCATCCTTATGCTGTAAAACCCAGCGGTACGGTAGTATCGGAAGCGATCGGAGCAGGACCGGCAATTTCATCTGCTGATACTGAATTTGCCTGTAAAGCCGGGACGGAAGCGATGACGATGGCGATGGGACTGGTCAGTTCCGGCATGGGTAAATATGCGCTTGCCTGTGGTATGGATACTGCACAGGGACGGCCGGGTGATGTTTTGGAATATACTGCCGGAGCCGGAGGCGCTGCGGTAATTATCGGCCCCGGTGAAGAATCTGCAGCCGTGATCGAAGGTTTATTTTCTTATGTGACGGATACGCCTGATTTCTGGCGGCGGCAGCATGAAAAATACCCTGAACATGGTCAGCGTTTCACAGGAGATCCCGGATATTTTCACCATGCTGAAAGTGCGGCTTCAGTTTATCTGGAGGAAAGCGGAACAAAGCCTTCTGATTACCGTTTCGCCGTTTTTCATCAGCCGAATCAGAAATTCCCTCAAAAGGTCGCAAAAGATCTTGGATTCACACCCGAACAAATTGCACCCGGTCTTCTTTCTCCGATGATCGGGAATACATATTCCGGGGCGGTGCTGCTGGGCATTTCGGCTGTTTTGGATATAGCGGAACCGGGCGATAAGATTTTTGCCACAAGTTTCGGGTCCGGTGCCGGTTCAGATGCCTTTTCCCTGACTGTCACTGATCGGATTCGGGAGATTCGCGGTCTGGCGCCTTTTACCCAGACCTATATCAGGCGCAGGACGGAAATAGATTACGCTACTTATGCACGTTATCGCGGAGAATATGTGATGAAATAAGCTCTTGTTTATCAGTTTACAAACAGCGGATAATTTCTGAAACTGCAGGATAGACAGACAGCTGTAATAAATCTTTGATGCATATTGGTTAATAAAAATGAGTCTTACTGATGAAATTGTAATAGCAGGGATCGGTCTTCAGCCGGTTGGCGAACATTGGGATGTCCCTTTACGAACGCTGGGCAGCCGTGCTGTGCGGGCGGCAATAGCTGACAGCGGCGGGCTGAAACCGCAGGGTATATTTGTTGGAAATACTTTCGCCTCTGTTTTGACGCATCAGACGAATCTGGCTGCTTTGATCGCTGATTCTTCCGGCCTGGAAGGCATAGAAGCCTGTTCCTTTGAAGCCGGCGGTGCCTCCGGCGGTGCGGCTGTCAGGGCTGCTTATCTGGCTGTTAAATCAGGATTTTTGGATTGTGCTTTGGCACTGGGTATTGAAAAGATCACGGAAAATACAGGCACAAAAGCCTCGCAGACACAGGACCTGCTGCTCAATTATGAATATGAGACGATGTCCGGGATGACAATTTCTTCCGGTGCGGCACTTCTTGCCCGCAGATATATGGTCGAGCATGGATTAGAGCGGGAAGTATTGGATTGTATGTCTGAAAATTCGTATAGTCAGGCTTGTAATAACCCTAATGCGTTCTATCACCTGCATCTGAATGCTGAAAAATTACAGAAACAGGCCATAACCAATGCCCCTCTCGGAATGTATGACTGTTCAGCGCTTGCTGACGGTGCAGCGGCAATTCTGATTACACGGGGCGATAAACTACCCGAAAAATTCAACCATATTCCTGTAAGAATAATCGGAAGTGCAAATGCAATTGCTCCTCTTTCGCTTCATGACAGGCGGAACCTGCTGCATTACGGCTCCTGTGCCGCTTCAGCGGAAAAGGCTTTCCGGCATGCCAACATTCCGCAAAGTGAAGTGGATATCTGGGAAATCTGGGACGCCTTTTCAATTGACGCGATCCTTATTAGGGAAGCGATCGGACTGGCTCCTTCCGGTGAAGGCTGGAAACCGGACGGCAGATACTATGCCTCAATGGGAGGCTGTCTTGGGAGAGGCAATCCATTGGGAGCATCCGGTGCCTACCAGGTCGCAGAAGCTGTGCTGCAGATTCGCGGAGAAGCCGGGAATTGTCAGATCGAAGATGTCCGTACGGCTTTTGTTCAGTGTGTCGGAGGGCTTGGAGGAACAGCGGTTACACATCTTCTTTCACGCTGAAGAGTCCTGAGATAAACATTTCAACAGAAAAATCAGGAAAAAAGGAATCCCAATGCGCTCTCAGCAATAGATCGCGAATGTCCGATTCCTGCCAGGGTGTTCCTTTGAGTGCTTCTTCAAGGGAGGAGATTTCTTCGGGACAGAAAAAATCTCCAAAAAAACGGATATTTTGAATGATTTTTTCTCTGACATCAGCTCTGAAATCGATAAGTCCGCATGACGGATGGAAAAAACGCCGTATCGTGTAGGCAGGTGATTCTCCGTAAGTCCACGCATCATTTCGATAACGTTTGTCGGCAAGTAATTCGATCTGCTGAAATTCAGATTCACTGAAACTGCGTGTAGTTATGCTATACTCTTTCCTGAAATAATCAAGTATTGCTTCTTTCAGTTCTTCTGTATCAGCAAGATTCGGAAATGCATCCTTTATACAGCAGACACGGCTGCGTACGGAGGAAATCCCTTTTGCTTTCAACTTTTGATATGAAGGCTGTAAAGCTTTTGACAGAACATCAAGATCTGAATTAAAAAGAAGGGTCCCGTGAGTTACTGATCCAAACTGATTGTGATAATAGGCATTTCCTGAAAATTTTAATCCGTTCAGAAGCAAATCGTTGCGGCCGCCTAATTCAGCGGGCAGACCTAATGAATGCAGCGCATCAAGTATCGGTAGGAGTAAATCAGAAAAATCTCCGTTCAGCTTCGGATCACCCGGAAAGATGAGGCTGTAATTCAGGTTGCCATGATCATGGTAAACTGCTCCTCCGCCGGAACAGCGGCGGACGAGCTGGATTCCCTGTTTTCTGACGAATTCAGCATTAATTTCGTCAGATGTGTTCTGATGCCTGCCGATTATGACAGATGGGGCATTGACATAGAAAAAAAGAACCTGGTCCCTGATTCCGGATGAGGACAGAATATATTCCTCCATTGCGAGATTCATAGCAGGATCATGATTGACGTTTGGTATATAAAGCATCTCTCTCAGGCACCCGCAGGCAATGCGCAGGAATCCGGCAGGTTTGCACCGTTTCTGCCGCCGCATACCGCGGATTCATCCATGACGCCCAATTGCGTAACAGCGTAAAATTGATCCCGGCTCATCTGCATTCGCCAGATGACAGGCGTGGTCTGTTTCTGCCAGGGATAGAAAATTTCTCCGTTAAATGTTCGGCCGCCATCGAAAATAGCGCCTTTGATAATGACAGGATTGCCCTCTGTATCATACATGAAACCGGTAAGTTCTTCCCCGTTTTGATACAGCCATGCGTGGATCGGTCTGACCTCTTCTGCGATGAAAGGTTCACGGACCATCCAATGCCCGCTCCAGTCATAAGGCTCCTGTGTCGGTTCCGGAGTGTCATGGGAAGGCTGCGGTGACGGAGTCGCAGTTGGACCTGCGACGAAGAAACGCATCCAGAAAGGCGTGTTGATGATCTCACCTTCATTGTTGACAAGACGGAATTGGATCTGGTAGGAGCCCGGCTGTGATGGGGCCCGCATGAGCAGGGCAAGATCCACCTGCGTTCCGGATGCTACGTTATACACCCTTGTTCCCCAGCCGCCCGGTGTAAAATCGATCCAGTCATTTTCTTTGAGAAATATCGCTTTGACAACTGTCGGAAGCTCAGTGTCAAAGGTCGTATCCATCATCAGTTTCGTTTTCTCATCCCAGGTGTTGGAACCGCTGTTAGTCATACGCCACGATTTGATGAAAAGCTGGTTCGGCTGGAGGATCGTATCATCCGGAATGGTTATGTCCTTGACCTGATTGATGCTGTCACGAACTGACAGCGGAAGTGACTGCGTCTCGAGAACTTCAAATGTCGGCAGTACAAAATTGCTCCATGGAACTGTTGTTTTTGTAGGCGTCAATGTTATCGTCGGCGTCATGGTGGCTGTAGGAATCTTTGTCGGTGTGAGTGTATATGTTGAAGTTACCAGCACAGGCATGGTTACCGTGGCTTCGGAAAAAAGTTCTTCCCAAATATGAACAGCCTTATAACGGATGGCAGTAGGCGTCAATGAAGCACAGCCTGTAAAAATAAAGATGGTAAAAACAAAAAGAAGTATGGTTTTTTTATGTTTCAGCACGCCAGCAATTCCTCTTCAGAAACAGCTCCCGCCCTGAGTACAACTGCGGGTTCTGTTTCACAATTGATTACGGAGGATGGAACTCCTCCTCTGCATGGTCCTCCATCGATGATCATATCCAAATGAGGACCGAGAACATTTGCAAAATCCGGAACCGATTTTGCGGGCGGCTGTCCGGAGATGTTTGCCGAGGTAACCGCCAGCGGCCCTGTCAAACGGATAAGATCACGCGTAAACACATGATCCGGGATACGCAGGCCGACCAGATCGTTGGATGTAAGGTTGGCAGGCAGTCCTGCCTTTTTGCGGACGATGATGGTAAGGGCTCCGGGCCAATAGGTATTTGCCAGCCGCTGCGCTTTCGAAGGAAATTTATGAGCAATCAGAGAAGCCTGTTCAGCATCGCCCAGGAGAACCGCGATGGATTTGTTCTGTTCCCGTTCTTTGATCCTGTAAAGCTTTTCAATAGCAGTTTCATCGGATACCAATGCTGCAAACCCGTAAACCGTATCAGTCGGGATGGCGATGATCCCGCCGTTATGGAGTTTTTCAGATGCTGTTTCCAGTGCTTCTTTTATTTCAGTTTCATTTGATATTGTATAGATTTTTTTCATAAATATTCTTCATTCTTCGTTTGTGATCTGCAGTATGCGCGGCTGACCTGCAAATATTCAGAAGCTGTGTGAAGCGCAAGTTCCCGCTGCCGGTATTCTATTTCGCAAAGGATCAGACACTCTCTATTCATTTTATTCGCTATTTGCCGGAAAAGCAAACGATACAGCTCGAATCCGTCTTCTCCTCCATCCAACGCGCTGATCGGTTCAAAACGCGCCGGTTCGATCAACCTGCAGGTATCCGTCGGAATATATGGCAGATTGGCACAAAGCAGGGAAAAACGGTCTGAAAAAGCTGAAAAAAGACTGCATTGAACCGGATGGAAACGATCTGAAACACGATGCCGATCCGCATTTTTACAGGCAGTTTGCAGCGCATTGCGGTGCAGATCAACAGCGATCATCCGCAGCTCCGGCCTTTCAAGAAGCAGAGAAACAGCTATGCAGCCGGACCCTGTCCCGATATCAAACCCTGTGCGGACTGATGGATGAAGCCTGATCCAGGCAGCTGCCTTTTCTGTGATCAATTCTGTTTCGGGTCTCGGAATAAGAACAGTCTGATCAACGAAAAAGGAGTGTCCGTAAAATTCCCATTCTCCAAGGATGTATGGTAACGGGAATCCGGTGCCGCGCAGTTTTGTCATTTCACGGATCAGCTTCCGGTCTTGTGCGGATATCTCAAGTTCCGGATGAGATAAAAGAACAGGTCTCGAAAGACCTGTTGCTTTTTGAATGATCAGACTTGCTTCCAGTGAAGCTTCTTCAGTGACTTTTGATAATTCAGCTGAAATATTCTGGTGCGCTTCTCTCAAATTCATCGGAAAGCTTCGTCCTGCAGGCAGATCAAAACTAATTTTCAGAGGAGACAGCCAGACGTTCCGCCTCGTCGCGCAGGATAAGCTCGTCAATGAAAATATCCAGATCGCCGTTCATCACACCGGCAAGATTGAAAGATGATACATTGATTCGATGATCTGTCACACGGGATTGCGGATAGTTATAAGTGCGGATCTTTTCCGACCGGTCGCCGGACCCGATCATTGCGCGTCGTGTGGAATCCAGCTCTTCCTGCCGCTTCTGTTGTTCCATATCATATAACCGGGCGCGTAAAATGGACATTGCCCTGGTTTTATTCTGAAGCTGTGACCGTTCGTCCTGGCAGGTGATGACCATCCCGGTGGGAATATGGATCAAACGGACGGCAGTAGAGTTTTTCTGAACATTCTGACCGCCGGCACCTGCGGATTTATAAACCTCTATCCTGATATCGGTTTCCGGGATCTGGATATCAAAATCTTCCACTTCCGCCAGAACTGCTACTGTAACTGCTGAAGTATGAATACGGCCTTGGGATTCAGTCACCGGAACGCGCTGGACCCGGTGTGTTCCGGATTCAAATTTCAACCGGGAGTAAGCGCCTTTTCCTTTGACCATAAAGGAGATTTCTTTGTAACCGCCGACACCGATTTCATTTTCGGAAAGGATCTCGATATGCCATCGGCGTGCTTCCGCATAATGTGTATACATACGGAAGAGGTCTGCCGCAAAAAGTGCTGCTTCATCACCTCCGGTACCGGCACGGATCTCAACGATAACATTCTTTGAATCCCGCGGATCTTTGGGAATCAACAGTGAACGGATCTCTTTCTCAAGCGTTTCAATGCGGGGTTTCAGTTCCTCGATCTCCATCTCGGCAAGGTCAGCCATTTCACGATCTGTCCCGCCGGCGAGTTCTTTGGCCTCCTCCAGCTGTTGTAATGAGGCTTTATATTCCCGTCCTTTTTCTACGATCTCTTCAATGTCGGACCGTTCTTTCATTAATTCATTGGTTTTGCTGTAATCATCAACGTTCTGTTCGATAAGTTGATTGATCTCATTATAGCGTGCTTCAATAGCGTTGATTTTGTCGAGCATAATTCACCCTGTATTTCGATAATATATTTCAGTTATTATATCATTTTTGTTGAAAAGCGTATAAAGTATAAATTTCTCTGTTATTCTATAGCTTTGGGAAAAAGGATTTATTTATGGATAATAACCACAAATTGGAGAGAACTGAATTGTTTTTCACTTCAATACTGTTATAATTATTAAAATCATCGGAAATGCAGGAACGAAAGAAGGGATTATGAGCAGTTTGGTAAAGAAAATGAATAACTGGAAGATATTCCGGGATCTGAATGAGCAGGAGTTATCATGGGTGCTTTATGACGTCGGAAATTCCGCTTATACGATGCTGGCGTGTTCTTTGATCCCGATCTGGTTCAAGAATATTGCGATCGGTGATACCCCCGGAAGAATTTCCGGCGACAATGCGACTGCTTATTATTCACTTGCCATTTCAATTACTACCATTCTGGTCGCGATCATCGGGCCGATCATCGGCGCACTTGCTGATCATAAAGACCGGAGAAAAGTACTTTTTAATACGGTGGTTGCGATCGGTGTCTGTCTGTGCATTACGAATGGATTTATCAACGCCTGGCTTCCGTTTCTGATTGTTTTCGTATTGACGAGGCTGTTTTATACATCGGCAAACACGATTTATGACTCAATGCTGAATGATGTAACAACAGAAGAACGGGCTGACCAGGTTTCATCATACGGGTATGCCTGGGGCGTGGCTTTGATCGCTTATGTGATGGGACCGGATATGCTGGGGAAAATCTCCGAGAGCCTTTCAAAGATCATTGGTTTTGGCGTAACGGCTGTTTGGTGGATGCTTGTGACGCTTCCGTTATTGAAAAACTACAGGCAAAAGAATTATGTCGAGGGAGCCGCCGGTACTGTCGGTGCTGTAATCGGGAAAATTTTCAGAACCTTCAGCAGTATCTTCAGACAAAACAAAAAAGTGCTCTTTTTCCTGATCGCCTTTTTCCTTTACATCGATGGTGTCGGAACCATCATAGATAACTGCATCAATATCGGCACGGATCTCGGCCTTCCTACTGTCGGCCAGGTCGTTTTTCTGTTGGCCACACAGGTCGTTGCCTGGATCGGTTCACTCGTTTTTGCGAACCTTTCCAAAAAGCATGATACGGTCCGGCTGATCCTGGTCTGCATTATTGGATATTTCTGTGTATGTATTTATGCCCTTACGCTGAAAACGCTGGTCCATTTTGGTATTCTTGCCTTTGGTGTCGGTTGTTTCCAGGGTTCTATCCAATCCCTCAGCCGTTCCTATTATGCGAAGATCATTCCTGCCGAAAATTCATCTGAATATTTTGGGATCTATGATATTTTCAGTAAGGGAGCATCCTTCCTGGGTTCGGCGCTGATTGCTGCTGTAAAGCTTGCCGGCGGGACGATCAATGTCGCTGTCGCATCACTTGCGGTATTTTTCGCTCTTGGCTTTGTCTTTCTTCTGATTGCCGATAAACAGCCGGTGATGAAATAATATTTTATAATTATAATAATATCCGGGGAAATAAGTGCTTTGGGGATGGTTCGTGTTGTACGGGCATCCCCTTTCTTTTGATAAAGGAGTTTTATGCAGTATCGAAAAGATAAATACGGGAATTCGCTTTCAGTTTTGGGATATGGCTGTATGCGTTTCACCCAGCAAATGGGAAAAATCAATATTGAAAAAACCGAAAAAGAATTGCTCGCGGCTATAGAAGGTGGTGTCAATTATTTTGACACGGCATTTATCTATCCCGGCAGCGAATCTGCCGTCGGTGAAATTTTTGAGCGCAATCACGTCCGGGATAAGGTGAATATCGCGACCAAGCTGCCGCATTATCTGATGAAAGATATAGAAAGCATCGAGAAAACTTTCAATGAAGAATTGAAACGTCTTCGTACGGACCATGTGGATTATTACCTGATGCATATGCTGACTGATCTTCCAACCTGGCAGCGATTGGAAGCATTGGGGATAAAGACCTGGTTGAAACAAAAGCAAGATTCCGGCGCGATCCGCCAGGTTGGATTCTCATATCATGGCAACGCGGATATGTTCTGCAAGATTGTGGATGCTAATGATTGGGATTTCTGTCAGATCCAATATAATTATCTGGATGAGACGAGCCAGGCGGGGGTTGTCGGTCTGAAATATGCGTCATCAAAAGGATTGCCGGTTGTCATAATGGAACCGCTTCGTGGCGGAAGGCTTGTGAACGGTCTGCCGAAATCTGCCGAAAAACTGCTTTCAAACGGCAGTGAGGAAAGAACCCCCGCCCAATGGGCATTCGACTGGCTGTGGAATCAGCCGGAAGTGACGGTGGTGCTTTCCGGAATGAATTCTTTGGAAATGGTTCATGAGAACATTGCCTCTACAGATAAAGCTCATGCGGGAATGCTGACTGACGATGATCAGGAAATACTGCAGAAGGTTGTCAAAGAAATTCTTTCTCATCTGGCGGTAGGATGTACCGGATGCCGTTACTGTATGCCCTGCCCGAAAAATGTGGATATTCCAGGAATCTTTTTTGCCTACAACATGATGAAAAGCCGGGGGCTGCTTGCTGCGGAAAAATCTTATTTCATGACTTCCGCGCTCAGACGGGATTCCACTTCCCCTTCCAATTGCGTCGGATGCGGCAGGTGCGAAAAGCATTGTCCCCAGCATATTGAGATCCGAAAAATGCTGAAAGAGGCTGGCAGAACACTGGAGAATCCGGCTTACAAGGCAGCAGAATTTGTTGTAAAAAAGGTTATGAAATTATAAACAACAGTTATTGGTTTATTGTTGATAAGAATCGTAACGTTCTGTTATAATTCAGATAAGGATTTTTGAAATCTTATAACAGCTGTTCATACAGTGAGTAATTTATATAGAATGGAGTGTATTTTTATGGAAATGAAATTTTATCGCTGTGAGACCTGCGGTCAAATTATCGCTATCGTCAAAAAGACTGCCGTGCCGGTGATGTGCTGCGGCAAACCGATGAAAGAGATCATCCCCGGAACCACAGAAGCTTCTGCAGAGAAGCATATTCCTGTTGTTGAAATTGATGGCAATAAAGTTATCGTTAAAGTAGGTTCTGCTGCACATCCTATGCTGCCGGAACATTACATTGAATGGATTGCCATTCAGACAAAACAGGGCAACCAGCGTAAGGCTTTGAATCCCGGTGAAGAACCAAAAGCCTGCTTCTCTCTTTGCGAAGGAGATGAGCTGGAAGCCGCTTATGCTTACTGCAATCTTCACAGCCTGTGGAAGTGCTGATCAATTTTGCGGTCAATAATTGCCTTTCGGTAATATTTGACAGCAGAATTTGATAATTATTATTGAAGGAGTTTTTTATAATGAGATACGTTTGTCAGATTTGCGGTCATGTTTATGACGAAGAAGTTGAAGGCGTCGCATGGGAGGATCTCCCGGATGACTGGACCTGTCCCCTCTGCGGAGTAGAAAAAGACAATTTTGCTCCTGAAGAATAAGTTTTTGTAAATGAAGGATGGTTCTGTTTCCGGAAGGGTCGAAATAGAACCATCTTTTTTTTTATATGCATCTATGCTGCTTTCGGTCACGTTTTTCTATAATATTTGTTGACAGATTTATCTGCAATGGTTTAGAATAATTCTTTAATTGCAGTGAAGGAAATTAAGCAGCAATTTGGTACCGGACTGCAGAGATCCCGCAGATGGTGTAAGCCGGTGTCCGGCAATATATCAGGTTATATCCGAATCAGCCGGTTGAACATATAATCAGATCGTACCGGGATCAGCCGTTATAGCAAAGGGATAGGTTTTATCCCGAAAAGTCGGAAATGTGAATTTTCGCTGAATAGAGGTGGTACTACGGGAATTCTCGTCCTCTGATTTTTTCAGAGGATTTTTTTATAAGGAGAACAATATATGGTAATTACGGATTTTCTGGAGAGAAACGCAAGATTATACGGTAATGAAATAGCATTGGTCGAAATCAATCCTTCTGAAGACCGCGATCATGCGGCAACATGGCGTGAAGCGAATCTGGTAGAAGCAGCCAGTCCTGATGCTCCCTATCGCAGGGAAATTACATGGCAGGAGTTTGACAGACGTGCCAATCGTTTTGCAAATCTGCTGCTGAGCCGTGGTGTCAAAAGCGGCACAAAAGTCGGTATTCTGATGATGAACTGTCTGGAATACCTGCCGATATATTTCGGTATTCTTAAAGCGGGGTGTCTTGCTGTTCCGATGAACTTCCGTTATTCGTCAGATGAGATCCAGTATTGTCTGGATTTGGCAGATGTGGAAATTCTTGTTTTCGGTCCTGAATTTGTCAGCCGGATGAATGAGATCGTCAATGATATTCCAAAGACAAAATTATTATTCTTTGTTGGGAAAAACGGACCGGATTATACAGAGGACTGTATTCATCTGATGGGGTTCTGCTCAACCATGGCTCCTCCCGTCGCGCTGGATGAAAATGACTATGCTGCCATCTATTTTTCTTCCGGAACTACCGGTTTCCCGAAAGCCATCCTCCATCGGCATAAAGCTTTAGTCTGTTCCTGTATGACAGAACAAAAGCATCATGGGCAGGGCAGGGATGATGTATTTCTCTGCATTCCTCCGCTTTATCACACAGGGGCTAAAATGCACTGGTTTGGCAGTCTCATTGCGGGGAGCAAAGCAGTCCTGCTTCGGGGAAATAAACCAAAATGGATCCTTCGCGCGGTAACGGAGGAGAGATGCACGATTGTCTGGCTCCTGGTGCCCTGGGCACAGGATATACTGGATGCAATTGACTCCGGTGAAGTTGATCTTCAGCATTATATGCTGGAACAATGGCGTCTGATGCATATCGGAGCTCAGCCGGTACCGCCGAGCCTTATAAGCCGTTGGAAAAAGGTTTTCCCCAATCATCAGTACGATACCAATTACGGGCTGTCCGAGTCACTCGGGCCCGGATGTGTACATCTGGGCGTGGAAAATATCAGCAAAGTCGGTGCTATCGGAAAACCCGGCTACCTGTGGGAAGCGAAGGTGGTCAATGGCAATGGCGATGAGGTTCAGGGTGAGGAAGTCGGGGAATTGATCGTACATGGCCCCGGTGTTATGGATTGTTATTATAAAAATCCATACGCGACCGATGAGATTTTGAAGGATGGGTGGCTGTATACCGGCGATATGGCAAAGGTCGATTCTGACGGATTCATTTATCTTGTAGACCGCAAGAAGGATGTGATCATCACCGGGGGCGAAAACCTTTATCCTGTGCAGATCGAAGATTTTCTGCGAGCTTATGATAAGATCAAGGATGTCGCGGTGATCGGTCTGCCGGATCAGCGTCTTGGTGAAATCGCAGCCGCGATCATCGAGATAAAACCGGATATGACCTGTACTGAAGAAGAAATCACTAATTTCTGTCTTGGCATGCCCAGGTACAAAAGACCGCGTAAAATTATATTCGATAAAGTACCCAGAAATCCAACAGGTAAAATTGAGAAACCTGCGCTGCGGGAAAAGTATTGCAAAGGCCGATTGGTTGAAGTCCAGATCAATAGCTGAGAGAGATTCTTCGGTTGTATTTTATGAGGATATGAAATGAAAAAATTGTTGTTGGGTAATGAAGCTGTAGCACGAGGCCTTTATGAAGCAGGCTGTGGATTCGTTTCTTCCTATCCCGGGACACCGAGTACGGAAATAACGGAAGCAGCCGCAAAATATGATGAAATTTATGCGGAATGGGCTCCAAACGAAAAAGTTGCAATGGAAGCAGCATTCGGTGCCAGCCTTTCCGGTACACGAAGCTTTTGCGGAATGAAACATGTCGGTTTGAATGTGGCAGCGGATCCGCTTTTTACGCTGTCCTATACCGGCGTCAATGCGGGTTTGATCATCGCTGTGGCTGATGATGCCGGAATGCATTCTTCTCAGAACGAACAGGATTCCCGCCATTATGCCATTGCTGCAAAGCTGCCGATGTTTGAGCCGTCTGATTCAACTGATGCATTGGAATTTACAAAACTGGCTTACGAGATATCCGAAGAATTTGATACACCGGTCCTGTTGAAGATGTGCACCCGTGTGGCACATTCCCAGAGCGTTGTTGAGTTGGGTGAACGCAGGGAAATTGACCGTAAACCTTATGAAAAAAATGTCATGAAATGGGTCATGATGCCCGGAATGGCAAAAAAACGCCATCCGATCGTTGAGGAACGTACCCGAAGGCTTGTTGCTTTCGCCGAAACCTCCGATGTGAACCGTATCGAAGATGGAATCGACCATACTATGGGGATCATCACATCTTCAACATCTTACCAGTATGTCAAGGAAGTGTGTGGTGACCGTTATCCTGTGCTGAAGCTCGGAATGATCAATCCTCTGCCGGAACAGAAGATCCGTGACTTTGCGGCATCTGTTGAAAAGCTGGTCGTTGTTGAGGAACTTGATAATATTATCGAGACACATTGCCGGACGCTGGGGCTTGAACCTGTCGGAAAAGAAATTTTCCCGCTGATCGATGAATTCAGTCAGAACCTCGTCGCGGAAAAGCTTGGACAGAAAAAGCATGAAGGCCTGAAATTAGAGGAAGCACTTCCGGCCCGTCCTCCGGTCATGTGCGCAGGATGTCCTCACAGAGGTTTGTTCTATACACTTAAAAAATTAAATCTTACCGTACTTGGTGATATTGGCTGCTATACACTTGGCGCGGCGGCACCTCTCTCCGCGATGGATACCACGATTTGCATGGGTGCGTCTGTTTCCGGGATCCATGGCTATAACAAAGCAAGCGATGAAGTTAATGCCGGTAAGACTGTTGCAGTCATCGGTGATTCAACGTTCATGCATTCCGGTGTAACAGGACTGATCAATATTGCGTATAACGAGTCCAATTCAACAGTGATCATACTGGATAACTCTATTACAGGTATGACCGGCCACCAGCAGAATCCGACAACGGGAATTAATCTGAAGGGTGATCCGGCGGGAAAAATCAACCTGGAAAAGCTTTGTGAATCCATCGGTATAGAAAGCATTCGCGTCGTGGATCCGTATAACCTGAAGGAGTGTGAGGATACGATCAAAGAAGAACTGGCAAAAGACTGTGCTTCCGTGATCATTTCCCGGCGTCCGTGTGCCCTTTTGAAATATGTCAGGCATCCGGGTCCTATTACTGTAGATCGTGATAAATGTGTGGGATGCAAATCCTGTATGCGTGTCGGCTGTCCGGCTATCAGCATGAAAGACGGAAAAGCTGTTATCGACAGTACGTTATGTACCGGCTGCCGGGTTTGTACACAGCTGTGCAAAGTAAAAGCGATTGGTTGAGAGGAGTAAAAAATGGAGACGAAAAATATCATGATCGTTGGTGTAGGCGGGCAGGGTACACTGCTTGCCAGTAAACTCCTTGGCCGCCTTTTGCTGACAAGAAACTATGACATTAAAGTCAGTGAAGTTCACGGGATGAGCCAGCGCGGCGGTTCCGTGGTGACCTATGTCCGTTATGGCAGTAAGGTTTATTCTCCGATTATTGATAAAGGAGAGGCAGATTTTATCCTTTCATTTGAATTGCTTGAAGCAGCCCGTGCGGCGGAATGGCTTCGCCCTGACGGTATCCTGATCACGAATACACAGGAAATCAATCCCATGCCGGTTATCACCGGTGCTATGACTTATCCGGAAAATCTGTTGGAAAAGCTGAAAGAACTCGGGCTGTCTGTGGATGCACTGGATGCGCTGACACTGGCACAGAAAGCCGGTTCTTCCAAAGCAGTGAACCTGGTCCTTCTCGGAAGATTGTCCAATTACTTCAAGGATTTTTCAGAAGACGAATGGATGGCTGCTATCGAACAGGGTGTACCGGAGAAATTTCTGGAAATGAATAAAAAAGCGTTCCATCTTGGAAGGACCGCTTAGAAATTATTCTAAGGTTATTTTTTATGAGTAAGTATTTTCAACCTGAAATCGAATGCGCCGATCCTGCGGAGATCAGAAAGATTCAAAGTGAAAAACTGGTGAAGCAGGTCCGGCATGTCTGGGACAATGTGCCCTATTACAGAGCAAAAATGGAAGCAAAAGGTGTTACACCGGAGGATATTCACGGTGTGGAAGACCTTCATAAGCTGCCTTTTCTCTCCAAAGCAGACCTGAAGGAAGCTTATCCCTATGGCCTGATGGGCTGCCCGCGGAAGGATGTGGTTCGGATCCAATCCACTTCCGGTACGACAGGGAAACGTGTTATTGCTTTTTATACGAAGGAAGATCTGGATATGTGGTCGGATTGCACTGCCAGGGCTATCGTGGCAGCCGGCGGTGATGAAAACGATGTCGTCCAGGTCTGTTACGGGTATGGTTTGTTCACCGGGGGCGCCGGATTAAATGATGGCTCTCATAAAGTCGGCTGTATGACTCTGCCCATGTCTTCCGGTAATACAGAACGTCAGCTGCAGTTTATGGTTGATTTGGGAGCAACGATTCTTTGCTGTACGCCTTCTTATGCGGCTTATCTCGGTGAATCCATTAAGGAAGCCGGACTGCGGGACAGGATCCAGCTGAAAGCCGGTATTTTTGGTGCGGAAGCCTGGAGCGAAGAAATGCGCCATGATATCCAGAATTCTCTCGGGATCAAGGCCTATGACATTTACGGCTTGACAGAACTCACAGGACCGGGCGTTGCGTTCGAATGTGAAGAACAGAGCGGCATGCACATCAATGAAGATCATTTCATCGCGGAAATTATCGATCCGGATACGGAAGAAGTCCTTCCTGAAGGTTCTGTCGGCGAGCTGGTTTTCACAGCTATCGACAAAGTCGGATTCCCGATGATTCGCTATCGGACACGGGATATCTGTGTTCTCCATCGGGAAAAGTGCTCCTGTGGCCGCACCTTTATAAAGATGGGCAAACCGATGGGGCGTTCCGATGATATGCTCATTATCAAGGGTGTCAATGTATTCCCGTCACAGATCGAAGCTGTATTGCTTGAGGAAGGTTTCCCGGCAAATTACCAGATCATTGTGGATCGTGTAAATAATTCCGATACGCTTGAAGTCCAGGTTGAAATGACACCGGAACTTTTCTCCGATAACCTTGGTAAGATCAGCGAAGTCGAAAAACAGCTGATTGGCTCCCTTAAGACCATGCTTGGTATTTATGCAAAGGTACGGCTCGTTGCCCCGAAATCGATCACCAGAAGTGAGGGGAAGGCTGTCCGTGTTATTGATAAGCGCAAGATTTGACAGGAGTGATCACCATGGAAATTTATCAAATCTCTGTATTTTTGGAAAATCAGGCAGGAAAACTCTCAGAGGTTACAAATCTGCTGGCTGAAAACGGTATTGATCTCCGGGCGATAAATATCGCCGAATCATCCGATTACGGCGTACTGCGTGTGATAACGAGTGATTCGGAAAAGGCTGTTGAAATTCTCCGGCAGCACGGTTTTATTCTGAATTGCACTGCGGTTCTTGGTGTCAGTGTCCCGGACAGGCCCGGCGGACTTGCTCATTTGCTGCGCATGCTTGCTGCGGAAAAATTTGATGTGGAATATATGTATTCTGTGTTTGGTCAGCCAAATGGTCTTGCGTATATGATATTGCGTGTAGAAAATATTGAGGAAGTCCGTTCTGTGCTTGAAAAGGACGGAATTCATACAGCCGATTGTGCTGAATTGGGAATAAAATAGCAATAGTTTTAAATTGTTGTCAGACTTTAATTTGAAAGGGGTACCTACCAAATGAAAGAAATGAGCAGGCGTAATGCCTTGTTTACGGATTCAATTATCCGACGTATGACCAGAATATCCATTGCCAATAATGCGATCAACCTTTCACAAGGGTTTCCGGATTTTGATCCCCCGAAGGAAATGACCGACCGGCTGAAAGAAGTCAGTGCGTTAGGCCCGCATCAGTATCCGATCACAATGGGCGCTCCGAATTTCCGAAAAGCTCTCTGTGATAAATGCGGTCATTTTATGGGTATGAAATTTGATCCGGATAAAGAGGTCGTAGTTACGATCGGTTCTACTGAAGCTATGGTTGATACGATTTTTGCGCTTACCAATCCCGGTGATAAAATCATCATTTTCTCCCCGTATTTTGAGAATTACAAAGCTCAGACGATCTTTGCTGACTGCGAACCGATCTTCGTACCGCTGGTACCGCCGACTTACAATTTTGATCCGGCTGTCCTGGAAGACGCATTCAAACAGGATCCAAAAGCGATCCTGATTTGCAATCCTTCGAATCCTTCCGGTAAAGTTTTCACCATGGAGGAACTGACCTTCATTGCTGATCTGTGCAAGAAGTATGATGTTTATGCCATTATGGATGAACCCTATGAGCATATCGTTTACGATGATAATAAGCACATCTATATGGCGAGCCTTCCCGGAATGTATGAACGGACTGTCTCCTGCTCCAGCCTTTCCAAAACTTATTCGATCACCGGCTGGCGTTTGGGCTATGCGATTGCTCCGGAACCGATCATGGAACGCATCAAGCAATATCACGACTTCAATACGGTCGGTGCCGCTTCCCCGCTGATGGAAGCGGCTTGTGTCGGCTTGCGTTTCCCTGACAGCTATTACGTTGAATTTCAGGCTCATTACGCCCATATGAAGGATATCTTCTGCGGCGGTATGCGGAATATCGGTATCCCCTTTACTGAACCGCAGGGAACTTATTTTGTTCTTGCTGATATCCGTCCGTATATGAAACCGGGCCAGAACGACGTTGATTTCTGTGTTGAAATGACGAAAAAGATCGGTGTGGCAGCTGTGCCGGGCAGTTCTTTCTTCAGAGAAGGCGGTGAAGGCATTATCCGTCTGCATTATGCCAAGAAGGATGAGACGCTTTACGAAGCACTCGACCGTCTTTCAAACATCAAAAAGATGCTTGATTGATCGCAGACATCAGTCAGACTCAGCAGCCGGTTGTCAGTTTTCTGATTTGATAGCCGGCTGTTTTGTTTATTTTCCGATTATCCGGAGAACTGGACCGCTTGCGGGCCTGTCCCCCTACTCACGAACATTGTGCTTGAGGGTCAGTTCTGTACGGTCCCACAATTCTACCGCTAAAACAGAGGCCGGATTCTTTCATAAACTTCATCAAAAACTCTGCCGGCAAGGTTGCTGATACAACGGATAACCTCTAAAACCTTCTCTTTCAAAGCATTTCTAGGATAAAAATCTGATTTACGATCTTAGAATAATGAAGCTAACTTAGAATAAAAAACTTTATCAATAAAAACATAGCACTTTATAAGAAGATGAGGATGTGGTCTTCTTTTTTCTTGACAGGCACTTCGTTTAAAGGTAAAAATAATATAAAGTAATTATATAAGGAGTTCTTACAGTAGTGAATATAATTCATTTAAAATGTCAAAACTGTAGCGCCGATCTGGATATAGACATGGAACACTTCATAGCATTTTGTCCGTATTGTGGACAAAAGCTACTTTTCGATGTTGATCAGATTGGAAATATACTTCTTGAAAAAGAGAAAACTAATCATGAAAAAGAAAGAACAAAACAACAGGAACTGAAATACGAACATGACTTAAAAATAAAGAACATGAACAGGGATGTTTTAAAAGGCATTAATAAATGGTATTGGAAAAGTATTCGCTATAGTATTTATTTTGTTTTAGGAATGTTGGCTTTTCTCTTTATATTATTATTGCTGGATAAATTGTTTCATATAAGTGGGTAAGCTACTCTTTAAAAAATTTTTTAGAAACCTGTTTAAGCCCCTTTCAGACGCGTTCTAAGGGGCTTTTGATATATATAGATAATAACCACCCCGGCAGGCGAGGACGTTTTGTTCTAAAAAAAGCGCTTTGCGCCTTCATCTTTCACGTCTGAACTTAGCATTTTGCTCCTCAGGCTAATAACATTTTTTGCAGGGTGTCCGGCCTAAACTTTCTGCTTCCTGCAGCGTGACCTGCCAATCATCAGAGCCGCTGCATCCCTCGTGAGAATGATATCTTTTGCCCGTTTCGTAAATCCATACCAACTGTCTGCTAGAGAATGAGCTATTGTCTGGCAGACTCGTATTGGCGGAATTTGCGTAGTTGGTAATACTGTATGATCCCGTTCTGCCGGGCGTTGTTTGAGTTCCTCTGTTTGGGATACTCGAAGATGCACTTGAAGTCGTTTGAGATGCAGCTTCTGAAGCGGGAACAAGAAGATTGCCGTCGGAATCGGTGATACCGGTGGCAAAGACCCAACCTTCATGCCCATCTTGGGTCCGCACCAGAATCCAACGGTAGCCATCCACTTTAACCTGGTCGGATATCACAGCTACCGGAGTACCGTTAATGACTGTCATCACGACTTCGCCACTTAAAGAAGATTTGGAGTACATTACCATACCAATGTCGTTTGGATTGTTAATCATCCCCGTCAGTTCAACCCCAACTGCACGCTTACAGCCGAAAAACGGCATCAGACATATAGTCATAAGGGTGAAAATGAATAAGCAGATTTTTTTCTTCATGGTTTTGGTCTTTTACCTTATATTTTTTATTACGGTTTATTATAGCATGGTTCAAAAGATTTTTTTCACCCTTTTTTTTTCACCTGCTGAGTGCTTGAGGAAATCATCTTCGGGAACAGATCAATCCTAGTAGCGTTCAAATCTAATTTTTACCTCGGAATCTCGGTATGTGATTTAGTTTTCGCTCAGCAGCGTTCTTTTAACGAGTCTGATGGAATATTGTATGATTTGATATTGAAGTGTGATCTGCTTTGGACCATTCGATCACATTTGGCATAAATTCACACTGAGGGCCAATAATATTTTTGTTCTCGTCCCTACCACAAATTCGAACATTTGTCAACCGCCAATATTGGCGGTTTTCTTTTTTAAATTTTCCTGTATACTCTGTATAAATCACTTGAACAGCCCGCAGCGGCTGTTCCCG
>CACYHU010000093.1 GCA_902774215.1 uncultured Chloroflexota bacterium
TCAGATCATCACCCGAACAGTTAATAATTCCGAACAATAAAACCGCAGCCAACAAAAAAACAATCAGGCCTTTTTTCATCAACATTATCCTCCTTCAAACTTCTGTTCTGCCAATGATTTTTGGAATTATTAATTTGATTTAGTGGATAGGATATAGGGTATAGAGCATAGGAACGATCCACTATCCACGATATTCTATATTCTATTTTCTATACCTCACAAACTGATTATATCATGCGAAAAGTAATCAGAATGTCAACGCCCGTGCATTTCTACCATAAGAGCTCACTTTGCATTCCGGAGAGCATGCTTCGCAAGGCGCGGGATCGAAAGTTCGTGTGTTTGCGAAAACCACTGCCCGCGCCTGATTTCCGGGGGGCTGAGGCTCCCATACCCCTCTGTGTTAACGGGCTCTTTTTTGACTCACCCGCAAAATGCGGTGGTTACCTTTTATTGACAGTTTTGATGCGGTGAATATAATTTAATCAATCATCGGCTATCATTTGATTCGGAATGACGATTTGTATCTGCATCTTCCTATATACGGATCAATCATAATGGCGCCATGACAGCAGCGGAAGACAGAGAACAGCACTATCGATGGGACACCCCTGATGAATGGCACTATTTTATCGAGTAACCCATAAAATGGCGGATACTTTCTCTGAAGGACGATAAAGCACTGCTCCTCGCGGACAGGATCCTTGATTGCTTCCCGTTCAACCTGAACGATGAGGAAGTCAACTGGCGGACTTCCTCGATCCGCAGCTGGCTGAACGGATATGACAGCAGCCATAATCTTGACGGAGTAAATTATTCCGGCAAAGGATTTCTGAATAAAGCATTTACGCCGGAAGAGCAGAAAGCAATAGGAAGCAAATATTGCATACGTCAGATCAGATTTCATTATCCATGATATTTCTGATGATTTCACCGCGGTATGAATCCGCCTCATTATCTGAAATATCTTCATCCGTATATTTGTCAGTGAAAATGACCTTCATGGAAAGAATCTGCGCATAATGCATTTTTTCACGGCTGATGTCAAACTCATCCAGGACGAGATATTCAATCAGTCTGTCACCGAAAAACCAGAACAGGATGTACACCATTTCATAAAGCATTTGTCTGGTATTCAGAAGCAGAAGGGCGGATACAGCAAGAAAAACCGCGAACCAGATGACCCGGATGATCCCGCTTTTCTGCTTTTGCTGAACAGCTCCAAACTGCAGTTCAAACTGGGTCCAGATCGCGTCTTCAATACGTGTCTGCTCGTCCTTTGTAAATTGATGACCGGTGATTTCAAGAACCAGCGGATATTTTTCAGGGATATGCACCATGATGCGTTCCAGATAATTGGAAAAATCTTCATTCAGCAATTCATATCCCGGTACACTGTAATGGGAGACAATATCATCCAGGCCGCTTACTTTGCAGGTGATATACGCAACATCCTTATCGATAAAATAATATTTAACAGCCTTGTCATAATCGACCCTTTTCCGAAGAAAATAGAGTCTGAAATCCTTCCTGAAAAAATCGAACATATTGTTATCCCTACTGTTTATAATCGAGGCATTGCCTCCAAAGCAAGCATCACCGCGCCATGGAGAGCGTCATTTTCAGGGCGCACGACGCGGGTGAAGGAGGAGATTTTTTCCCTGACCATCCGCTGATAAAGATTATCGTTCGTTAACAGCCCGCCGCTGAGAGCTGTTACGGGATCGGGCAGCTTCAGTCTCCGGATCAGGGTCTCCGACATCACGGCGAGATCATCAGCGTTTTTCCGCAGAATATCCATAGCGTACAGGTCTCCGCCGGCAGCGGACATGATCACGACAGGCGCCAAAGCCGCGATATCCTCTTTTCCGGAAGTTTCCGAATAAACATAATTCACAACACCGGCAGCATTGTCGGTGCCGAGGTGATGCAGAATCGACTCCGCCAGGGAATTCGGGGGAAAACAACCGTCGAGCGTCTGTACCGTATGGGCAAGCGCATCCCTGCCCAGGACATATCCGCTGCCGCGGTCATCGATCAAATGACCGTACCCGCCGACACGCAGACTGATCCCGTTTTCATTTTTTCCATAAACAATGGAACCGGTGCCGGCAATCAGAATACATCCGGGGCAGTTCATGGCCCCCCGCAATGCGATCTCACAGTCCCCGCAGAGCTTCAGAACGCCATGAAATCCCGCTGACCTCAATTCGGACCGGATCAATTCACCGGTATCTTTTCGGGTCATGCCGGCTCCGCCGATACAGAGTGAAGCACAATCCCGCATATCACCGCAGAAACTGAAAATTTCACGCAGCCGTCCGATAAATGCATCCCTGCCGATCCCGGTAATATTAAAAGGACCGAATACTCTCCGCGAAATAAGTTGTCCTTCCGGATCTCTCAATTCCACCCTTGCGGCGGTTCCCCCGCCATCGATCCCCGCGGCAAACATATTACAGCCTCACCGGCATTCTGCCGGCTGCCCTTCCGCTGAGCAGAACCTGCTCAGCCGCATTCAGTCCGTCAAGTGTGTAATCAAACACGGAAATCTTACAGATATTTTCAGGGAGTTCGGAAAGGTCATAAGGATTCCGCAGCGCAATAACGGTCAGCGGAAGGCCTGTTTCCGCAAGTGCATCAGCCAGGGCCAGCTGTCCCCGGTAAAGATGTGCATTACAGGTTCCCATCACAAGATTCCGGTGATTTTTTGCCTCGCTGACAATATCCATGATCTCCGCCGTGTCAGGGTCAACACTGCAGGTGATGCCTGCAGCGCCGAACCTTTCCCGCATATGATGAGCAAAATCCGAAGCATAAAGATCCGTATTGGCTGCATTGGTCATACGATAATCTTTCGGACCACAGAAAAAGGTATCCTCAAAAAACGGATGACACGGGCCCTGATAAAGGACTGCCGCAGCACAAGCTTGTTCCCTCGCAGCTGAAAAATCCTCCGGCATTCCCGCGAGTTCCGGTTCTGCCATCGTGAAAGCATATTCAGATTTTGCCTCCAGGATCCTTTCGACAGAATCTTCCATTTCATCCATTGAGATCTCACCGCTTTCAGCAGCCTTCAGAGCCTCCTCCGCGCATTTCTGTTCCGCGTCCTCATCATTACAATTACAGACAATGATCAGATCGACCCCGGCTTTCATCGCTTCCACTGCGCCGTGAGAGATCCCGTAATGCATACGGATCGCATCCATATTCAAATCATCACTGAGGATGAGCCCGCTGAACCCCATCTCCTCACGCAGCAGGTCATGCATAATTCGGCGTGACATTGTCGAAGGAACTTCCTTCGGTTCGATTTGCGGAAACAGAATATGGCTGCTCATGACTGCCGGAACACCGGCATCAATAACCGCCCGAAAAGGAATCAGTTCGGTCTCCCAAAGCTCCCGCAGGCTTCTGTTGACAACAGGCAGCCCGATATGAGAATCAACATCCGTACTTCCATGACCGGGGAAATGCTTAGCACAACAGAGCAGACGGTTTTCAGCATATCCGCGGACAGCAGATACCGCGTATTCCGCTGTGAGGTCCGGATCATCCCCATAGCTTCGGACACCGATCACAGGATTCCGGGAATTATTATTAACATCAACAGCCGGAGCAAGGTTGAAATTAATTCCGGTGCCGCGCAGCTGCCGTGCGGTTATGGCAGCCATCCGCCGGGCGGTTTCCGGCTTTCCGGCAGCAGCGACGGCCATATTCCCCGGAACGTTCACCAGATCGGCAGACAATCGTGAGACCATTCCGCCTTCCTGGTCGACTGCTATAAAAGCCGGTATGCCGGTCGTTTCGAGAATCAGATCCTGCAGAGATCTGCAAAGAGCACGAAGCTGATTGCCGTCAGTAACATTTTCCCGGAAAAGAAGCACATTTCCGATCCTGTACTTACGGATCAGTTCTATTTTTTCATCGGAAAGCGATGGACCGATGATTCCAAAAGCCAGACGCTGCCCGAGCATCGTACGAATATCCATAAGCTCTCCCTGTCAATACAGCCTGTACGGTTCCGCCCGGACAGTGAAGGCAGCACTTTCTTCCGCTCCCTGCCGAATCAGCTCATCCGCGTCCCAATCCGACTCAAACACCCGGTCGCCCATCAGATTGCAGATATGCGGAGCATTGTCGTGAGCATAAGGCGCCAGATATTCAAAATCGCGGGGATAGCGTGTGCGCAGCAGATCCAACAGACGGATCCCCAGGTCAAAAGCCCGGATGGCGCGGGGATCCATAACATGAATGTGGATCCCGCCGCAGTTCACATTCCTGTGCTTTGAAGCATAGGGCGTGAACCAGACCGGAGTCGCGAGGACACCGGGCAGTTCCAGACGGTTGAACGCATCATTCAGCTCTTCAGCACGGATGAATGGGGCGCCGATGATCGAAAACGGTGCCGAGGTTCCCCTTCCCTCTGAACAGTTTGTTCCCTCGATCAGGCAGGTTCCCGGATACAGGACTGCGGTATCGAAGGTTGGGATAGCGGGGCTGGTCATGACCCAGGTCCGCTTCCAGTCCGGGAACATCATTTCCCGTGTCAGGCCTGAGCAGGGGATAACATGCAGATCGCAGCCAAATTTTTCTTCATCATTGACCATCCGCGCAAACTCACCGCAGGTCAGGCCATATTGTACGGGGATCGAATAACAGGCGACAAAATTTTCCATTCCCGGTTTTACAACAGTGCCTGAGCAGCGGCTGCCGAGTGGATTCGGACGGTCAAGGATAATGACACGTTTTCCCGCCGCGGCACAATCTTCAATCAAATATTTCAGTGTGGAAATATAAGTATAATAGCGGCAGCCTACATCCTGCACATCATAAACCAGCGTATCGAACGATTCGAAAACTTCCGGATCGATCCTGAGTGATTTGGGAGTATAAAGGCTGACCATCGGAATTCCCGTGACCGTATCCACTGCATTATCGAAATAAACCGCTTCTGCTTTGTCGCCCCGGACTCCATGCTCAGGTCCCAGTAAAAGCCGCAGGTCACAGAATGACATGAGCTTTTCGATCGGCGAACCATAGTCAGCGGTACATGCCCCGGGAGAAGTCACCAATGCGATGCGTCCTTCAAAAAGGCTGCGGAATTTCTCAATGCGGTCTATCCCTAATTTCAGCATATCTGACTCCCGTCACCGAAGAAAAATGTGAAAAATCCATTATACAGAAAATTTATTTCACAATGAAGAAATGCCATTTACAGCTCCTCCGGTCTGCGGACAATATGGTACTGTTCCGGCGGGATCATAAAGCACTCGCAAAAACCGGTGCGTCCTTCGATCCCGCGGAGACGTTTCAAATGGGAATAGTATTCCTTATACGCAAAGCTTTTGCTCTCTACCGCAAAACGGTGATGATCGATTGCCTTTTCCCAGAGAGCATAGCCATCACTGACATCCAGATAGAGATAAGGTCTGAAATCCTGCGCGTCCTCCCAGTTTTCAGCGAAATAAAGATGCGGGGCAAAATGTCCGGGGAGCTCCCGTTTGAATCCTGCGATCGCGGCATAAAACCAGGCATCCACCACGATGCGATGGCAGGCCGCGTGATCCTTGTGCATGCTTTTCGCATGATGGGTCACGAGGATATCCGGTCTGACCGCACGGATGATATCACAGACCTCAAAGCGGACTTCGTCATTGTCCGGAACCAGACCGTCAGGATGATCCAGTACGATCGCCTCCCCGCCCAGTTCCTCCGCAAAAGCTTCCGCTTCAGCGATTTTCTGCTGCCGGTAGGCTGAAACATCCGTGCCTGACGGCGCACCTTTCTCACCGGCAGTGAGAGCCAGCGTTACAGCCCTGCCGCCCTGCACCGCGATCGATGCCAGCAGTCCGCCCGCGGTCAGTTCCATATCTCCGATATGAGCTCCCACGGCAAGAATTGTTTTCTCCCCCATACTCACAACTCCTTTGTCATGACACCAAAATGACGTTTTTCCAAAAATCCAGCCTTTTTGTATATATTCTGCGCATGGTTGTCAGTACCGGTAAAGAGGGACATATATTCAGCCCCGCATTCCTTTTCCGCCTGACACAGTTTATAAAAGAGCAGCTTGCCCAGACCATGTTTTTGATAAGCCGGAGAGACCGCGATACCGGCAAAGTACCCTCTGCCGGTCGGTTCGGGATAAACCGGCCCGGTGAACCCGGCGACTGTATTGCCTTCCAACCCGACCAGCAGTTTCATCCCGCTGTGGGCAGCCTGCGGGATCTCAGCGGACCACATGGAATTTCCGAGCGAAGCCACCATCTCATCAACGCCCTGATGTACCCCTTCCCGATACCAATCCACGGTATATCCTTCCGCTGCCATTTGTGCTTCTTTCTCAGTCATCTCAACCGGATACACGAAATTTTTCAGGTCAAGATACATAGCCATTTCTTCCGCGGCGCTTTTATACCCCGCAGACATCATCCGTCTATACAGCGGAGTATCCACAGGGATGCCCGGCATATTGTTATGCTGATGGCCATCTGTTCCGGGGATGATCCACGGCAGGCGGATCGGATTGAAAAAAGTCACGACAGATAACGCTTTCCCTTTTTCACGGAATGAATCCTCAAGCGCAGAAAGCAGCAGATGCGTATTGACATCATTATCCGCGCTTTCATCCAGCAGCAGACAGCTGAGATAACCGCGCACCGCACCCCATGCCAGGTCATCACCGGTGACACCATTGATAAAACCATGGATCATGCCATCTGTTTCAAGCACAAAACTGTGAAAGGGCGAGAAGTACGGATGCTCCAACAGCAGGCTGTCCAGACCGGCCCGGTCCTGCGGAGCATATCCGAAAACGGTACCGGCGCTGTTCCAAAGATCCAGAATAAAAGGAGCATCCTCTGTTTTATAATTCCGTATCAATTTTATTTCTATCCTTTCACCGCGCCGACGGTAACACCCTCAAGGAAGTATTTCTGCAGGGCAAAGAAAAGAATAAACATCGGCAGCGCGGAAAGTGTAGCGCCCGCCATCATCGGCGCAAACAATGTTTCATTGGCAAATTTGAAGGTTTTCAGGCCAACCTGGATCGTGAACATCGAATCCCTGCTGGTCACCAGGAAAGGCCAGAAAAATGTATTCCAGGTCGACATAAACGTATTGATCGCCATCACTGCCAGCACGGTTTTGGAAAGCGGCAGAACGATTCTGGTAAAAATCCCCATCTGCGTACAGCCGTCAAGCTTGGCGCTTTCCAGCAGCGGTGTCGGAATGGACTGGAAAAACTGCTTTGAAAGGAATATATTGTACGAAGTTACGATCCCCGGCAGGATCATTGCCGCGTATGTATTGGTCATTTTCAGCTTGTTGGAAATCAGTATATACAGCGGGACCTGCGTCACCTGATACGGGATCATCATGGCAACGAGCATCAGCCCAAACAGCCATTTGCTCCCTTTAAAATTGATCTTCGCAAAAGCATACCCGGCCATAGACGCAAAAACAACATTTCCCAGAACCGTGCAGATCGACACAATAAAGCTGTTGCCGATCCAGCGGAGTGAATGCGGGCTGAAATTGAAAAATGCCCTGTAGGAATCCAATGTCCAGCGCTTCGGGAAAATGGAGCGGGTGTCACCGGACGTGGCAACTGCCGGACCGAATGATGACATGATCATGTAAAAGATCGGGAAGAGTGTCACCAGAGCCAGGAAAATCAACACAAATGTCAGTAGAATATTGCGGAAAACGGCTTTCTTTCTGTTTTCAAGATGCTTTGAATAAAGTCCTGTCATCGTCCCTCCTCAATATTCCACATCCACACCCATCAGTTTAAACTGGAGCAGGGAAATCGCGGAGATGACGATCGCCAGCAGGATCGCCTGTGCGCATGCCAGGCCGAACTTTGAATACTCAAAAGCGTTTTTATAGATCAGAAGCCCAATCATCGTTGTGCTGTTGTCCGGACCGCCGCCGGTCATCATGAAGGCATTCTGAAACACCTGAAACGAACCGATCACACCGGTCACCAGCAGGAACAAAGTGGTCGGTTTGCAAAGCGGAAAGACGACGTAATAAATTTTTTTGAAAAATCCCGCACCATCCAGTTCAGCTGCCTCAAACAGGCTGTTGTCGATTCCCATCATGGCGGCGATATAAATAATGATATTGCCGCCCTGACCGGAAAGCAAAGCCATCAGCATCAGGGAAAGCATCGATGTCTTGCTGGATGAAAGCCAGTTCTGCGGCGGAATATGGAAAAAGGCAAGCACCTGATTGAACAATCCTGACGGAGAGGAATCATAGATCCACAGCCAGACTACGGAAAGTGCTACGCCGGAAGCGATCCCCGGCAGGTAATAAATGGCCTTGAAAACAGACTGCGTCCCTTTTTTGAACGGGAGGATCATGATCGCGATCGAGAACGATATCAGCAAAGACAAAGGCACTACAACAACCGTATAGACCAATGTATTTTTTACAGCTTTAAAGAAGAGGGCATTTTTGAATGTATCCGTATAGTTTTTCCACCCGATGAACTGCGATCCGAAGGGTTTATATTTCAGGAAACTGGTACGAACGGCACTGAAAACAGGATACAGGGTGAAGATAATGAAGACCAAAAGAGCAGCCGCGATAAAAAGCCAGCCCCAGCGGTCATCGGAAGTTATTTTGAACCTTCTTCTGAAAGATCCGGTGACTTTGTTTTTGCTCATATTTCCTCACTTCTAAAACAGGACCGCCCTGCCGGACAGACAGGGCGGTTTCCGGACATAATATAAATATTACAGGGCGCCAAAAACGCAGTCGGATTCGTCAAAGACTTCCAACGCGGCAGCCTTGATGGCATCAAATGCATCCTGGGCGGTGATTTCGCCGGCAAGCAGAGCCTGGAACTTCGGGACGATGGTTTCATCCATCAGCAGCTTTGCATTTGCTGACTGTTCGGCGGTGACACCGGCGGGAGGAGCGACAACCAGGCTGATCTCACGGGCAGCAGCTGCGACATTGCCTTCATCCAGTCCGGTTTCTTCATATTTCGGATAAGCTTCACGACCGGATTTGCAGACAGGTTCAAGAAGCAGCGGAGCATCAACGACAGCGGCGCGGTCACCGGAGCAGAGGTAATCCAGGAACGCGACAACGTTTTTCAGATGTTCATCCGTGGTATTGTGATTGCGCAGCGCAATCAAACCGTCAACAGAACCGAAGCAGGATTCCTTCATGCCTTCCATGGTCGGAACGGGCAGAAATGCATAGTCGGCCTTGATGGAATCAGCAACTGCTGTGCCGTCATTTGCATCCAGAGCTGCGTTATTGCGTTTGAAGTTCAGTTCGAACAGCGGCATGGCTTTACCGAAGATCATTGCCTGACCAGTCTGGCACATGACCATGCGCTTGCCGGCTTCAACCCCATAGTTGGGCATATAACCGGATTTTGTCATGGCTTCGACAGCTTCCAGCAGCTTCAGCATATTGTCAGAGGTGTAGGTGTACTTCAGTTCATCGTTGAAGGCATTGGTCATCCCGGCAGAAACACCGAAGATGTTCAGGAAGTCGGAAGCGGTAACACCGGCATTCGCGAAGACAAAACCGAAGGTGTTTTCATTTGTCCCGTTTTTAATGACTTCCATGAATTCATCAAGGGACCAGCCGTTCGCCTGGATGGAAGCGATATCGGCACCGGCAGCTTCCAGCATTTCCTTATTGCCGCCGATGGCCTGAATCGTGATATAGAGCGGCAGGCCATAGACATTGCCTTCAATGGACATGTAATCCAGGGCGTTCTGGTCATAATCGGCGAGTCTTTCCGCATCAAGATATTTGTCGATCTCGATACCGACGCCCAATTCCACATAGGAGCCGATGGATGAATAGGAAACTTCGGCAATGTCCGGAGCTTCGCCCGCGGCAGCCATAGTCTGGAGCTTGCCGTTGTGATCTTCCCAGGAGGTTTTGATCACTTCAATTTTGACATCCGGGTTGGCTTCCATAAATTCAGCCGCCCAGACATCAATATCATCAAGGTAAGTGCCTGAAACAGGCGGTACCATCACGGTGATGGTATCTTCAGCCATTGCTGCGCCGACAAAAACAGCGAGCATCACCAAAAGCATAAACATTACGGTTTTTTTCATATTTTCCTCCAATAACGAGTCAGGATGATTACCCAATAAAAATTATAAAAAACTTTTGTTTCCTGTCAATTGACTTTGTCATAGTTTTTCAATGATATTCGTTATGAAATGAATACATTTATTCCCTTGCAGATATTTGTGAATTCGTTTATGCTTTGGTAAACACATGAAGCGCGGGGCGGGGAGCGGGAACGCTTCCCGAATTGAGAGGGTAATATGATCGTTTTGGGGATGATGTCCGGGACATCCGGGGACGGGATCGATACAGCAGTCACAGAACTTTTCGGAATACCTCCGAAGCTTGAATGGAAGCTTATCCATCATGAGCATATTCCGTTTGATCCGGATCTGCGGGAAGAGATATTCGCCTGTTTCCGTCCCGAAACGGGAACGGTAGACCGGATCTGCAGGCTGAATTTCGCTCTTTCAGAAGCTTACGCGGCAGCAGCACTTCAGACGATCAGCAGCGCGGGGATGAAACCCGGAGATATCGACCTGATCGGCAATCACGGTCAGACGCTCTGGCATATTCCGGCAGGAGAACCTTATGCCTCCACGCTCCAGATCGGCGATCCCGCCCTTATCGCGGAAAGGACCGGCATCCCGGTCATCAGTAATTTCCGTACAGCTGATATGGCTGCAGGCGGAAACGGAGCTCCTCTGGTACCTTTTGCGGACAAAGTATTGCTGGGCTCCTCCGATAAAGTCCGTGCAGCGCAGAATATCGGCGGGATCGGCAATGTTACCTGGCTTCCCAAAACAGGCGATAAAACCCATCAGATCATCGCCTTTGACACAGGTCCCGGAAACATGCTGATCGATCGCACGGCAGAGTTCATTTCCGGAGGAAAACTGACATATGATGCTGACGGCAGACTTGCGGCAAAGGGAAAGGCTGATGAAGAATTGCTGGAAGAGCTTCTGCGGCATCCGTATTATACGAAACGACCGCCGAAAACAACCGGAAGGGAAGCTTTCGGTACCCAATACTGTGCGGAGATCCGGGAAATGGCTGCGCAGCGCGGAATAAACGACTGCGACCTGATCGCGACGCTGACGATGCTGACTGCACGGACAATTTCGAATTCATACCGGAGATTTCTGCCTGAATTTCCGGATGAGGTGATCGTTTCCGGCGGAGGCGCTGAGAATCCGACACTGATGAAAATGCTGCGTGAAACACTTGCACCGGCAAAAGTATTTAGATCAGACGATTTCGGTATTCCCTCAGAAGCAAAAGAGGCGCTGGCGTTCGCGCTGATCGCTTATGAAACATTTTACTGCCGTCCGGGCAATATTCCCTCAGCTACCGGTGCAGCTCATCCGGTGATCATGGGCTCCCTCACCCGGCCGATGCGGACTGCCGCCGCGGAGGGGCAGCTGCCCATAACTGAGAAATACAACCCGAAAACCGAACATATCGATGAAATGCCGACCATCGGGATGGTCCAGACGATCAATGATGAGGACCGCAAAGTCGCTGATGCCGTCGGGACACAGCTGCCCGTGATCGCCGCGGCGGTAGACGCGATCTCTGAGCGGATATCCCGCGGAGGGCGGCTGATCTACCTGGGAGCCGGCACGTCCGGCAGGCTCGGCGTTCTCGACGCATCGGAAATGCCGCCGACATACGGGGTCTCTCCTGATCTGGTCATCGGACGGATCGCCGGAGGCATGGGCGCACTGATTTCAGCGGTCGAAGGTGCGGAAGATGACCCTGATGGTGGCAGAAAACATGTTGAAGAACTGCAGGTCAGCGAAAATGACTGTGTCGTGGGGCTTTCCGCCAGCGGAAATGCGCCTTATGTTGCCGGCGGATTAGAAGAAGCACGGAGCCGGGGTGCCCTTACCATAGCTGTGGCCTGCAACCGCAAAGGGAAAATCGCTTCCATTGCGGATATCGCCATTTTGCCGGAGCCCGGACCGGAAGTCATCAGCGGATCCACCCGGATGAAAAGCGGTACTGCGCAAAAGCTTGTGCTGAACATGCTTTCAACAGGGGTGATGATCAAACAGGGGAAAACCTATGGCAATCTGATGATCGACCTGGAAGCGACCAATCAGAAACTCACAGCCCGGAAGCGGCGCCTGACCGCCTCGGCCTGCGGTATAACGGAAGAGGAAGCGCAGGCACTGCTGGACCGCTGCGGAGGGAACATAAAATGTGCCATCGTGGTCCATTACAAAAAGACTTCACCGGAAGAAGCGAATAAAATTCTCAGATCTGTTCATGGATATGTCAGGCAGGCACTGTAAATCAGCACTTTCAAAAAACGCTGTCCGCAATTTTTATACGGGTTTTATATGGGATCCTGACTGTGACAGAGCGCATCGGCACGTTCAAAAACAGACGCTACGCTTCCGGAACCGTCATATTTGGCCATCCCGCAGACGATCGCAGCATCGCTCTTACGGCTGTTCTCTTCCAACTCGACAATCAACTCATCCACACATTCA
>CACYHU010000094.1 GCA_902774215.1 uncultured Chloroflexota bacterium
TCTTATGCGTTAGTTTAAAGTAAAAGTCTTACCTATGTCCTGAACCTGCCCTTACCTATGTCTTGAACTTTTCTATTACCTATGTCCTGAACCCGTACAACCGATCAGCAATTTCAAGGGCACCCTCGATCTGAACGGGAAGAATGTCTCTATAAATGGAATTATAGTAAATGCGTCATCAAATGATCTGACTATAGAGGATGAAAGCGGAAAAGGAACGCTCACAATTACAGGCGGGATCTGGAACTATTCAGGCAAACTGAAAATTAATGGCGGCAGCATCATCTCAGTAAGAAATAACACAATTACGAATTACACCAGTCTTGAAGTCAATGGCGGCAAAGTTATCGCTCCAACGGCCGGATCCATATATATCGCTATAGATAACACTTCTAATGGAGAAGTTAAAATTTCAGGAACCGCGGAGATCACCGGAAATGTCGGAATTCAAAATAGCATTGCACTGGTAAATCCGGAAGGCCGCGTGACCATCACCGGCGGGACGGTCAGCGGCACCGATATCGCTGTCAAACAGGAGGCCGGTACCCTGACCATTACCGGCGGCAAGATCAACAACAGCGGTACCGGCATTGCCATAAGCGGCGGTACGGCCAGTCTCAGCGACGGTGAGATCAGCGGCTGCGGGATCGGTATTGTGATGGGCAATGACTCTGAAGATACACTGGACCTCTCCGGCGGCAGCATCAGCGGGAATACGGCCATGGGCATTAATTTCAGCGGCGGCACGCTCAATATCTCCGGCAACCCGTCTGTTTCCGGCAACGGCCCGGCGGGAACCCCGAAGAATGTGCAGATCGCTTCCGGCGAGACCCTTACGGTCACCGATACGCTGACCGGTACACTCGGCATCACCCTTGCGGACGGCACCGGTGTCTTCACCGCCGGACTGAAAGGTAAGGGCGGCGCGTCCGGCTTCAGCAGCGACAACAGCGCCTATACCGTCGGCCTTACGGCAGCGGGTGAAGCGATCCTCGGTTATACAGTCACCTATGACGGCAGCGGGAATACCGGCGGGACTGCCCCGGCGGCGGCTGTTGTCGATCCGAAAAAGCCGGTCAATGCGGCGCCTTCGGATACATTCACGAGAACAGGGTATACCTTCACGGGTTGGAACTCGAAAGCGGACGGCCTCGGTACAGCCTATACGGTGGGCGAGCCTGTCAGTCCGTTGGAGAGTGCTCTGACGCTGTATGCCCAATGGAGTGCCAACAGCTATAAAGTATTATTCGATAAGAACGCCGCTGATGCCACGGGAACCATGGCGGCTCAAAACTTCACTTATGACGCTGATTTGGAAGCCCTGACAAAAAATTCCTTTATACGGGCAAATTATCTCTTCAGCGGCTGGAACACAGTCAGGGAACCAACCGAAGCACAGCCGGGTACCTCTTACGCGGACATGGCGAAAGTTAAGAACCTGTCCGCGGATCCGAATGGCGAAGTCACGCTGTACGCGCAGTGGACGGTCACGAAGGTTCCTGTCAGCAAGCTCGATGCCGTGAGCGGCAATGCCCTTGCCGGCGCCTCTCTGCAGGTGACCGGTGAAGGCGGGACAGTTGTAAAGAGCTGGACTTCCACAGAAGATGTCTGTGTGATCGAAGGTCTGACGAAGGGCGTCTCCTATACCCTGCATGAGGCGGCAGCTCCCGGGAGTTATGCCGCGGCGGCGGATTCGAACTTTGTGATCGATGAAGACGGGAATATCACGACAAACGGTGAGCTTACGGAAGGCGTCCTGGTGGTCCGGGACCTCCGGAAGATCACAGCTTCCGCGGAAGATGTTGAAGTGACATATGACGGAAACGTACACGGCATCACCCTCAGCGTCAAAGACGCGGTGACCGGTTCTGATCTGAGCGGCGCTGAGATCAAATACGGCACATCGGAGGGCAGTTACACGCTGGATACGAAGCCGGCATATACCGACGCGGGCGAATACACGGTTTATTATCAGGTAAGTAAGGCGAATTATCAGACCGTGACCGGATCCGCGAAGGTGACCATCGCGCCGGTGACACTCAAGGTGAGAGTGGCAAATAAAACAGTTACCTACAACGGAAAGGAACAGTCCGGTAATACCGCATATATCTTCACAGGTGTCCTTTCCAGTCATATATCCACGCTCAGCTACACCCCTGCGAAGGGCACAAACGCCTCAGCAGCGGCTTATGACAACGGCGCGTTCGGGAATGACCTGAAGGTGATGTCCGGAGTAACAGATGTGACGAAAAACTACAGACTGGCGGACACAGACAAAACCGCGGGTACACTGACGATCAATAAAGCTCAGAACCCGATGGAGGTTGAATCCACTGCGTCAGTCAAACGGGGCGGCAACATTATCGACCTTTCCAAAAAGGTCAGCGGAGCTGTGGGAGATGTGAGCTACGGCATCAGCGAGATGGATGTTTATTGTTCCATCAATGCGGAGGGTGTCCTGACCTCCGGGTCGGATACCGGTACCTGTACGGTACAGGTCGGCGCAGCCGGAGATGATAACCATGAACCGAAAACCCTGTATATCACAGTGACAGTCTCCGATAAGGATTCCGGTATCCTGACTGTGAGCCAGGATGGCATTACCTATGGCGAATCCCTGCCGGATCCGATCTATTTGCAGCCGATTGAAGGCGGAACAGAGACGTTTATCTACAGCGGGACCAAAGCAGACGGTACGAGCTATGGCCCGACCGCGGAGAAACCGACGGATGCCGGCAGCTACACGGTCGGTTTGACCTATGAGACGAATGATAAGGTTTATCACGGCAGTGCGTCTTTCGCGATCGCCCGGAAACAAATCACGGTCCGCGTGGCAAATAAGCGCGCAGTCTATACCGGTTTTGAACAGTCCGGTGAATCCGAACCTCGGTTCAGCGGTGTACCGGATGGTCATACAGCCGCGATCAGCTATACTCCGGCGAATGGTACAGAGGTCGGCATTTACACAAACGGCACCTTCGGGAATGATCTGAGGGTCCTGTCCGATCAGAAGGATGTTACGGTCAACTTTGACCTGATGAAAAAGACCACCGGAACATTGACGATCACCGGAGCTCTCCCATACAATATCATCTATTATCTCGATAGCGGATCGAATAATGAGGCCAATCCGGATTTCTATACTGAGGAGGATGAAGATATCATCCTTGCCGACCCTGCTAAAGCGGGCGACGCATACGCAGCCGAGTATATCTTCGGCGGCTGGTTTGAGGATGATGCCTTTATGAAACCCGTGGCAAATACCCCTGAGACTCCCGCGATCCCGAAGGGTTCCACCGGTGAGAAGATCTTCTACGCCCGCTGGATCTCTGTTAGTGTTGACCAGAAAACAGAAATTCCGAAGGGTGCATTAGACTCATTGTCTGTCTCTCAGGAAACCGCAGCGGCCATTATCAATGACACAAAGGTTGAAGGCGTTGCTTTGCAGTCATCTGGTGACGCCGGCGGAAATACCGGTGCTCTGGATACGATCCTTGAAATGGCAGCGGAAGGCGGCAGCGGTATTGAAGCGAAAGATGCAAACGGAAATCCGCTCCCGCAGACAGCAGCCGCCGAAAAGATGGCGGAGGCTGCCGCTGTTGAGGTGACGATCACGGTAAATGTTACACCGCAGACCTTCGAAGAAAATTCAATGACGGTCTTCAAGCTGGATCCGGTGGCATCGATCACCGCAAAGGATGAAAATGGCGATACGACCGCTGAGATCTTCGGTGTCAAAGTCGATAACAGCATGATCGACCAGTCACAGCCAATTGTTGTGTCGCTTTATACCGGCTTCAAACCGGTACAGGTCGTACACTATGATGACCGGAACAGGGTGATCGATGTCTTCACCGGGAACAATATTTCCTATGATGAAGGAACAGGAATATGCCAGGTAACGATCTATTGCTTCTCATACATACGCACAAACAATGCGGAAAATCAGCAGACGATTTACGAGGTAAGCTTCGATGCCAATGGCGGCAGTCCTGTGAAAACTCAGCAGGTGGTTTCCGAAAAAAATGCAGATAAGCCGGGTGATCCGAAGAAAGACGGTTATGGTTTCATGGGTTGGTTCCAAAAGACTGAATCAGGTGTTTCCGATACAGCCTTCTCATTTGATTCGGAGATCACAGGTGATATAGTGCTGGCCGCAAAATGAGGCCGGAAAGTCAGCTATGCATGGAGTGAACCGGTACCGCAGGGAGTGAACCTGCCTGCTCTGCCGGGTGACGGCCTCGCGGAACCCGGGAGCACTGTCAGCACAGTCGGCAATCCGACGGCACCGGAAGGATATGACTTCGGAGGGTGGATCGCGCCGGAGGGACTGGTTGTGGCAGGGGACGGCTCCTTCACCATGCCGGATGAAGATGTGGCCTTTACAGGCTCCTGGTCCCCGGCTGCCTATACCATCACCCTGCCGGAGGTCGGTGAGACAGGCGCGAGCTTCACGGTACAGGTCAACGGACAGGCTGCATCAGCGGGCGCGGACGGGAAATATACGGCGCATTATCAGGACGAGGTTATCATTACCTTTGTCCCGGGTGAGAAAGGAGCTGTGATCCCCGCCGGCACGCTTGCAATTTCCAAAGACGGCTCAAAGCCTGTCGATTTTGCGCCGGAACAGACAGCCGATATAACTGAAAGCACCGCTTTTACGATCACCGGAGGAATGCCGGCCGGAAATATCACGGTTAAAGCGTCGGGGATTGTTGCACCGCCGGCGGCAAATAACCGGACTTATGACGGTACGGCAAAACCTCTTGTAACCGCAGGATCCTATGTCAGCGGTACAATGTACTATCTGGGTGTCAGCGAAGCGGAACTGAACGGTTTACAGCCTGAGCAATATATTGCCAACATTTCGAGCCGTATAGCTGATTTTTCAAGTATTATTCCGGAAAAGAAAGATGCGGGAAAATATTATGTCTGGTATGCAAGAATGGACTTCGGGTCTTACTCTTTTAATCCGGATCCGGTTGAAGTCACGGTCGCTCCGCTGCCCATTACGATCAAGGCGAAGGATCAGACCGTGGGGTTCGGCGGGACGATCAACAAGGACCCCAACGGGAGCGGGACGAATCAGATCGAAATCAAAGCCGGGCAACTTTTCGATGGTGATGCGATCACTTCTGTCACGCTGAACGTCAGCGGAACAACGATCACGCCCTCCGCTGCGAAAGTCAATGAAGATGCCACAGCCACGGGAAATTACAGCTTCAGCTATGAGGACGGAACGCTGACAGTCACACTTCTGCCGTTCAAAATACAAGTCGTTGATGTTAACGACATCCCATTGGGAGGCGTCGGTCTGAACCTGACCGGCGGGAGTGTTACTTTCTCTGACTGGAACACCTCTGACCCGAATGGAAATCCGCATGAGGTCACTGGCCTTCTCTCGGGTGTGACATACACCCTAAAGGAGAAATCTGTATCTCACGTGGGCTATAAATTCGCTGCGGATACGCAGTTTTCCTTCGATGCCTCGGGTAATATTACATATTACAATGCTGATGGGGCAGCCGCTTGGAACGGGACTGATCGAACACTGACGATCAAAAATGAGTGCCCGTCAGTCGCCATCCGCAAGGTGGACGGAGAAGAAAATCAGCTTGCCGGGGCGGAATTATTGGTGATTGATGACGTAGGAGAGCCATTCAATTGCGATAATTGCACATGGCAGTCGTCGGATACAGAGGATCATGTCTTAATAATTAATAGAGATGAAGTGTATGGTATTAAAGAAGAAACTCCTCCTCCCGGATATAAATTATCTTCATCTCCGCTGCTGACATTCAAACTTACTGGTGACGGCAGGAGTGTTTGATCCCCAATCTATTTCGGGAGGATCCATCGCTGAGGATGGGACGATCCTGATCGTGAATGAACCGATAAGCGTCAGCATCAAGAAGGTTGATGAAAATGGAAATGCGCTTTCCGGGGCTGTGCTGCAGATAGTGAAATTAGAAGATGGCGGCGATGAAGAAATTGTTACTGGATGGTCTTCCAGGAACGATGCAATGGTCATCAGCAGCGGACTGACGGCTGGTGTGCGCTACATCCTCCGCGAGCAAGGGTCTCTGACCGGTTATAAGACTGCGGCAGATGTTGCCTTTAAGCTGAAGGCTGACGGCACGATCGATCCGGATCCGGATAAAACAACCGCTGAAGTCAAAAACGATGTGATCCTGTTCAGAAATGAACCGACAAGCGTCAGCATCAAGAGGGTCGATTCTGATGGCGCGGTGCTTTCCGGGGCAGTGCTGCAGATCCTCGATAAAAATAACAACGTGGTCTCTGAATGGACCTCTGCCGATGACGCAGCGGTAATTACTGGCATACTGGTGGTCGAAGAGTCCTACACGCTTCATGAGAAAACTCCGATCGCAGCGTACAAAAAAGCGGATGATATTACAATTCAGCTGGATTGGAACGGCGCGATCGGTACTGCGGTAGAAATCGACTCAGATGGTGTGATCCTCTTCAGAAATCAGCCGGCATATACAGTGCAGGTGATTTCCAGGAGCAATATGACAAAGACGAATGAGTCCGGTGCGGCTGAACAGACGGTTGCAAAAGGAACTGCAATCACGGATGTGGTCTATACCGCGGACGAGGGTTATTACTTCCCTGAAGACTATACTGTGGAAACGGTCAACGGCATCAGCGTAACTCGTAAAAACGATTCACAGATCATTGTTTCCGGTAAGCCGACAAATAATGCCGTGATCACGCTCAAGAACCCGACAAGAGTGCAGAAAATTATCAAAGAACCACAGGGCCCGGAATACCTGAAATACAGTGAAAATGTACCGCAGAAGCTGCTCAAGGAACCGGGTGAGGCCGAAAACGGGACCATCCTGTACCGTGTCCGTGTCAAAGGCGATGAGGAATTCAGCACGGAAGTTCCGGAACGGATCGGGCCGGGCAGCTACACAGTGGAGTGGTATGTCAAAGGCAATGAGAATTACGGAGACCTCGGCAGTCCGAAAAACCCGCACGGCAGCATCATTGTTCAGATAACAGAGATGGAGGACGTTATCGCCGACATCTACAACGTTCAGCGAAACGGCAGCCATGGCATCCCGTATGGAGTGAAGGACCTGACGCTGAGCTTCACGATCCGCGTTATGAACGGCGATCAGATGGTGGCAGAGGCGAAGAATGTCAGTCTGAAGGTCAGCAGCGGAGACAGCAAAGTGGAGATACCGGTCGTATTCAATGGTAAAGTGACCGGACAGGGCTATACAGTCTCCCTTGTCGGTCTGCCCGCCGAGGTCAGGGGCGGTGTGCCCGGAGCGGAGGGTCCCGCTTTCCGGCTGAGTTACAAAGCCTGGATAACGGATAAGGTCACGATCTACCTCACCTGGGACGATGGACAGGTCAACTCCGAACCGCAGAAGCTCCGCATATATGCCCTGCCGGAAGACGAGATTGGTGCGTATAGACTTCTCGATGACGGAACTAAGGAATACCTGATCTTCAACACCTACGATATCTGTATGGCGTGGCTCGGCAGTGATGAACTGTGCAGCGGCTATGAACACTGTTTCCACAAGTCCAGCCCTTACGAGAATCCTTTCGCCAAGGGCGGTTACATCGGCGAGATCATCGTGGATTCGAATTAGTCTCAAGTCTGTCCCGCAGGGGATCAGGAAACGTATGCAGCGGGGCTGCAGAAAATGGATAATAAGCCCCGAAAACTATAGAAAAGGGAGAAATTCTCCAAAATAATCGTAACAGCACCCGGGTTTGGCAATCAATCTCCGGGTGTTTTACAAAATACATATATCGTTTCAGTGTGGTTGTTTTGGGAACGGCAGGGTATAATTCAATATATATCAAACTGCGATTTGCAGAAAAAAAAAGGAGAAAAAATGAAAAAGAGTTTACTGTTTGCTTTACTTTTTTCTGTTCTCATTATGGTGAGCAGCGCAGCATTTGCCGATGCTTTCGAGTATACAGAAGAAGATATCTTCATCGACGCCGGTGATCACCAGATTCCCGCGACTGTGACTATCCCTGCAGGAGAAGGAAAATTTCCTTTCGTCGTGATGCTTCATGGAAACGGTTCCACCAGGCATGAAGCCGGGAATGCATATGATTATACAGCCCCTGAAATGGCTAAAGCCGGTATTGCCACCATTCGCTTCGATTACATCGGCAATGGAGACAGCACATCCGATTATATTGAATTTACATATGATAAGGGTGTCGCAGATGCTATGGCATGCTATGAATATATGGCAGGACTCGATTCTATTGATCCTGAACGGGCAGGAATCATGGGCTGGAGCCAGGGCGGCCGAATCACTCTTCTTACAGCCGGGCGCACAGATGTTTTCAAGTCGGTTCTGACCTGGGCAGGCGCCTATGACCAGAAAAGCAGTGATGAAGAACAATATGAGATCGCCAAAGAAAATGGTTATTATGAAGTCACTTATTCCTGGCGTGATCCGCTCAAGCAGTCTCCGGAATATTATGAAGTCGCCATGGCGATCGATTACCCGGCTGAAGTAGCTGCTATCAAGGCTCCGATCCTTGCCATCAATGGTTCGGAAGATACTACTGTTGTTCCTGAAACCGCTCAGAAAATCATTGATGCCGCAGCAAATCCGGATTCCCGTGTTTTGATATTGGACGGTGCTGATCATACTTTCCTTGTCTTTACGGGAGATACCTCTATGCTGGAAAAGCTGACACAGGAAACGATCAACTGGTTTGCTGAAACTTTGTAAAAATCAGAAAATCCCAGGAATCAAGGGCATCATTTCTCTGATAAAGCGTGAAATGATGCCTTTATTTCAAGACAAAGGCCCCGAGAAAATTCCCTCGGGGCCAGGTGATGATATATTAGAATATTACCGAAGGATCAGAATTGGGGATCTGCCAGATATTTCTCCTGCAGGTCATGAAAACACTTCGTTTCCAATTCTGTTATTTTGTATTCGTGTTTCATTACTTTAGCCTTTCAACTTCCAATTTGAATTGATCCCGACAAAAATGAATTTTTCAGTTCGAAGATGTGACCCAACGAATACGTCCCAAAGGTTTCCCGTATTTTTCAGGGATCATACCTCCCAGGTTTTCTTCAATGTATTTTGCAAGAAGTTCACTGTCGGAGAGCGGTATCATCTCGAGAATATCAGCCTCTTTGAACATCGTATACCCGTCTCCACCGTTCAGAATGAACGTGTTTGTCGTCAGCGTGTATTCGCTGTCCCGGTCCAGGTCACTGCCGTCGATCCTGACATCATGTACACGGTATTCCCCATCTACACAGATAAACTGATTTTTATCATCTTTTCTCACGCTGCTTTCAACATCCGTATTTACGCTGTATGTAATACCGGATACCTGGAGGAAACCGCCTCTTCGGATCGGGAAGAAGGATAGACTAAATTCCAGCGCGTCCAGGATCATCTGTCCGCTGACACTGACTTTTACCATTTCGTTATTATACGGAAGGCTGTTGAGGATATCCTTGTAGGTGATCTCTCCTGCCTTCAGGTTATTGGGCACGGAGCCGGCAGTGATCAGGGCTGTCCGGGCGCCGGTCAAAGCGCGGTAAGCATCCGCTGCCAGATCACACAGGCCGTTTTCTTCGGCCCTGCTGTATTCCCGTGTCTCGTCCCTTACAACCAGATCGACTGAAAGATTACCGATCTTCCGGTCCAGAACCGGCTCATAGGAAGCGGTGATGTCCTCAAGGAAGGCCTTCATCTCCGGATCTACATAGATCTCCGCGTTTTTCCGAAGGACGCTCTCCGACGGGATCTCCGAAGAAGGCGGCACCGAATCGACCCTCGTTTCTTCGAGGCGGCCGTCTTTGTAGATTGTCAGCTGTCCTATGTATTTCAGTTTCTCACCGGCCTGGGCAACGGGAATCATGTTTCCCTCTTTGTCCGGGATCGCAGTGTTATACACTTCATGGGTATGTCCGTCGATCACCATATCCACGCCTGTCAGCTTTCCGACGATTGCATTGCTTGAATAGTTTGAAGAGCCATTCGCGCTGCTTCCGAGGTGCGCGATCAGTATCACATAATCCGCCCCGTTTTCCCGGACTTCATCAATGCTTTGCTGCAGAGCCTCGGAAAGTCTGTCTCCGGTTCCGCCATCCATAAGAAAGTCATACATCGGCTCGCCGATTTCATCCACGATAGTTTTGATCCTTGAACTGGTGAAGGTATCCGGCGTTACCGTGCCGACAAAACCGATCCTGATATCACCGGCTTCAAGGATCCGCCAGGGCTGGAACACCGGCTCTCCGTCGGCTGTACAGAAATTCGCGCAGGTATATCCGCAGGAAAGCTGTTCGGCATTGTCAACCAGAACTTCAAACCCGAAATCGAATTCGTGGTTTCCGGGAACCGCAAGATCATATCCCAGGCGGTTCATCATTTTGATGACCTCAGCACCTTTGGAAAGAGAGCCGATAACGGCTCCCTGGACGGCATCCCCGGCATCCACAAGAAACACGTGGTCATATTGCGATTCCAGCTCCTTTTTATAGAGCGCGAGACCGTCATAACCGATGTTTTCCTGATATCCCACATGCACATCATTGGTGTGAAGGATCACAGCGGCAACCTCTTCAGGATCACCCGCTAAAAATTTCATATTCATTTCAGGTTCCGATGTGGAACCGGTTCCGGGTTTGGAATCTTCCACTGAAAATGTGGGAACATTGCCTGCAAGTGATAAAAGCAGTACTGTGACAAGTATCAGGATAATCCTATTTTTCATAAGTTCTAACTCCATTAATTTATTTCAGACAAACAACAATTTTAGAAGATCTCGACAAACAGGAATTTGTTATAGTGATTAGGAAATAGGATATCGTGGATAGTGTGGCTGCCGCCATGAGGGGATCATACTCACTATGCCCTATCTTCTATATACTAACCTCTGTAAATCCCGATTTGTCTAACAGCAAAATATATTTGATTTTAGCATAACCTGACTGTAAAAGGGAATAATTCCGATTGTTGGATCATCAAATCAGACACTGATCATGCGAATCTTTGCAGCTAAATGGGCATTCTTCAAAAAAACGTCCAATCCATCTAATATAATCAAAGGTGAACGATTTTTTGATGCCGGCGAATTACGGGACCTTTCTGCATGGAGAGGCTTATTGTCTGTCCGGAAAGGGATCGAGGCGGGTTACAACATCTTCATCCAGTTCCGGAAGAGAGTCCAGAGGCTGCGCTTCTTCCTGAAAGGAGCGGACGCTTCGTCTTTTTATATAAATTTTTACGCAGTAATTTGTACATTCTGTACCGCAGGAAATCTGCAGCCGATTTTTCCGAAATTTCAGAGCCTGTTTTGCTGCCTCAGGAGCGGCGTGACTGCCACGGTGAGTTCGTACCTTTTATCTGAAAGAGATATTCAGGTTGAACAGGGAAGCGATGATACCAAAAATTTCAATCGCAAAAAGGATGATCACCCCGGGGTTCAGATAGACGGTTTTCAGAACCTCGCCCTGAGGAATGTATTCGGGCATGGATTCATCAAACTGAAACTTTTTCCCTTTGATCCAGCGGAACAACAGGATGAATCCCGAAATGCCCATGAGACCAAGCACGATAACCATTATACCCAAACCGATGATTGAAATGACCGCTCCATCCGAATGCAGGTTCTCAAGCACCGGGATCATAAGCAGAATAACGGAACTGCAGGCATTCATCAGTATATGCATGATCATCGTGTGCAGGACCTTCCCCGTCTTGCAGTAAACATATGCGAGAAACAGACCGGCACAACCCGCATAGAGGAATTGTGTGAGGTTCCCATGGAAAAGACCGAAGCAGACCGCTGAAAAAATGATGGCTGTCTTTTCGCCGTATCCCCGGATCCTGTCGATCATGAGCTTGCGGAAAATGATCTCTTCCAGAATTGGACCGATGATCACCGGAATCATGATCCCTATCGGGAGTTTGGTCGTCTGCATTTTTGCGAGAGCTTCCAGCTGCGGGTCTCCGCCCACGGGGGAGGTTTTGGTGATGGCGGAACCGATTTGGTTGAGAACACCGGAAACGGCATACATCATCAGGAAAATTTCGGCTGTTTTCCTGAACCCAAGGGTTTCCTTCTGCCAATCCATTATGGGCATCGGTCTGACGAACAGCCAATATGCCAGCAGATATGAGGCCCCGACGGTTTCAAATGTTTTCTCAATATTCGATCCGGTAACGAGCGGTGTGATGACCAGCCTTCCCACCAGGACCGAAGCAGCAAGTCCCGCAAGCTGTGCAAACCCGATGCGGGAGAATACATTTTTAGCGTTATTTTGTTCCATAATAAAAATCAGCCTCCCATAATCATAAACCAAACTGTCATTCAGATACCTCAGTGATCCGGCATCATACCGGCAATATTTGGAATTTACCGGTTTCAGTTTTATATTATATACAAAAGTGCATCAAAAAGCAGAAAAATCGATCAATAATCGTCAATATTTGTTTTCTTAAAGAAATAACGCTGTGAAAATGTTCAGACTGCCTTCAATTATTATTACGTTCTGATAATATCAGTAAAAAATACCGCTTATTTTTGCGGTATTTTTCAGATCAATCGGTTTATTCTTCGGTTATTTCTGTGATTTTTTCAAAAAGCGTTCAGTCCTTTTTTTGCAGGTAGTCTACATGCAGCAGTTCATGAGACCGATCTTTGAGCTGGCTTGCATAAAGACTTACAATCAGAGGATTATCCTGGGAACGTTTAATTGGCGTCACGCGGTCTGTCCGATAGAGACTTTCTCCGCGTTTGGCACGGTGACGATGGGAAATATAAGGCTGTCCTGCTCCGCTGATACAGCCGCCGCGGCAGGCCATGACCTCTACCAGATCATATTTTAATTCTCCGCTCTGAATACCTTTGATGATCGCACGGGCATTGGAAAGGCCGCTGACAACAGCAATGTGCAGATTTTTGTCGCCGTACGGCACCCATGCTTCTTTAACATCATCCATCCCGCGGACTCCGGTGAGCTCGATCATTGCCATTGTATTTCTGGAATTATCTGCCGAAATCCTGCGCAGCACAGCTTCTGTAACACCACCGGTCACGCCAAAGATGATACCTGCTCCGGACATTGTACCAAAAGGCAGATCGATCGCTTCAGGTTCAAATTCATTGAACATGATCCCGGAGCGTTTGATCATACGGATCAGCTCCTGGGTCGTGATCACATCATCCGTATACGGGCCTTCATCTGTTTTGAATTCCCCGCGTTTTGCTTCAAATTTCTTCGCGGTACACGGCATGAGAGCTACATGATAGTGTTTCTTTTTGCCGTTCGGAAGTCTGTCTTTATAATAATCTTTGATCACAGAGGCAAACATGCTCATTGGTGAACGGCAGGTGGAAATATAGGGCAGAAATTCAGGGTATTTCTTTTCCACATACTGAACCCAGGCGGGACAGCAGGAAGTAAAGAGAGGAAGCGGTCCACCGTTTTGAATGCGCTCAATAAATTCATTGGCTTCTTCGATGACAGTGAGATCCGCACCGGTGGCTGTATCATAAACCTGGTCAAAACCCATCCGGTGCAGTGCGGAAACGATCCGTCCGATCGCATTCTCACCGGTTCCCAAACCGAGCTCCTGTCCGATCCCTACCCGAACAGCAGGTGCAATTTCGCAGGTGACGAAAACTTCAGGATCATCCAGCATTTTCCAGACTTTTTCCGTGTCATCTCTGACCACGATTGCACCGGTCGGGCAGGCAGCGGCACATTGTCCGCAATTCACGCAAAGTGTTTCAGCGATGGGCTTTTTGAAAGCGGTACTGACAGTTGCTTCGGCGCCGCGGAATGCAAAGTCAATTGCGCCGACCCGCTGGATTTCATTGCATTCACGGACGCAGTCTCCGCAAAGAATGCACTTACTTGAATCACGAATGATGCTTGGAGAGGAATCGTCGATCACAGGCTCGTTTTTATCGTTGGGGAAGCGGATGCTTGTGATGCCAAATTGCGCCGCGAGTTCCTGAAGACTGCAGTGACCGGATTTTTCACAGGTCGTACAGTCCCGGCAGTGACTGGCAAGGAGAAATTCCAGAATGTTCTTCCGGTATTTACGGAGCCGTCCCGTATTGGTTTTGATCTTCATTCCTGCCCGTGGAAGCGTGGAACAGGATGCCATCAGTCTGCCCCGTTCGTCTTCCACCATACACATTCTGCAGGCACCATAAATCGAAAGATCAGAATGATAGCAGAAAACCGGAAGTTTGATCCCAGTTTTACTGATAACTTCCAACAGATTTCTTTCCCCTTCAATTTTTACCGGGATTCCATCAATTTCCATCATGTTATTTGATGCATTTTTCCTGATTGATAACGAACGGTTTCTTTACTACACCACTGATTGCATTGACCGGACAATTGCGTGCACATTTTGAACACCCCTTGCACTTTTCCGGGTCAATAACAAAATGTTTGAGTTTGCTGCAGGTACCTGCCGGGCAGCGTTTATGATAAATGTGAGCTTCATATTCATCCCTGAAGTTCTGGATCGTGGAAATCACAGGTGACGGGGCGGTTTTTCCGAGACCGCAGAGAGCTGTATTTGAGATGGTGTCTGCGAGTTCCTCCAGTAATTCGATATCCCCATCCCGACCGTTTCCGTCCACGATACGCTGCAGGATCTCAAGCATGCGTTTGGTGCCTTCCCGGCAGGGTACGCATTTTCCGCAGGATTCATTTTGTGTGAAATTCATGAAAAAGCGG
>CACYHU010000095.1 GCA_902774215.1 uncultured Chloroflexota bacterium
CGGGGAGAGGAAAGTCATCGTCTGTACGGTTGCCGCGGGCGGTGTCGGGCTGACGCTGACAAGATCCGATGTGGTCGTTTTCAATGACTTCGACTATTCTGCAGCGAACATGAGACAGGCTGAAGACCGGATCTGGCGGATCGGCCAGCGCAACGCCTGCTCTATCTTCTATATCTACGCAGACAAATGCCTTTTGGATGAAACACTCTGCACCATGCTGAACAGGAAGCTGTCCAACATGGGAAAGATCATCGACGGCAAAGAAGATGCGCTGATTACTGAAGAAGACACATCCAATCAGGCGGTTCTTCTGAAAAAGCTGATGGCAATGAAGAATTCCGCTCAAAAGAAGAACGTGAAAAAAAGGGGACGGAAATCAACATGATATAGACTTTCCGAAAAATGAAAAGTAAATATTTCTGATTTACAAGCCGATAAATATTGGAAGAAGAACGCGGAATATCTTATCCGGCTCTTCATGCATGACTGTATCATAGACCAGGCTGTCTTTCGGACAGCTTTTTTCTTTTAAATTCGTTTTTCAAAATATCAATAAGTATTTCTAACTAGAGTATTTCCAAGACAGTTTTAAAATAAACAGTCCGGAACGGTCATTTCGGTTTGGAAAGGAATGCCCGATGTCACGCTCCTTTTAAGGGAATTGGCGACTCATTTAACAGATTCTCCCCTGGAATCTTTACCTGAAAAATTTAAAAGTTTTACCCCGTTAATTAATTACTCTGTTAATTACTGATATTAGATTTAAGGAGGAGTATTACTGTAATTAATTACTGAGAGGGTACAAATTTCCGGATGATCGCCTTATGCAAATTTCCGTTTACAGCTTTTTTGCCTTATTTATTTACGAGAAATCCCGGAAAAGCCTGATCTTTCTCAGTGGCTTTTCCGGGATTATCCCGTTATCTATCACCGCTTTTCCAGCCAGTATTGCCCTTCATCGGATTCCGCTGTCCAGCCGTAGGATCCGTTGAAACTTATGTAATACCAGTAAAGATTGTCAGCGCATACCGGCCCATCCATCACATAAAACACGGATCCCGGATTCAGCATTCCGATCACCCCACCGCTGAGGCCCGGTTTGTTTCGCAGCCGGTTGGCTACAGGAGGCGTGTACGTCACAGCAGCATTGTCCCCCGGTTTCAGGATCGGCGGAAGCGTATTGACACACTTGCTGCTTTTCGATACCGGGGGCATTGTCTCAGGATTACTGACCTCAGGAACGGGCGTACGGTACAGGTATTCAACGGTTTCCGGAGTCGGTGCAGGCTCGATCAGCATGGACTGTTTGAATGGAATCCGGATAAAGATCTCTCCGCTTTTATCCTTCTCCCTGACACGCAGATACAGATTCCGCAGACGGACCGATTTCTGTTCCATTGTCCATTTCAGGTAATATTTCTGCGTTTCTTCCGGAGCGATGGCTGTGTTATATCCCCGGTTCATCGCGAGTTCAGCCGGCATCGCAACGCCGTAATCGTCCACCACAGCGAAGCTGAATTCGGTTGAAACATTCATGTCCAGCATCTTCCCGGAAATATTTTTGAAAAGCATCTCCATGTAGTAACCGGTTCTGTCATTGTCCCCTGCGATCCGGTTTACATCATTGACAGCGACCGCGACATTTCCTACGGAAGCGGTCCGGTTTTCAAACAGCCGGTTTTTCTCAGGCACGCCAAGCATTACCGATGGTGCTTCCGAGTATGTTCCGGGATCTCTGAGCGGGATAAATACTTTCGACGACCCGGCCGTGGGTGTGCCTGTGACCGCGTATGGGATGCTGTAGCTTACCTGAAAAGTAAACTCCAGGTTTTCCGCTGTCCCGGGGATATTTCTGGAATAAAAATAGTAGTGGCTGCCATACCCTTTATTCAGTGTGATCTCCATTCCCGGGCGGCTGATTCCTTCGCTGACCGGCTCTACGCACCTGCCGCGGTAATCCTCGATCCTGTCCGCAGATGTCAGCACATAGTTTGTTCCTGCACCGTCTCTCAGGTAGAAGCTGTTCAGCTCAACCGGTTCATTTCCGTAATGTCTGGCCAGAAATTCGACGGCCACAGTCTTTTCAGCTTCTTTTCTGCCGGATTCAGCAAGCGGCACACAATTGGAATCAAATTCCTGATATCCCAGCAATGTGTAATATGTATCAAGGACAAGAAGGGCTTCTCCCGTTTTTCCTGTCTGATTGATATCAGGTGTCGGTCGCGGCGTTGCCGTTGGTTCCGGAGGATTGACAATGCCGACAACAGTGGTCACCAGCGGTTTCAGGATGCAGATGAGGATGATAAAGAACAGGACCGTATACCAGAATTTCGGAGGATGTTTCCGGTAGATCCGGTTGAAGAATCTGAGTATATCGTACATTTTGGTCTTCCTTTCCCTTTCAGCTTACAAGCACGGCATTTTGTAGAATCCCTGATATTTAACAGGAGGTTTTAAAATGCGAAGATTGCTCCAAAATCTGTTATTACTCTTTTCCACGATTCTTCTGCCGGTGTTATCACAGACCGCACAGGCAGAGGAACTGAACGTATATGTGGACCGTTCGGATCCCATCATAGCTGTTGCCAATACACGGCTTGACGGAAATAAACTTACCGTAACCGGAACGGCGTATGACGCTTATTCCGGAATTCAGACGGTTGAAGCCAGCGCAGAAGGAAATCCGTTTGAAACCGTCGGAAGCTTTGCGGACGGGGAAGGCGGCGAATGGGTCTGGGTATACCAGGTTCCGGAAGACTGCGGCCAGTACGGGCATTTTGTTTTCCGCGCGGTCGACAATGCGGGAAATACGGCAGAAATCACCCGGAACGATATCGAGATCTACAATAAAAAAGCGGCTCTGATCTTTCCCGATTACGTCATCAAGAATATTCCCGTGACTCCTGAAATTGTGGGAGAACCCGTCCGTGCTGTTGTGAATGTCAGTGGACACGGGTATGACCATGAGGAATGGGAGCTGACCGGTCCTGACTTCACCCTTGTCTGGAATGGATTTATCGCCGGGATCGAGGTTCCCGCGGGCAATTATCTCCTGACCGTCCGGACCTACAACCAGACCGGGCAGTTTACGGTGACGAATATGCAGGCAATCGTTCCTGCGGATGAGGGTGATAAACCCGGAGATGACCGGTACAAGGACGTTCCCATCAACGGGACGGTAGATGAAATTGACGATGACGACGCCGTAGTCAGCGGACAGGATCTGGTGATCACGGACGATTCGAAGATCGACGATGATATCAAAACCGGCGATAAAGTGATCGGGCTGGGAAGATATGATACCGTTACCGGCGAAATTGAAATCCGGATCCTGAAGAAGACCGATGAGCCTGCCCGTTCCCTGCCGGATATCGAGATCGACGGCGATGAGAAGATCGGAGAAATCGAATTTGCGGGCATTATCGAGGCAGTCGGTCCGGATTATATCGTTGTGGACGGCGAAGTCATCTTTATTACGGACAATACGGTAATCAACTGCGATTTTTCCGAGCTGCATCCGGGAGATTATGTATCAGGGCTCGCGGAAATCTTCTCGAAAAGTGGCACGAAGGCGCTGATCGTCAATAAAGCGGATACGGAAAAAGCAAAAGTTGAAACGATCGTCGGCCACGTCACCGCGATGGGAGACGGCTGGGTCGAGATCGATACCGGAAACGGCAGGTATATCATCACTGACAGCACAATCGTGGATGGAAATTATGAGATCGGAACGCTGATCATGCTGGAAGTACTGGTCCCGGACAATGAGGTACTGAAGCTCAGGGTCCTGAAACACGCGGAATGCAGCGACGGACTGTCATACTTCTACGGCGAAATCAATGGAATTTTCAGGGATACGGGTGAACTCGTTATCGGCGAACTGATCCATGATTTTGACAGCACGCTGACAACGGATGAGCTTGCGGGTATTTTCGAAAAAGAAGCGGTAGCTGCCGCTGTGGATTATGAGTGCCGGACTGTCGCACTTCGTGTTGTGCAGAACGCCGGAGATCCGCGCCTTCAAGACAGAATTGCCGGTACAGTAACTTCTGTCGGGAAAGCGGATGTAAACGGCAATACGCCTGTTTATATCGATGGGAAGTATCATTTCATCAGCGGAAATTCCGATAAGGAATCAGAAATGAAACCGGATTCGATCGTTGCCGCTGTGCAGACCGGAGAGGAACTGATCTCCATCTCTGAGATTCCTGAAGCATCCATCACTGCTGATGATTTGACTGATTTCGCGGGAACTGTTGCCCGTGTTTCCGGAAAGGACAGCTATGGCCGAAGATACATCCTGGTGAACGGGATCACTTACCGTCTTCTGCCCGATACAGTTGTTTCTGAAACTGTCGGGAAGCTGGAAAAAGGCGCGGTTGTCGCGGGTACTGTCCTCGGGAACGATATTGTTCACGCGGCGGTAATCAAGGCAAAAGCTGAAGACGTAAATCCCAATAATGCTTTTGCCGGAACGGTAACTGCTGAGGTCAGCCGGGGCAGATCCGGATACGCTGTTATGATCGACGGAAAGCGCTATACAGCGGATGAATCTTCCCTGGTTTATTCCGATCTCGAACCGGAAAGTCAGGTGCTTGCTGTTCATGACGGAGGTACTCTGCTGGCTGTCCGGGATTATCCTGAAAATGCAGAGAAAGCAGTTCCGGTTTCATTCATCGCTGCCATTGAGAATGTCTCTGCGAAAGACTACACCGGCGGCTTTACAGTTACCGCGGGCGGAAATACGTACCGGATCAGCGAGGATGTCCTCCATTCCGGTTATTTCGCTGCCGGCATGAAATGCCTGATTACCTGTGTTGAGCATGAAGATGGGGAAAGCGAACTTGTTTCCATCATCGCCGGAAATTATCCGGAAAACATGGGGAATATCCGGACGATCAGCGGAAAAGTCGGAGCTATTGGACTTCCTGATGAGAATGGATCCGGGGCTCTTCTTATCGGCGGCTTCAGCTATCTGTACACTCAGGAATCTGTCATCCAGAACCTGAACGAAGGCGATTTTGTCATCGCGGCAATCCGGGACGGAATGATCCTGTCGGCTGCCGTCCGGGAGGAAACTGTTTACGGAAATCCGGAAAGTTTTTCCGGGGTTATTGAAGCTATCAGCGACATGCAGACAGACGGTTCCTATGTCGTTATTGTCGATGAAACTGAAATCGCCCTCACCGCGGACACCCTGCTGAATGATGCGGAAGCGGATCTTGAACCGGATACGGTACTTTCAGGCATCCGTTTCGGAAATACCGCGTGGGTGGCAGCTTCATACGGTATCGGTCTTATGGAAACCTCAGACGCTGCTTTCTCCGGTGTAATCGAAAAGGTTGACCTTCAGAACCATACGCTGACAGTACGGGGTCGTATCCGGAACGCAGCAGGCATTGACCTTTCCGGATTCACTCCCGGCATGATTGCCGCGGGAGCGATGCAGCCCGGGAAGGGAGCTGTCTCTGTACAGGCTGTTTCCCCTGAACTGAATCTTGATGACATCGAGTCCTTCAGCGGTACTGTGGAATCCATTTCCGCTACTGACGTTGATGGGATCCGGAAACTGAGCATGAACGAAGATGTCTGGTTCATTACCGGAACGACATATGTCAGCGGAGATGTGAAAGACGGTTCCCGAATAGCGGGATTCGCGGATATCCATACCCGGAATGTGATTTCCCTTACCGTGGCGGAAGCTGAGGATCTGGGCGGTTATATGGAAGGAAAGATCGACGAGATAACCTCCGAACAGATCCAGGTTTCTGAGAAAAAAAACTGGTATCATCTTGTTCTCGGAGGGATGTACAACCTGGTCGGGGACAAGACAGTCCTCATTTCCGAAGAGCTTAAAGCCGGGAACAAGGTCAGCGGCTATTACTTCGGACCGGAACGGAAACTGCTCGCTGTATTGGAAGAAGATACATCTCTTCTCGGCAGGATCCGGAACGCTTCTCTTCCTGTGAAGATTGGGATGGGAGTATTAGGCCTTGGTGTTCTTGGATCCGGAGCAGGACTGGGAATCGGAGGCAGAAAGAAACGCTTTTCAGGTATTCTTGAAATGGAATCGGATACCACGATTCTTATTCATGATCCGTCTGATATGGAAAATGTGAAACGCTATAAGCTGCCTAAAGACCTGTATGAAACAGCGTCTCTGCTGAATCATAAACTTGTAAGCGGGTTCACCCGGTTCGGGAAAATTGAAAAAATCGATCTCAGTGAGTAAAAATTAGGCTGTCCTTTTGGACAGCCTGATTTTATTAATAATTATTTATTATTTTTCATGTAATCGAAATGTTGTTGATCATATTTATGCCGTTTCAACCGGTTCGTTTAATTCCTGATATGTATTCCGGATCATGGCCGCCGTGATCAGAAACGTCAGAAAATCGGAAACCGGCATGGAATAGAGAACACCATCCAGACCAAAACAAACCGGCAGCAACAGGGCAAATCCGACACCGAATACAACTTCACGAATCAGGGAAAGAAAGGTCGAGGCTCCGGCTTTCCCCATCGCCTGAAGGAAAATGAAACAGGCTTTATTGATACAGGCGAAGACAATCATACACAGGTAGATCCGGAAAGCCCTGATTGCGAACTCGGTGTAATATATGCTTTCGTTGGCTGCTCCGAAAATGCCGATTAACTGCCGCGGCATGAGTTCAACAATAATAAGAGCAATGATACCTACAGTTGCTTCAACAGTAAGAAGTTTCGTGAATAGTTCTTTAACGCGGTGTTTCAATCCGGCTCCCATATTGAACCCGACGATAGGAATACAACCTGCAGCCATTCCGACAACAATGGAAATGACTATCTGAAAGAATTTCATAACGATCCCGACCACTGCCATTGGAATCTGAGCATACTGCTCCTGGCCGAAAACGGGATCTAAAGCACCGTATTTCCGGATCATATTGTTGATGGCAGCCATTGCTGCGACCAGAGAGATCTGAGACAGAAAACTTGTCATTCCCAGCAGAAGGCTCTGTCTGATGATCATCCGGTCCGGGCTGAAATCACCTGAACCCGGTTGATGTGCTTCATATGAAGGATATACCAGACAGCCAGGACCGCGGTCACAAATTGTCCCAGAATCGTTGCGACAGCCGCACCCTTCATTCCCCATTTGACAGCAAAAATAAAGACTGGATCCAGAATTATATTGACGAACGCACCCGCAAGCGTGGAAATCATGGCAAATTTAGGGTTCCCGTCTGCGCGGATAATCGGATTCAATGCCTGGCCAAACATGTAAAAGGGAACACCTATAGAGATCCAAAAGAAGTATTCCCGGGAATGTCGGAATGTTTCGGCGTTTACTGTTCCGCCGAACATTGTCAGAATCGTTTCTGCAAATATAAGATAAACCGCAGTCAGAATCAGGCTGCTTACGACAGCCATACCAATGGCATTCCCGACAGATCTTTTCGCATCCTGAAGCTTATTTTGGCCCAGACTGATGCTGACAAATGCACAGCAGCCGTCACCGATCATCACCGCAACAGCCAGTGCGATGACAGTCAGAGGAAATACAACTGTGTTGGCTGCGTTTCCGTAAGACCCTAGATAAGAGGCATTTGCAATAAAAATCTGGTCAACGATATTATAGAGAGCCCCGACCAGCAGCGAAATAATGCAGGGTACCGCATATTTCTTCATCAGTTTTCCAACGGGTTCTTCGCCCAAAAAACGGTTCATTTCCTGTTCCATAGATTTCACCTTTTGTATAAAATAAAAAACGCGCGATTAGTACCGCACGCTCCGCAATAAAAAAACGGCGGCTCTCAACCGGACTTACGCAGTTGTGCCGCACGTTGCCTTCTTATGATACCATATTTTCTATTGCAATATCTGCAATTATATGACGTGGATTCTGGTGTCACAGTGAAATTATAAAGTAAATTGCAGTCATCGTCATATTTCTGACATTGGCTGCAATTCATACCGAGCTGTTAATTATTTTCGGATGTTTAGTCCAGATAATCGCCGACGGGGCTTGCATTGTACTGCTTTATAATTTTGATTATTACAGATCCGTCCTGCTGTGCTTCTTCGCTGACGATCTTGTATTTCGTCTTGTTTCTGTACAGAGATGCCTTATAGGCTTCGACCTCTGCTCTGACCAACTGCTCTGCGTCATCATATTCAAGATCATCCTTCAAGAAAAAATGGAGTGTCTGACAGATACAAGCGGCTTTCACTCGTTTCATTCGGCTTTTCCTCCTTTTCGTAAGAATAAAAAACATGCGGCATCAACAGGATTTACGCAGTTGAAATGCCACACGTTGTATTTTTATTTTAGCATATGGACTGTATTATTATTTTCAAAAAAAATGACGGTATTTTCAGTTTTTAGATTGCTTTTCCGATAAGAATTGATGGTCAGACAGCTTTCTCCAAATGAATTCCATACCTATTGCAGATCCTCCTCAAAAAAACCAAATCTCTCTCTCTGCAGCTTCGCTCCGTGAACCAGAGCCCAGCAAAACAGGAACATTGCAAGCCAAACGATGAAGATTATCAGAAATGTTTTCATTTTTCCTCCTGGAGATTAATATACAAATTCTTTCGATTCTTCCATTTTTCCAATCAGGAGGAATCTGCTGTTTTCAACATCGTAGGTGCACAGTGTCAATACTACGAAACGATCATCAGCGTCATACTCAGTATCTGATTTGAAAGTTGATACAGATTGCCAGCTATCGATTTGATGTAGAAAAGCTTTATCTGACCTATAATCAAAGGTAAAGTCCCAGTATTCGACATTCTGATATACACCAGCCACTGGAAGGATCCGGAAGCTGCCGTCAGGCGTGTATAGATCAATATATGGGTGGTCGTCGTAAAACTTCTGGCTTTTATAGTTATGAATATCTGTGAACATGGAGCCATCTCCCATATAATGACCATAAATAACAGTCAGGCGATCTGAAAAATCACCGTTATTACGGAAATCCATAAACGGGGTTCCAACTTTGTTCCAGGTCCCGTTTACAGCACGGCTGAGATAATAGTCGTTGTCCTTGCTCTGCATGACAGGATAATCGACTTTTGATCCCTCAAGCCGGATCCACCCCCGAATGTCAGGGGATATCTCTGCCAGGTTTTCAAAATCGATGGGCCCGCTTTTCATTTCTTCCGGCTGGATCTTTTCTTCCGCTTCGGTAGTCAGCGCAATTTCTGTTATTTCAGGATTTGTGATTTCTATTGATGCTGTTGGTGTTGGAATGTGGGCAATTTCTGAGATTTCTTCGTAAATATTCTCCCCTTCTTTGTATTCCCGAAGCGCTGTAAACAGCTTTTGTCCCATCACGATGCTTCCGCCTACGGAAACAATCAATATCATAAAGAACGGCAGTTTATATTTCATATCTTCTTCCGCATAAAAATGTTCAGTAAAATATTACAAAGTGCCATTCAAAAGACTCAGACTGCCGTACGATATCATGTATGGCGGAGACAATATGAACGAAGATAATCTATACATCAAACTTGAGCAGATTCCCGGCGGAGTCAGGCTGGATGAAAACTATTCCAGCCGTTTCGTTGAGTGCATCCAGGTGGATGAAATGCATGACTCTATGATGATCCTTCAGGGATTGATAAGCGTTATTGGGGAATTAAACCGGAGCAGTTTCTTCAAAGTGCTATATCCCCTGTTCGGGTGCAGTGTAAAGACTTTGAAAAATTATCTTTATGGCATCGCTGAAAACTGCAGCGGGGATCATCTGTTTGAACGGGGCTATGGACAATTCTATGATGAACTTATCGTCGAAGGTTCTCTTCCTATTCAAACAACGTTTTCCTATTCTGTTGAGATCGATCCGATATATTCCGTGAATCTTGAGTTGACGATCTATGACAACCTGTTCAAACACATAAAAACAGCCGGTTCGGCCGGTTTCGCGGATCCGGCGTCGCTTACTGCTGCAGCGTTCGCTGAAACAATATACGGTGAACTCTACTTTCCGGCCCTGAAACTGCTGACTGAGGATGAAACGAATGAAAAAATCAAATCTTTTGTCGGAAATCTCATCGATGAACTGTACGTCCCCTTTGTCTGAATGTGTATGCTTATGACAGCGGAGAAAAATGCTGATGAATCTTGATTTTCTTTTACAAACTCCAAAGTCCTTTATCCTGAACAGACGGTCACACCGAGTATCCGGATGGATGGAACTGGACCATGAACTGCTTGAGGATCTTTTCGCTCAAGGCGACAGGGAAGGAAGCAAAATTACTGATGCCGTTGTCCCGGAAACAGAAAAGAAAATAGTCTGGAAAAATGGATATGCGGGAAAACATATTTGCCTGTCGAACGGGCTGTTATTCCCATCTGATTATTCTGAGCGGGAATATGCCCTTGCGTGCCGGTCGATTTGCATAGCGTATGAAGTAACACCCTGTGATATGAGCATTGAATATGCGGATACTTCGGAACAGCTCCTGCCGGATGAATGTCCTGAGGAGTATTCTCTTGAAACAGAAGTTAAGAATGAGCCGGAAATAAATACCCAAGCAGACTCCCTTCAGGATCAGAACAGCAAGTCGTTATTTTCTGATTTTGAAAGCAAACTTCAATCTGACATAATGATCGAGCCGAATCATGGCGGATTTGAGCATATGAGCAGATCCGAGGAAAAATGGCTGAAATTGATGCTGGAGAATATAGAAGCGGAAGAAACAAAACCGTCTGACCGGATCCAGCTTACTGCTTATAACGATGAACATGAAGCAATGCTTGAAAACCCGGACTGGGATACCATTATCGATCACCTGAAACATGACAGCCAGGCGCTTGCCGCCGCGAAAATGATGAAAAAAGCCGGGATCAAGCCGCCGGTAATGAATTTCCGCGGAATAAAAGAGTTCAACAAAGTCGGTGGGGAAGCTCTTTTTGTCTGGATGGATGATGGAGTCGCGTACCTTCATGGCCGGCAAAAATACAGCAGAGGATATTTTTACGAACGGAGATTCGATTATGTAATTATCGATGATCCCCGCGAACTCATAGATTGTTTCCGGAAAATGGAGGCTGAAAATGAATAAAGTCTATACCCGTGACAGCTTCATTGATTCCTACAACGATCTTCCGGAACTGTTCCGCGGCAACATCCGGGATGCACTGGTTGAATTCCGTGAATCCAAGCTCATGAAAAGCAGACATCCGGAAAAACTTCCGGCTTATGCAGGGATGTATTCCCTGCGGGTTGACCGCAGATACCGTATCCTGATGAATAAAATTGCCAGCGGCACTTATGTGCTGCTGTTGGTCGGGCCTCATGATGTTATCTATGATTGGGCTGAGAAAAACAAAAAATCAGTCAGCGGCATGAGCATAGATCCGTCAGATTACACTCCGCTGGAAGAAGCGATGCCGGATCTGTTTCCCGCTGAAGCGAGCGAACCCGAAAAGGATGAACAGCCGGTTATCGATTCAGAACCGCGGAGAAAGGATCTGTTCAGTAAATTCAGCGATCGGAAACTGATGAAGGGTCTGACAGGTCTGGAAGAGCTCGATATCGTCCGAAGCTGGATTACCAGGGAAGACTTTGAAGCACAGAAAGACTCAGTTACTCCCAACAGCGCGTTTTATCTGAAGCTTCTTTGCGACGGTTTGACGATTGAAGATGCGCTCCACGAATTGAATATTCTGAAACAAAATCATGAGGAACATGAAGCTTTTGAAAGAGAAATGAGTAATATCAGGAAAAACTACAAAAGCACTTACAATAACAGTAATTTTCCTCATATTTCGGGCGAAAATGGTAAGTATTGTCTCCTTGCCGGTACATTCGGCTCGGGTAAAACCGCGGAATTGATCGGATCGATCAACAACGCGGAAGAATATGTTTCGAAACGCGACCGCATCCTGTTTCTTGTCTCGAATCCGGACTATCTTTCCGATATGAGGTCCTATCTCCAGATCGTGGCAGATCCGAAACAGATGAAACGGGTAGATGTTCTGGATTATACCGGGCTCATGAACCACCTGATGGAAGACTGCGGCAAAGCTTCTGGATATGTTCCTGGATGTTGCGGAATCTGTGGAAGACCTGGAGCTTGAGTCGTGGGACCTCATGCATGATTGGGAGTACGTGGCGGAGAACTATGGTGCTTTCACACAGGAAGAGTATATGACGACTCCCCGTCTGGAGTGTGAAAACATCACGGAAGAACAGCGGGAAAAGGTCTGGGAAGTCTTTGAAGAGTTCATCAGGCGTATGGAAGAGGAAAGGTTCTATACGGTGGGATACGCCATCTCGAAACTTATGCCGGCAATCAAGAGGAAAAGCTACAAGCCTTACGGGCTGATCCTTGCGGATGACATACAGTTCCTGAATTATCTGAAAGTTGATTTTCTAACGCTTCTTCAGAAATCTTCCGCGAGCGCGTATTCGATCGATATCGGACAGGAACATTATGTTCACTGTATGCGGGATCTGACGAATCCAAAATGCATTACTGGCAATATCTTCTACGGCATTAAAAACCTGCGTTTGAACGCGGAAAAAATGAAGCTGGCCTGTCCTCAGGTTCCTTCTTCGCTGACAAAACTGCAGACGAATATGAAAGGAATAGAGCTCATACCTGTTGAAAGCAGTGACCCGGAAGACAACAGTGATTTCGAGAAGAAACTGTGCGAGCTTGTCCGCAGCCTGCCTGATCCGAATAACAATGTAATCGTGGCAATTGATGATGA
>CACYHU010000096.1 GCA_902774215.1 uncultured Chloroflexota bacterium
GTGCCTGTTATTTCGGTATCGACAAAAAACCGATCACAGAAATAAAACTAAACCTTAAAGAAAAAGAAATGCTTCGGATATTACTGAAACGAGTCAAAGGTACTGATATAGAACTCTTACTGAAAGATTCCGGACTTATTGAATGAGGTTTTTGAAACCGGAAATCCACTGAAATAGAGATTGATTGACTCAGAGTTAGTGGAGCCCATTTTGCTGAGACAAAAAGGGTTCCATTGACTTACTTGGATTCGATGTTCAGACTTGTTTTTATGCTCGAATCAATTTATCGTGATGGAATTCTCGGCGACCAGGATGGTCAGGGGTCAATTGAATACATGATCCTTGCGGTCGCCGCAGTCGTACTCGGGTTCCTTATTTTCACACTCATCAAGAATGTCGTGCAAGGGCACCAGGGCGACCTGAACAGCGCATGGCCTTCCTAAACAGAGACTATGCAGGAGGCGGGGAGAAAAGAAGAGCTCCCCGCCTGAGAAAGTAGGATTTTATATGGAGGAAATTCGCAAGGGAATTCTTGGTGATGACTCCGGGCAGGGTTCAATCGAGTACCTGCTCATCAGTGTCGGTGCGCTTTTCATCGCCGGGATCTTCTTCTATGCAATACGTGATACGATAAAAACGCACACAATTTCAATTACAAATCATTACTCCTAAGAACAGAAAACTGCCAAAATACAGGCAGTTTTTTGTTCTTCTCTTCATAATTATGCTCATATTCATTCATAAGCCCCTGTTTATTTTTTTATTATTGTAGAGAGAATGATCCGCTTCTGTGATTAAGTCTTTCAAGTCTTTATTCCTGGAAACTTTTGCGATGCCGATGCTGACCGTCAGTTCATAGGGAGAATTGGCTTTCCGATTCAGTTCCGCAAGATTATTATGAATATCGGTCGTTAATTTTTCGATCGTATCAGGCTTGTCTTCCCAGACGAGAATGACAAATTCATCACCGCCGTAACGCGCGATATTGGCACGGCGATGCAGATCCTTGCAGGAGAGGCGTAAAGCTTCCGCGATGCGTTCAAGCGCAGCATCGCCCTGAATATGACCGTAGGTGTCATTTATACGCTTGAACTTGTTTGCATCGATCAGCAGCAGAAAAAGCGGAGTCTGTTCTTCGTGTTGTGTCCACTGATCGAAAGTATGAGATAGTTGTTTACGGTTGTTCAGGTGTGTTAATGGGTCGATTGAAATCATTTCTTCAAGCCAGGTGTGATAAAGGATCAGCGTTTCAAAAGAAAGCGCCACACAGGCAAGCGGGATCTCCGGATAAAGAAACTGCAGGATCCCCGCGGCTGCCGGGGCAAGAGGAAAAATGGCGAGATTGACCATAAGTCTCCGTCTGCTGCCGTTTTGAGCTTTCCTTATGCCGCGCATCGCATGAATGGAAGCAGTAAAAACGTAAACATAGGAAAGAAGGTATTGGACCAGAAACAATGGATCGCGATGATATATGCCTTCCAGATCAACATAAAAAAGCATTCCGTTGAAATGATTGATGAACAACAAAATCAACATGATCCAGATCAGCACACTGGAAAGGTAAACATTTTTTTTGAACTGGATAAAGGGTGATCCCTGCAAATGCTCAAAGTAAATAAACCTAAAAAAACACATCAGGGCTGTGGAGAAAAAGTAGATCTCTTTCGCTGCCATCAGACCGGCGGCGCTGAAAGGAATAACATGACAATTGATCAGAACAGTGACGGCATCTGACAGAAAAAAACGCATTCAGAATCGATTGCCATGGAAAAATTCCGCTGTGAGACCATTTTGGATATTCCCAGCGTCTTGAATCTGATAAAAACTGCCAGAAGCACAGCAAACAGATTGACTTCAAAATAAACGATTGCATAAAGAGGTGTCATAACGTTTTTCCCCCGGATAAACAGCAGATCTGAAACAGCATCAATTTTCCGCCCGGTCCTTTCCCTTGGGAATCTTTTCAGCCAATGTTTTTTCAATCAGCTGCAATATTTCTGTTCTTGCATTCTGAGCACTGCTGTGTATCAGTTTTCTGATCATCGAAATGAGTTCCTGACGTTTTTCGTCAGGCAGATCATAGATGCCTGTCAGAACAGCTGCCAGAGATTTACGCTTTTGTGAGCTTACTTCATGAAAGGATTCCTTACCTGTATTATCCAAAACTGTGAAAATAGAATCAATCAATGATTTCCGCAGGTCGCTGTCCAAATGGTCAGTCCAGTCAGATACTGACTTGTCAAGAAATTCACCCATTTTAGAAATATCGGTGTACTCAAAGTGATTTCGGACGACACTCCATGTATAGGTATGATGTTGGCCAATTCCTTTTGCTGTACTATGAATGACAAGAGGTGTGGAAGAATCGTACATCAGACGGCCAACGACAGAGGCTTCAGGAATTATTTTTCGGACTTTTGGAAGGATCCGGCAGTAATCTTCAGAGTTAATGATTTCTTCACGAAACCCGGGACCATCGTTTGAATACACTGTTGTGATACGATCCCGAATTGTCGGATCGCAAAATACTGATCCGTATACAGCGAAATTTCCGCCTTTTGAATGACCGCCAATACGCAGCGGATAATTAGGAAGTCTATTAAGTGTGTTCAGATAATCAATCGCCTTGCGCTGACTATCCGTTTCAGGGAGGTAACTGAGATCCAGCGCGTCATGAAGTCCGGTGAAGCTGTGATCTGTTCCGCGGAAAGCAACAAAAGCACTTTGATCATCCAGCAGAAAAGTGACGGCAGCAAATTGTATGTCAAGATCCGGATCGAAATCGTTTACATAAAAACAGACTTCGGTATTCTTGAACCGGACACTTTTAACCAGTTCCTTCATTATTTTTGCTTTAAGCAGATTTGGATTTTCAATCTCTGTCTGATTCTCCGGGATGTGGCTGAAGTAGGCATCACATGCATCCGTAAGCTTTACCTTTTTCTCATCATTTGCAATTCCAACGTAATTAATATAGGCAAGCTCAGATAAAATCACATTGTCGACCTCATTAAAAGGATCAACAGAAAAGGGAATATCCCCGCGCCATTCAAGATAATCAAAATAATTTGCCATAATCTACAGATTATTATACCTCTTGTAGTTTTTGACAAGTCAATAAACCTTAAATCATTTTATATCAACCACAAAAGGAACTTTGTGAGAATTACATCCATTTCTGCAGTTTGCTGCTTACTGATTTACAGGTACCTTCGGATTTTTTCATCAAAATCGCCATATATGCGTCCTGAAGCGCTTCTTTCAATGGATAAGGTGAATCTGCAATTCCTTTTGCGTATTCGGCAGTATTTTTCAGAAGCTGAGCAACTGCTGTTTCATCCTGTGATAATCCGCAAAGACCGAACGGCGGCTTGTATATCTGTTCCCCCTGAAAATATATTCCCGTTATCTCCTCTGCAAATTCCGGATTCGGGTTTATAAAATCCCGATCAATATGTCTTTTCTCTATCTGAAGATCAGCCTCCACAGCATTATTTTCAGGATCGAGGTAAATTGCTTTGCCATCCAGTATTTCGCCTCTTATTCCCTGAATTTTATATGAGTTCTTCCTGATTTTTGAGTGATACTGTTCAGAATCAAAATCATAAAATGCGGCCTGTCCGTTTTCGAATTCAAATGTGGCAACGGTACGTCTCTTATTGGATATCCTTCCATCCTGGAATTCTTCATAGCGGGTACGTGTTTCGGTCACGGGAAATTCATAAGTTTTTGCAGAAACGGAAAAAGTCATATCAACAGGAATCCCAAGCAGATATCTTATAAGACTTGCTCCATGATATTCATGTGCCAAGGATATATTAAGACAGTTGATCCTGCCAAGGATGCCGCTCTTTACAAGCCTGATAAGAGAACTGTAGTAAGGATAAAGGAAATACTGCTCGGCTATCACCAGTTTCTGTCCCTGCATGTGATGAGCCCATAGTTTATTCAGTGTTTCCGGATCCAGACCGGCGGGGGTTTCGCATAACACAGTAAATTCTTTATCTGTCCAACGCATTGCGACATCCGGTCCTGAATTTTTGCTTACAGCTGTTACAACGAAATCCGGGTTCATTGCGGCACAATCTTCCTCAGAAGTTACCGCAGGAATTCTGTATTCGGTGCGGAATTTTGCTGCCTTTTCCTCACTCCTGCAATACATTGCGCAAAGTTCAAAAAGATCCGGAAGAGCTTTCGCTGCTCTGGCATAATATTGAGCTCGCCATCCTGAACCAATGACAGCAAAACGGTATCTGCTCATACGACCATCCTATTTTACTCTTTCCCCGCTTCTCATTTCAACAACATGCTGATACAGAACTGAAAACCTGTGATTTGGGATGTTCATATCAAAATGATAATGACCGCAGTACCAGCGTCTGTAAACCACTCTTTCCAGCACTTTATCCAGAAATTTTTCCGCGCAGCAGTCAAGGCAAAGAAGCTTGTGCGCGGCATTTATTTCGTTTCTCACTATGGATTCAGGAGCGGCATGGGTAACAATATAATCGACAATAAAATCATGCTTTTCAAGGTTCTCCATCGCTTTCATGCATTCTTCTTCTGACGGCTCTTCTTCAGGCCACCAGCTTTCACCAAGAGTACGGTATGCCTTATCAATGCTCAGCGCTCCTCCAAAAGTAAAGATACTCATGTTCTCTATGTTGAAGATTTGGCCGCGCATCAGATGAAACACTTTGTCCGTGACTCTGTGAATCTTTCCACCGTTCCACTGTTCGACCGGAAAGCTGTTCAGAAGATAGAAATTCTCATGGTTACCATCTGCGAACAAGGTTGTATAAGGTTTCCGGGAATAGTAATCCAGAATATCCTCATCATGCGTTCCGCCGTCCCAGATTCCGCCGAAATCTCCCGTGATCAGCAGATAATCATTCTCTGTCAGCGAAGCCAGAGTCTTTTTCAGTGCTATTTTGTCGATATCGTTGAATCCGTGTGTATCACCTGTAATGCAGATCATATTTATCTCCTGATATATTATACCGAACAGCGTGAATAGATTTAAAAGAAACATATAATAATAAGCAGACAGAGAGTAAATGATATGTTCAGCACCTTACCGATCAGCAGTCTCACAATTGATTTAGTTTACAAAACAACTGAAAAATGCAGGCTGATCGGTATGATGATCAGCCTGCTAAAAGAGAGATAGAGATTTATGAGCGAATTCCGCTAATGGTGATTAATTCGGATGGCTCTCCTGCCAGATCTCATCAGCTACAGGAGCCCAGGCTTTTGCATATTCGACGCATTTTCCGCAAAGTTGTTCGGCGCTCTCCGGCGCTTCCAGATCGGTGGATCTGGCTCCGCTTTCCGCGACCATCTGCTGTAGATATTCCGGATTCTCCAGCATCGGGCAGGGCCGCAGCATATTCTTGTTGAAGGGCTGCGCCTCATAGTATTTCAGGAACAGCGGCTGACGCAGGCACTCGAGCAGGCTCTTTTCATTGATATTCGCACTGGAATAGTGGATGAAGACGCAGGGTTCCACATCACCGGCGGCATTGATGTGACAATAACGCTTGCCTCCGGCAATGCAGCCGCTGCAGAATTCCCCGTCATTCTGAAAATCAATGGCGAACAGCTCCTTGCCTTCCTTCACATCGCGGATCCAGCGGATACGATCTTTCATGTAAACACGCTGTTCCGGGCTCAGCAGTAGGTCCGTGGAGGCGTTCATCCCCACCGGCATATAGTGGAAGTACCAGGCGAAGTAACAGCCTTTATCGATCAGCATGTCCAGAAATTCATCGCTGGTCACGTCCAGATAATTTTTGCTGGTATAGCAGATCGAAACGCCGAAGGGGATCTTATAGGATTTCATCAGCTCCATCGCCCGGATCGCGGCATCGAAATGCCCTTCACCGCGGCGTCCGTCATTGGCTTCCTTGAAGCCCTCAATGCTGACGGAGACGAAGAAATTCCCGACGCGCAGCAGTTCTTTGCAGAAGTCATCATCGATCAGCGTCCCGTTCGTGAAAGCGTGAAAAGCTACATCCTGATGCTTTTCACACAGGCGGATAATATCCTTTTTCCGCACCAAAGGCTCACCGCCGGTGAAAAGACAGGCATGGATGCCGAGCTCTTTGCCTTCCGTCAGCACTTTGTCCATCACTTCGAAGCTCAGATTCTGTTTGTGACCGTATTCCGCTGCCCAGCATCCCGTGCAGTGCATGTTGCAGGCTGAGGTTGGGTCCATCAACACGATCCAGGGAATGTTGCACTTGTATTTTTCAGACATTTCTTCCGAAGTTTTGAACCCGCGGAACCCGCCTTCGTACGCTGCGTTCAGCAGGAAAGAGGAAAGGATCTTCGGATCTGTGTTCTTGATTAGCCGGTTGGCATAATGTGCCCATTTGTTATCCGTATCCTCCGCGATCATGCGCAGGGTGGCGAAGCTGTCATCGCTCCAGGACCCTTTCATGATCTTTTCGATCAGGCTGATCAGTGACTCTGCCATCTCCGATGCGTCTTCCTTTTGACCCTTCCGGATAAAACCATCCAATACGCTTTTGAACGCTGCCCGTTCAGCCGAATGCACCAGTTTACTCTGCATATTTTTCCTCCAAAACGTTTTCAGATCCCCACAGGAAATCTGTACATTGTTTGACTCATTCTGGATCCGATGACCGAACTGTCCTTACGCAGCCTTCAAATGCAATCGGATCCGGAAAGGTATTTTCAGCATAATCCCCGTTACTAAACTGAAAAGAAACTTTTTTGAATTTTGAAAGTTTCTTTTCAATTTATTTTCAGAGCCTATACTGGAGAAGGTTTTGAAAAAAGATTTGAAGAAGGAGGAGCAATGATGGAAAATAAAGCGAATTATCCGGAAATGTTTTTTCTGTTTTTTGCCGGCAGTGTGCTGGGATTTCTTTTAGAAGGGATTTGGGACCGTTTGGGGGCCTTTCTGCATCATTTACGGGTTCGGTGCGGCTGCTTTGTACTGGATCTCCGGTCAGGCGAGTGATCTGCCGATTTGGGCGCAGTTTCTGCTCTATGCCCTGATCGGTGCGGCTGTGGAATATCTGGGAAGCTGGGGACAGGAACTCGTCTTTGGTTCCGTCTCCTGGGATTACAGTGACAGGCTCCTGAATATCAACGGACGCATCTGCCTTTCCATGACGCTGATGTGGGGATTGCTCGGTGTGGCGTTTTCCCTGCTGTGTGTGCCGGTTGTCAACCGGTTATTTGATCTGACAGAGGATTGGCCGGTCAAGGGACTTTGTGTGATGCTGTCCATTCTGATGTCAGTCGACCTGCTGGTCTCTGCCGGAGCGCTGGTCCGCTGGCGGGACCGCCAGTATGATCTGCCGGCAATAACTCCGATCGGAGAACAGCTGGATGAGCATTTTGACGACGAACGCATGGAGGAGATTTACAACAACATGGTCTTTGTTGAGAAAAAAGGAATTTAGATAAAGAAAGGAATAACGAGCAATGAATGTAATTGAAGTTGAAAATCTGACAAAGGATTACGGATCCGGAAGAGGTGTCTTTGATGTCTCTTTTCATGTCGGGGAAGGGGAAGTATTCGGGTTTCTGGGACCAAACGGAGCAGGAAAATCTACAACGATCCGGCATTTGATGGGTTTCTCCAAACCGGACAGCGGTGAGACACGGATATATGGGATGGAATCCTTCAGCAGTTATGACAAAATTCTGCGCCGGGTCGGCTATATTCCGGGAGAGATCGCACTTCCGGCAGGGCTGACCGGTTGGGAATTTCTGCACATGATGCAGCATATGCATTGTATGAAAGACGATCAAAAGCTGAATGAACTGATCGACCTGTTTGAACTGGATCCCTCCGGTGAAACAAAACGAATGAGTCTGGGTGTCAAACGAAAACTGGCGGTTGTTTCGGCATTTATGAGCGACCCGGATGTGCTGATCCTGGATGAACCGACCAGCGGTCTGGATCCGGTCATGCAGGAGGTCTTTATCGAATATATCCGCAATGAGAAAAAACGGGGCAAAACCATCCTGCTTTCATCTCATATCTTTTCGGAAGTTGACGCGACCTGCGACCGGATCGCGATCATCAAGGATGGAAGGATCGTTTCGGATTTTATTGCGGATGACCTGCGGCACGCTACCCAAAAAGCCTACCGTCTGACCTTCGACACACCTGAACAGATGACCCGGTTCCTGATCGAAAATCAAAACAGTGATGTGATGCAGATATCGGAGACTGATCCCGCTGAGAATACCGTGGTGATCCTGACCGATGATCAATATATCAATCAGATCATCGACGTTCTGTCCGCCTATTCGGTTTCCGGGTTCGAACATCAGAAAGAAACACTGGAAGACTATTTCATGAAATATTACAAGGAAGACAAGAACTTTGGAGGAGTGTTCCAGAAATGAATAACGTGATTGAAATCAAAAAACTGACAAAGGATTATGGCAGCGGCAGAGGGATCTTCGATATTGATCTTGACATTGCCCGGGGCGAGATGGTCGGATTTGCTGGTACCAACGGCAGTGGGAAAACGACGACGATCCGTCATATTATGGGCTTTATCCAACCCACAAAAGGCGCTGCCTGTGTGAACGGGCTGGAGGCCTGGCAGCATTCCAGCGAATATGTACGGGAAATCGGTTATGTTCCGGGCGAGATCGCTTTTCCGGATCTTTCCACCGGGACGATATTCCTGAAAAGCCAGGCAGATTTCCTGAATCTGAAAGACTTGTCTTATGCGCAGGAATTGATCGAACATCTGCAGCTGGACCCCGGTGCATTGCTGCGGCGAATGAGCAAAGGAATGAAGCAAAAGACAGCAATCGTTGCCGCGCTGATGGCGGATCCTGCCATCATTATTCTGGATGAACCGACAACGGGGCTGGATCCGCTGATGCGGGATGCTTTTCTGGAGATCATCCGTGCGGAACATGAAAAAGGGAAGACGATCTTTATGAGCAGCCATATGTTCGAGGAACTTGAAACCACCTGCGACCGGGTCGCACTGATCAGCAACGGCAGGCTCGTCAGTATTGCGGATATGGAAAAAATACGTCATCCGGAAACGCGGGATTATAAGATCGAATTCAATGACGGGACGGATTATGAGAAATTCAAAACACTTGGATTCGAAATCGTTCGCGACCAGCCGAAATATCAGCAGGTCACGGTATCGCTTTCCGGAGACCGTCTGAACGATTTGTTTTTGACATTGAAAGGAATGGATGTACGTTTTGTATCGGAAGTCAAATATAACCTTGAAAAATACTTTCATGAAAAATTAGGCAGAGAAGAGGAGGACGAATAACATGTTTTCAAAAAGTTTATTTAAACAATCCTGTAAAGCGAACGGCACGATGTGGCTGATCATTACCCTGGCCGTATGCTTTATGCTCAGTGTAGTGATGCTGATCTCCGGCAGAGGAGACGTGAGTGAGACCAAAGAAGCGATCGAGAATACGATCATTGAAAGCGAACTGAAATCCGCGATCCAGGAACGGGCTTTGGATTGGTATGAAATTGCGGATGACGCATTGATCCATTTTGACGAAGTCTTTCTGGATGAAGTTCAGACCGCAGCAATGAGCCTGGTGATGTCCGGAACACCGCAGGAGCAGGCGATTCAGATGGCCAGTGCCGCGGCATATGCCAATGCAGCAGCCGAGCTTCAGGACAGCTATTATCCGGAACTGATCGCGGAAAAGGGCTGTGAGGATGGATCTGAAGAAGCCGATGAGATCAAGGGCATCATCTTCTATACGCTGAATCCCATGCAGGAGGACGGGAGCTTCATGTTCGATGAATTCTACGAAGAACTTGGGGAAACACCGCTGCACTATACGGATCTGCTGGCTGATATCAGCAGCAGCGCTCATGCGGGCGAGCGGGACGAATATGTCATTAAACAGGTCGCCCCGTTTCTCGCCGGGAATCTGGTCAAAGATGAATTTGTCGAAAAGATTATGGATCTGCTGACGGATTACAGCGTCACCCGGGAACAGTATGATGAATTCGGCTATACCGATTACGAGAATGTCAAAGGCATCGCCATGAGCGCCATGGTGAACTACAAAGCCGATCTGGATTATCGGATGGAAAATCTGAAAGAAGGTCAGACCGCTGAGGATGTCCATGCAGAAGTCCGCAGGGATGCTGCCGGAAGCATGTTGGCGACACTGCCGGAAGAAGTCTCCGGTGCGCTGGAAGAAGTCGGGCAGATGGATCTTTATGGGATCCTGGTCGGTTCCATCTTTTATAAGATGGCCGGGTTGCTGCTGCCGATCATCTACATGATCATGACCTCCAATGCGCTGATCGCCGGGCAGGTTGACAGCGGATCAATGGCTTATGTGCTGTCTACTTCAACAAAACGCCGGACAGTTACCTTTACGCAGGCACTCTATCTTGCCGGTTCGCTGCTGCTGATGTTCGCCTGCACGACCGTGACCAGCATTATCTGCCTGAACACGGTGAACGTGAAAACCGGGCTGGATACGCAGAAACTGCTGCTGCTGAATCTGGGCGCTTTTCTGGTGATGTTCGCCATGAGCGGGTTCTGTTTCCTGACATCCTGCTGGTTCGACCGCAGCAAACATGCCATGGCCTTGGGCGGCGGACTTTCCATGTTCTTCCTGGTGGCAACAATGCTGGGGCTGTTCGGTTCGCCGATCCTGCCGTCGATCATCCGCATGGACAAGCTGAATTATTTCAACTATGTCTCCCTGATCACCCTGTTTGATCCGATCTCGATCCTGGATGGCACCGCCGGTTATCTGGTGAAATTCGGCATCCTTGCCGCCTTCGGACTGATCTGCTACATCATCGGCGGGATCCACTTCCGCCGGAAGGATCTGCCGCTGTAAAATTGGAATAAATATTACTTTTTCGAATGCAGCGCTTCGTCACCAAGATGAAGCGCTGTTTTCATTTTTCAGAATTGGCAGGAAGAGCCAATATACGGTATAGTATTGAGAAGAAAAACCATGTTTGCTCTGAAAAACAGAAGCTGCTGTCCTGAGGAATGGAACTATGCCGGAAACAAAGAATGAAATCATGATCGTTGACGAACAATCGCTGCGAAATAAGATCTATACTATACGGGGACAACAGGTGATGATGGACTTTGATCTCGCGGAAATTTACGGATATACAGTCAGTGCGTTTAACCAACAAGTCAAGCGCAATGAAGACAGATTTCCCGAAGACTTTATGTTCAAATTACATCCTGAAGAGCTTCCGAAATCTCTAAAATCACAAAATGTGATTTTAAACGTGAGCGGAAACAAACGTGGATTGCATATAAAGAAAATGCCAAATGCTGCTCAGCAATCCGCCATTGATATTGAGATAGATTTGCTGCCGTGTATGAATCTGCTGCTATTATTGTCATATCAGCGGCAGACTGACGCCGAAGGTCGTTTTTCCGTTTTGGGAGGTCACCGTCACGGTTCCGTTATGTAGGGAGACCACCTTTCGGACAACAGCCAGACCCACACCGCTGCCCTCCGCAGCGTGAGATTCATCAGCCTGATAAAATTTGTTGAATAATTTCGACAGCTTTTCCGCGGGGATATCTTCGCAGAAGTTGGAGATTTTGACGGTGGTCCCATCCTCATTCTGCCGGATCTTTACTTCAACGGGGCTGTAGTCCGCGGAGAATTTGATGGCGTTGTCCAGCAGGTTGATCCAGACCTGTTTCAGCAGTTCCGGACTGCCGCTGATCATATACTCCTCTTCAGGCAGCTTGATCTCGATGTTTTTCCGCGTCCATTTTTCTTCCAACACCAGGACGCAGGTCCGGATCTGTTCTGAGAGATTGAAGGTCTGAACATCGGTGAGAATGGATTGGTTCTCCACTCGCGTCAGGTTCAGAACGTTGGTGGACATTTGCGCCAGACGCAGTGATTCCTCCTCAATGATATCCAGATATTCCCGCTGCTGTTCCTCAGTGAGGTCCCCATGCTTCAGCATTTTGGCAAAGCCGGCGATGGAAACGATTGGGGTCTTGAATTCATGGGAAAAATTGTTGATGAAATCTTCCCGCAGGATCTCTGTCTGTTCCAGCTCGGCAGCCATCAGATTCACGCCGTCCGCCACCTCTTTGACCGCCGGAACAGAGCTGAAAGGACCTGTGAACGACAATCGGGCAGAAAAATCACCGTGAGCGAGGCGGTCCAGAACATTCAGGAACCGGTTCACCGGTTTCAGCGGATAGCGCATGGTCAGCAGCGTAATAAGGGCACCGATCCCGGTGCTCCACAGCAGCATGTCCAGAATGAATCTGCCCGCGCTCAGTTTGATGTCACCGATCTCCAGCTTTCCCCGGTATACCATGACGGACAGGATAATACTGACAATGATCGTCGTTAGAATAAGAAACACCAGAACGATCACTGAAAACAGGATCGTCAGGGAAAACCGCTCTTTTTGTTCTTCAGTAACCGGCTTCATCGCAGCACCTCTTCAAAAATCACCTTACACCGTTTTCCGGACTGCTTTATATCCCAGTCCCCGGACAGAAACGATCTCGAACTCTTCCCAGCCCTCAAACCGTTTCCGCAGTCTGCCGATATGGACGGTCACCGTTTCCCAGCCGGTTTCGCTGTCTGCACCCCAGATCTCGTCCATCAGCTGAATGCGGGTAAAGATCTTTCCCGGATAGGATAGCAGCTTGTAAAGCAGCAGAAATTCCTTCTGCGGCAGTCCCTGCGTCGTTCCATGACCGGTGACTGTCATGCTGTCATAATCCAGCGTTATATCGCCAATCACGATTTTCCGTTCACTGACGATCTTGGCTCGGCGCAGCAGTGCTCGGATCCGCAGCAGCATTTCCGTCTCGTCGATTGGTTTCGTCAGGTAATCATCCGTGCCGACCAGAAAGCCTTTATGTTTATCAGCCGGCAGCTGTTTGGCCGTGACCATCAGGATCGGCAGGTCGCTGTTGCCTTCACGAAGAATATTCGTGAATTCGTATCCGTCCATTTCGGGCATCATGATATCCAGGATGATCAGGTCGATGTACTCCCGGGACATCACATCCAGCGCGGCTTTTCCACTTTCAGCCAGGGTCACCGAATAATTCTCCGCTTCCAGCACAGCTTTCAGGTATCTTCGGGTATTTTTATCATCATCAACAACCAGAATATGAAACATATCTCCTCCGAAAAGGTTCGTTCTAATGATAATACCGATCGAACCTTAACTGATTCGAATCAAATGCATATGATGACAATACTGTATTACAACCGGGTTCGAGCGATTACCCATCGTTATAATATCCAGCCTTTCTGAAGGTATTGTGGTATCAAATTCACGAATTCGAGAATTTGATTAATCTCCGTGGGGCATTTCCTCGGGAGAGTCCCTTCGGTGAGGCTGAAACCCATATCACTTAGGTTGTGGGTTCGAGTCCCAACCGGGCTCATCGAACGAGCAGCATATCATCGAGGATTATGACGTCTGGAATTTTGAACTGACGGAAGAGGAAATGGCTCAGATGACAGCACTCGAACGGGATCAGCGCTTTGCGAATTATTAGGAAAAAGTTGATTATTACCACCGTGTCTTCGGGAACGGTTCCTTCGCAATTGGAGAGTCCCTTCCCGAAGACACCATAATCAGTGGGTTTTAACAATTATTTGATAGATGCTGATGTACTTCACTGCATATCGGTTATTAATGATTTGACAAATAAGTCGCAATGCGTTTTGCCACGTTATCTTTGATGTTGTTGTAGTAGAACGTGTAGTCGTTAGCGTGGCGGCCATCCGGTCCGAAGAATTCAGCGGCAATTGCAATAAGCTCCTCGGAGAGCTTTTCGGCTTTGGCGTTCGTAACAACAACGCCGCGAGCAGGATTCACCTGTGCGTCCGCCCCAATGTCGGCAATCTCCAATTCCCCGGTTTTCTCGTTATGTACAAGCGAACCAAGATTTTCACTTGCCGGAGCGTATGTTTCGTCGAGCTTCCAGTTAAGTGGGTTGATACTGATACCATTCGGCAGTACCACAACATTTTGGGCGTTTTCCTCTGCGTTCTTTGGACCTTCGGTATTCCAACTCACGATAACACCGGTGTCGTTTTCGCCTGATGCGAACTTCAGATATGGGCAGGCTGCGAGATCTTCCTTTGTAATGGAAAAGCCGATAACATATGCAGCTACCATGCGCTCGTAATATTCAGGGGAACCTCGAAAAAGTAGCTTTTGCTTGAAAATATGATGAAAAAATTCAAAATTTATGACTTATTCTCATATTTTCACGTGCTTTTCATCGATAATTCCTTTCAGTTTATATCAATTTCTCCAAAACAGACGCAATAGTCCTACGATTATTCAGCATATCTTTTAATCGTTTCATAACGGCACATATTATAGACCAAATTTGTGAGTGCCACATTGAATTTTGCTCTTGCCAAACCGATGCTTCGAAGTGTTAAGCCGTGCATCGAATTCGTCATAAACCCAAATACATGTTCAACCCGGACACGTATTTTTGATTTCATCCGATTTGACAATTGTTGCAATTCCGTCAGTTTAACATAGCGACTGCCTTTTTCATGAACTTGGCATTCACAGAGTTCCGGCAGTAATTTCTCTATCTCTTTTGACCAATAAGCACTGTCTGCATATACTTTCCTGTCCTTATTGTCCAAGAGAGACAAAAACACCCGACTATCATGTACATTCGCCGGTGTTGTCTCGTATGAAATGATTATTTTGGATTCTGCGTCCACTTTGACGTGGTCTTTATAGCCATAATATGTATCATCCCCTTTTTTTGTCCAGCGTGCATCCACATCTTTTTGGCTTTTTTTATGTGCTTTTTCAGCCTCTTCCCAAGACTCAGGAGTTTGGCCCTCCTTGATTTTCTTATTCTCATCCGGTGTGTTATGTAGTATTGGCGCCTCGACAAATGTCGCGTCTACTATGCTTCCTCTCCGGGTGATGATGTGTTCTTTTTCTAATTGCTCGTTGAATTTGTCGAATATCTTGTCTATTTTGCCACTCTTGGTAAGTGTGTCCCGAAACAACCATATCGTCTTCGCATCCGGTTTGCTGTTCCCCGCTTCCAGCCCCACAAACCGCGAAAAGGTTCGCCGATCATTTAGCTGAAATTCCATCTGTTCATCCGATAAATTATATAACCGCTGCACTATGAGGATTTTGAACATCATCAGGTACGGATAATGAGGACGTCCTGTTTCTTTCTTCTCTTTCTTCATGGCTTTATTCAGCAACGGTACGAATTTTTTCCAGTCAATCACTTTGTCCAGTCTTTCAAGTGGATCTCCTAACTTGCTGATTTTTGCCATCCGATTTTCTTCATCAAAGAAACTGAGTTGTCCCATTTTCCCTCCTGTGTCCTTACTCTTTTATTATCTCACAGATGTCCTTCCTTTCATAGTTTTTAGAGGTTCCTTATGCTCATCCATGTATTATAGAACGGCAAAACAATCCTCAACAGCAGCGGGATAGGGTTTCTGCCATGACAGACGGTAGCCCGGAGAAACAACGATCACTCCATACTTTCTCAGTATATCAGCCCCTCGGCTGTAATACACCATTTCCTTCATGCCGGACATATATCCACCGCCGTGTATCCACAGGAGACCGACACGAATCGGAGAGATGTGCACAGGTCCTAGAATCAGTGTTGAGACCCGCCCGATCCTGATTTTTTGAACATTTATTGAGTCATTCCGTTTTAACATGTGCATGAACTGTAACCTGATTGCATCTTTCAGTTTCATTTATTTCTTCTCAGAAAATCATATATCGCAAACAATAAGCGGATAAGCGCGTCAGCTATCAGGGTATTCCCGATACTGATTGAATAACCGAAAACAGCAGAAGGCGGAATTATCAAAAAGCTGACGCCATATATTAAGCAGAGAACAGATTCTGCACCGGTCAAAATACGAAGATGAACCGGATTCTTCTTGTCTGCGGCTTTCGTACCGGAATGAACCGCTATAATAAAGGCTGCATTAGCAAAAATGATGCTGCCGAATAAAAACATTGCCTGTTCTTTTATGAGCATAAAAATACTCAGAACGATCATGATGATACTCAGATGAAACCGATCCCGGACCATTGTAAATTTCCAATGACTTTCCCGAAATCTTTTGAATGTAAGTCCAAGCTGCGTCAGCGCCAGTCCTGTGATCAACATCATTGAAGCGACATTCAGTATATTATCAGATGCGAAAATAAACATCAATCCTGCAATGACCATTATCACTGATTGAACGATGCCAAACCGGGAGAGCGCGTTCCAAAATCCCGTAATTTTTAGATTTTTGAAAATATCTCCGAACAGGGCTTGTTCCGGAAGTTTTGCCGCTGTCTTTTTTGTAACAGGGCTGCTGCCAACAACCTGCAGCAGGATCTCCTCAAATCCGTCCGGGCCATTTTTCATGATATCGGTCATGGTTCTGGCCTTGTTTGAAGCTAATGCGTCAAACAATTCGTTGACGAAAGTTTTTCTGTCATCAAGAGGAATATTTTCCACCCATTCATCTATGATGCGATTAATGTTTTTTGAACGCGGATCGTTTTCGGGAACCGTATCCAATTCTTTTCCCTTTACACCCCATGAAAGCAGCTCATGCTGCATGACAGAGGTTTCATCTGAAGCTACGATCCTGGTATCAGGAAATTCCGGTGAGAACAGTTTCCCGATCACAGAAAATTCAGGAATGACACAAGTTGTTTTTGCCCGGATCCGATCCAATGCAGACAGATCAAAAATCTCATCACAAAAACCGGGACCATCCAAATCATAGATATGAGCAACGTTTTTCAGTAATTCCTCCGGCAATAATGCTGCTGCATACATTGCTAAATTTCCGCCTTTTGAATGTCCGCCAAGATAATTGGAAACATCTGATTTTATATTTTTTACTGCAAAATCCAAAGCCAGTTTTTGCGCATTAGTTTTGGTAAATGAGATCATAAAATCTTCCTTCCAGCCGGGAATCGTGTCATCTGTTCCGCGAAAGGCAATGAAATTCCAGATCGATTTATATGAAAAAGCTGCTGCTGCAAACTGAATCGAGTTAGAAAAATCGAGTGTTTCCGAATAATCCTGAAGTGATATTGTTCCAAACCGTTTTGAGCTCTCAACTGCCCTGATAAATGAGACATGTCTTTTAACACCGCCTCCGAGACATTTAACAATATCGGATTTTTCTACCGGGGCTTTGTGAATCAGTTCCGCAAGTGATTTTTCCGTGGCATTGGTACCATTAAAAATATCAAAATATATCACATCGCATAAAACCAGTGCGTCCGTTTCACAAAAGGGAAACTCTTCAAAAGTAAAATCCCCGATCCATTTTACATAATCAATTAGTGTATACGTGGGCTTTTCCATCTAAAACTTTTTTCGCAACTATTCAGAAGGCGTCAGCAAGAATACAAAACGAGCGTCTGTCATTCTGAAAAAAACCTGATCTCAAAGAGCGTCTTATGCAGCCTGTGCTCGTCAAAGGGCGCAATATTACGATTTATAATTCTGCAACCACTCTGCAGGGTAAACCGGTCGTCTCCTCATAGTTCATTGGATAACTCTGAGCAATAAACTGTCCGCCAGCATTCAATATTTCTTTCAAATTGCATAAATTTTCGATAATAAAAACTCCCCTGTCAGCACAGTACTGATATTTCGGAGTATGCTCTTTACCGCGGCGAACACCGGCAAAATCCACGCCGATGATGGAAATATTCTTTTGCAGCAAAAAATCAATCAGTTCATTCGAAAGCTGCGGATGTTCCCGGAAATATCGCGGTGTGCCATAGCCTTCTTTTTCAATGAATCCTGTATAAAATGCAATGAACATATTCCCTTCCACTTTATCTGCATCGATATCTGATATATCAATATCTCTTTCGGTTATCCCGGTAACATCAAATACAATTGCTTTTCGCTCGGTATATTCAAGAGGAAATTCTTTATTCATCACATCAAAATGTGTGCCGAGATGTCCAACAAGGACCTTCTTCTCATTTCCCTGTGCATCCGCAGCCATCTTAGGTGTGATTTTTAGCGTGACATCAATTTTCATAGTCATTATCCCCACAAATACGAATTTAGTGATGTATATACAACCGAGATATTTCCTGTTCACCATCACCCTGAACCATACAAAGGTATTCCCATCCATATCTCTCATAAAATCCTGTGTGGTCAGTAACCAGATAGACCGGTGAAATACCTTTGATCCGCAGATCCTCAATGACCATTTTTAATAACCGACCGGCAATACCTTTGCAGCGATACTCCGGTTCAGTATAGACCGCACAGACATTTGGAAACAGATCCTTTCGGTCATGGAAGTCATTTTCAATGACACCCATACCGCCGATAATTTTATCGCCTGCCAAACAAAGATACCACCCATACTCCGTTTTTTCTGAAAGATATTCTTCCATGCATTTCAGATATGCTTCGGTCGGGACACTGAATTTGCCATGAAACCAATTTGCAGCGGTTTCTTTTAGATCAGGTTTTTCTCTTAACGTGATATAAGAATAATTATCCATCCTTATCTCCACAAACGGGAATTTGAAGTTTTATCCGTTGAGTAAAAATAATCCGATACCGCAAACTATAATCCCCGCGACCTGTTTAATGGATATTGTTTCCTTATACAGGAGACAACCGATTATCAGTAATGCAACCGCAAGGCATATGTTATGCAATTATTTTAAACTCTTTTTTATTCGTTGAAACTGGTTTGATTTAACTTGGAACCTTTTTGTGAAGTGTTCGATAAGAATATACCCTAATGGGTATAAAATATTTATCCTTTCTGGGAATTCATCGAGTATTTCAATGTCCTGTTTTAAAAATTCAATGTCCTGCTTTGATCTGCCAATGTCCTGTTTTTTCATGATTAATCGGATATGGAGAAAACAAAGGACTGCCGGCCATATAAATAATCCCCAACTATTCTCTAAGACAGTCGACCGGTAGTTTCTCCCATCGATGACTACGAAAAAATACCTAAATCTATCGGACAGATGAAAGGAGATCTTATCACCTTTACTGATGAAGGAGCGCCAGTCCGATTCGGAGCATCAAATGTTTCCGATAAAGTCCTGATGTCCGATCCTACTTCCCAAACAGGGCTGAAATGGGGAAACGGTGGTGGCGGTGGAGGATCTGCTCTTGTCACACTCAAAAACAACTCTGGCTCTACCATCCTGACAGGTACCGTAGTCACCTTTGATGAGAATGGAGGTGAACTGGAAATCAGGAAGGCAATCGCTTCAGACGGAACACCTCTTTTCATTTCCTCTGACGATATTGTCACTGGATCTGATATGGACTGCTATGCTTATCCCAATTGCATTTGCAACGTTCTCTGCACTTCTGATGCCGTCCTGGTCGGGGATAAGATCTGCGTATCGACTTCAGCTGGTGTAGCCCATTCAGGTTCATTTGCGACGATCGGCATTGCGCTGACAGCAAAAGCCTCCGGTTCAGTCGGATATGTCAAAGTATTACTTACCGGAAAATACCAATATACAGTTGGCAATATTGATCTGAATGAAGGTGTATCATCCCTGCCTTCTGGGCATCTCTACTTCTACTACGAAGAAGAAACTCCTGTACAAGAAGAGGAGGCATAAATGGGTAAAAGCTATATCAGCCCTTCCGGGACTGCGAAAGAATTACTGAAAATATATTTCGGCAACAGCAACAATTTGGCGCAGCATATCGATAAGGGATATATCGGGGACCAAAATGGAATCGCCAGATTGATTTTTGGCGAAAATGTTCCACCATTACCATCCGGTTATACAAACCTGCCATATCTAGAATCAGATGGCACTAAATGGCTGAACACAAGATTCATCCCCAATAATAATACTAGAGTACGAATAGAAGCTGAATTCCCAGATGGAGGAACTTCCAATCAATTCTTATACGGTTCAAGATCATCAACCGGAGGAAGCGACTCCATAGCTTGCGTATATATTCAGAATTCCGGATATCGTTTTGATTTTGGCTCCAGCCAAATTACGCAGGGATCAGCAATGACTGGAAAAATTACTGTAGATCAAAACAAAAATATACTGAAGATAAAAGGCAGTTCAACTATAACAATTACAAATACAGCCGCAACAATAAATGGAACATACCCGATTTATTTATTCGCCTGTAATACCGCCAAAACTGCTTCAGCCAAATCTGCCTGTAAAATATATTCATGTAAGATATGGGACAACGGAACATTAGTGCGCTATATGATCCCATGTAAACAAACCGCAATGAATCTCCCGGGAATGTACGATTTTGTAAATAACGTATTCTATCCAATATCACTCCATGTATACATTAGCGGTACTATACATCCCAACGCAACTGTAGCCTCCGTGGACAATGCAAACCATACAAATTATTCTACATACTTACAGGGCAGAGTTTATACCGGCACTGAAGCCACATATGGATTATTCAGAATAAGCTATTGCAATACTGATAAAATTTTCAAAAATATGTACGTCAATTTTGATGTAACATACGGAAGTTCAACATATTACACACATCAGATTTATTTAGTGGAGCAAAGCGCTATTTCGGGAACGACTGATAAAAATATTATTTATCAAAAGAATGTCAGTTCAAAAACGAATACTACACTTAATGCTCATTATGCTCTTGGAAGCAACACAGCATTGAAACATGAAGTTGTCAGATTAAATGGAGCTGTTTCACAGGCAAATAACAAGCTGTGCGCTACCATGAAACTATATCAATATACTCTTTACTGATAATGAGGGTGCCTCATAGTATTTTGAGACACCCTCTTTTATTAATTTACGCCTCTGAATCCTTTTCCGATAATCTCCGTACTGGAGGTAATGATCATAAAGGCTGCCGGATCCTGCTTGTGGATATAATTCCGCAGCTGCACCGCTTCATGC
>CACYHU010000097.1 GCA_902774215.1 uncultured Chloroflexota bacterium
ATATCGGATAGAATGTTACGATCCCATGGTGTAACACAGCCTGCGTATAAATCGAGCAAAGCATTTTTTTTCATGAATTTTCTCGATAAATCGGACATGGCGGTTTGTCTCCTTTCCTTTGATTTGACTACGGGGGAAGGTCCTCTGGCGGGTCCAGGCCCCTTCGGGTCCAGTCCCCGGGGTGTCATTGTTAAACATAGTCTACACCGAAAATTTAAAAAAGAAAACCGCCAATATTGGCGGTTGACAAATGTTCAATTATGTGGTATAGCTCGTTTGCCACTCTTAAAACATGAATAAAGACCGATTAGGCCCCTTTTTACGACAAAAAAATGAAGAATGTGTGTAAATTTATGTGCCAACCATTATAGTCCTGCATAAAAATCTTTGTTCCCATTTCAGTGAATTTTAAATCTGCCCGTCGATAAAACTTCGGAGGAATATCAATTCTAAAAGCTTTCAATATCAAAGAAAGATCATCCCTCTATTCCGGTCACATAATTTCCTGTAAGTGAATATCCGAAACTGGTTAACAAACTGATTGAATTATAAAAACCGGATATATGATTTCCCGTTATATAATTCGAAAAAGACAATAACAAAATAATAAAATGCGAACTGATAATATCATTTATAATTATTTATAATTTACAATGAAATTTACGCCTTTTCAAAAGCAGTTAACTCACAGATCCAAAGGAAAAGATGAATTATGAATACAATCATACTCTTCAAAAAAATAAAACTCAATTTCTCAAAATTAAACCTAAGTAATCATGATATAAAAATTTTCATAATTCTTTTATTTTTTGTTATATGTTCATTTCGGAATGTAATCGGAAATAGCATTACTTTGGAATGTGTATCATATCAAACCGAAAATGATACTTCCTATAAATCAAAAACAAGTGTTGTTGAAAAAATGTCGTATGGACGCGCAAATATTGGACCTGTTAAACTTGACAATTCTAAAGGAACAATTAATAAATGGAATAATGATATTGATGCTTATTCTTCAATCAGGGATTTGACAATCCAATATGGTTTTGAAGGAAATTTCAAGTCAAATGGAACTGAAAAATGGAATATTACATCAGATGGTGGTAAAGTCGTAAATAATATTAATCTCAAGAAAAAAATTCAAGATGGGGCTTTGATTATACGGAAGTCATATGATAACGTTCATTGGAATCATGCGATAGAACCAATCACAAATTTCTTTTCTAACAAGAGAATCGACAGAACAAATTTATACACAATTCCTTATGAGGATTTGCTTAAGGGTACTTATTATGAAGTAACTGTTGCTTATAAAATCGAAAGAAAAGTTGGGGAAGATACGGGATTACTATGGATAAAAACGCCAAAGATGGCATATAGATATTGTATGGAATACTATAAATTTTTTGTTTTTTACGATGGAAATCCTGTTGTTATCCGGGACATTGTTACCAGTAAACATCTAAATTCCGGTGATAAATCGCAGGCAGGTTTTCTTATAAATAAAAATGGATCAACAGATGAAGTAATGGTTACATTTAATAATAATGATCCTGAGGCTGTTGGTTCTCTGAGTACTTTTACCGCATCCGGTGAATACTCAATTGTTATTACTAATCCAATAGGGACAAAATATTCCCAGGTAATAACGGTAGAAAGAGGACTGAGTTTGACTGATTCTCTGAGTCCTGAAGTTTATACTCATATAAAAAAGGATGGCTATACAACCAATGCCAGTACAGAAAATGGCCCAGGTCCACGTACATCATTAGTAATCGGACAATTAGGGGATAAACCTTTTACAAATGTTTCTTCCAAATATGGTATTTCTAATGAAGGTGTCTATATATTTTTGCGGCTGAACGATTTAAAATCATATCAAAGATTGACCCCACAACTAATAGAGACAGGTACAAACTGCCATGGTTGCGACCCATCGATATTAGCGGGTAACAATGATTCCTTTTCCGATATTTTTAAAATTGATACGATTATTAGTAATACAATGAGTGGCAACTGGCAAATTGTATCTGACGATTATGGAAAAAAAGATTCAGAAAAAATTAAAGACACGTATACAGGCCAGGTAAAAACAGGTGCACTGATTATCAGAACTTCCCGGGATGGAAAAACTTGGAACTCAATAGGGAAATCGCATTATACCAAAGGACTTTATACAACAGATTTTGATAATTATTATGGTGGAACAGGCGATATTCCAATTTATACTCCTAATGGAGAGGATATTCTCAATGGTATATACATACAAGTATTATATGCTTATGAAGTAAAAAGTGAATCTCTGAAAAAAGATTTGCGAATAATGGAGCAATATTATATTTACCTTTGCAGTGATAATTTGGATGCTGTGACCTTTCATAACATGTCAGTTGGAGAAGATTGGACTCAAGGATTAGAAGGATATGATGAAGCAACTGCAGAGGTATTGAAACATACAGAAACGATGCTTTCAGAAGCATATACTGTTAGCGGATTTGAAATTGACAGACATCTAAATCCCACCGTTTCTTATAGCTTATTAAAAGATGGGCAAAAAATAAAAAATCAATCAAACCATCAATATACTGATACCGGAAAATATATTATTTCATTGAAAAATCCTGTCGGTACGGAAAGAACAGTTATTCTTTATGTTGACAGAATGACCGATGAAGAAGCGTTCGATTTCTATTTCGGCGAGTCGTTTATACGGGGAAAACGGATCTATTCAGAAGGACAATATCCCGTTTATGAGGGCGGAAAAACTTCGTATTATTTGAATCCGGTCGATGAATTCCATGTGCCTCTTGGAGGATATATAAAGAATATAACAATCGATGAAACCATTGAGATTTTACCAAATCGCGATGGTTTCAAAGGTGATCTGGCTGCACCGGGTGAGTATATCGCGGTTCTTAATACCAATCAAAAATTTGATGAAGATCCTGCTTCCGGCGACTGCCGCGAATTTACTTTTCATTTTCGTATCATTGCTGAAGGAACCGCACCGGGCCCTGTTGTGAATAAAAAGAGCTTAAATGAAAAATATGTACATACGTCAATCACGGATGCTTATCCAATCTATTATGGATTGATTTATCCAAGCTCCACGAAAGGAAATATTACCCTTGCCTTTGCCGAAAGAGAGGATGCTGTTCAATATGCTAAAGAACATGAAAAAGACATGGTTGAACAACAGACTGATGGCAGTTATCGTTACAATGGATCTTATATTGTCAAACAGAAAGAAAAATATGAATCCAACTGGGATTTAATGGATGCTATAGATTATTTTGCCGAAGATGCAGTTCATGAGCTCTATTTTGATTTATCGGATGATTTTACGATTTTGTCTCTCAATAAAGAGACGATAAATAATACGGAAAATCTTCGTACATTGGAATTGGACCGCAGCGTTGTTATTTCTGCCGACGGACAGTTACCTTTGCTGACGAATATCGAAGCTTTACCTATTATCAGTCCAAAACCTTATCAATATTTGGAACCTGGGCTTGCGGGTAATATAGAAAAGGATTATCACGATTTTGAATTTGTCAGAGATAAATACAGCTGCGATTCGGATTCAGTTACAATTATTGATTCAAATGGAAAAGAGTATTCTATTCAATACAATAAAGGTGTAGGAAAACAACTTTCTGATGCCGGATGCCCAAGCGGTGTCGTGACGATTCGTGAAGCAACAATTTACGGTGATGTAACGGAGTATTCTGCTGTTTTTATCGCTCAAAATGAAAATACATCCACCTTGACGCTTTCAACAATTGTTCACGGAGAAGAAAAGCAGCAGGTCTTCACACAGGCAGATGATAACAAAGAGATAATTGTGAATGCCTTTGTTATTTCAGAAATAAAGGATCCATTGGATCCTTATAATCTGATCATGGTTCAAAACAATCATGACCTGAATCAAAATAAATACTTTGCAGCTGATAAACTCGACCATTCAGTATTTTCAAATACAGGAAGATATAAGCTTTCGGTCGTAAACAGGCTTGGGTTTGGATATGCGGTCAACATTGATGTTCAAGAATCTGAAGATGTAATTATCAGGTTTTCCGGTGCAGGTAGCGAAAAGCTTGAAGATCTGCATGTGGATTTTGGGTCAACCAATGTTAAGCTGCCCTATCCATCACGTTATGGTTATGAATTCATGGGTTATGAAGACGAGCAGGGAAATCACTATAATGATGAAATTGCTGAAATCCTGTTTCGCGGATTATCAGTACTAAATACGGTCTGGGATGCCAAGGAATTCAATCTTACTCTTCAAGATTCTGACGGGAAAATAATTGAAACGGAACTTGTGAAATTTGGAGAACCTATTCTATTGCCTGTTCCTCAAATATCAGATGATAATGTACCTATGAATTGGATGTTTAATGGAAATATATTGCCTGAAAATTCCTTTACACTTGATTTGGAAAGTGATGTAACATTAGTTTCAACAGTAAAAGCATCATATTTTGCGCAGCAGTCTGAAACACATCCGGTTCTTTCTGATACACAGTTGCCATCGGATACAACTGAATTAACTGGAACACAATCTCAATCGGACAGTTCTTCTGAAAATACACTTCTGATTGGTGTCGGTGGTGGTATCTGCGTTTTGACTGTCCTGATAACTCTCCTGTATCTGAATAAAAAACTAACCAAAGCGGATAAAAATATGAAAAAAACAGAGCAAAATGCGCAATCAAAATCCGGAAACGAGGAATAAAATTAGGAGAAACGCCATGAATAACAATGATTCAAAGGACATAAAAAGCATTTTTCAAAAATTCTTATCTGTCTTTGTTAGCATCTCCATGGTGAGTTCGATCATGGCCGGATGTGTCAGCACATTGATTGCCGGTATCAAACCGACATCGGCCCATGTTATACAAACTTCGTCGGTTAAGAATACTTTAAAAATGGCAGTTTCCTCACAGCAGAATATTTCCCATGATCAGCAGATATTTATTGATTATGGCGAAAATACTGACGCAGCTCATCGCTGGGATGAGTATATTGGTGATTTTGATATGTTTGTCTATGGTTTGCTGGTTTCGGAATACAGCAGCATCTATGAAGTATTCAATGGCATGATAACGCTGCCTGATGGGACGGATATATATGGTATTGGCTATACAGATTTTGATTCGTATTTTGAGTCAGATAACGGTAAAGGGTTCTTCCCCGCAGGTTTTATTCCTTTGATTGGAGAATCGGATATTCCTGAAGACGATATCGAATCCGGGTTGGAAATCATAGACATCGACCAGATGGATATCTGTCTGAGTTTTGTCCTTGCTTATGACATTGAACCATTTTTACAGCATTGTGTGATTTGGAATAAATATCTGCAGTATGGTATTGATGAAAACGGCAGAATCACTTATACCACTGAAGATTACGTTCGCGGTCATTGCAACGAATCACTGGGTGCACTTTATTCCTACGATGAAAGGCGCTTTGTTTTTGATCCAAATGTTGGAAATTATCGGTACATCGTCGGGCAAAGTTTATATACACCGATTGATTACGCCTCCTTGGAAGCCGAAGTTAATCGGATCCTGGAAGAACAGGATTTCAACTTCTCCATGGTGGAAGTCCGAACCGCTGTTTATACCGCACAGGAAGCCTATACCAATTATCTCCTAAGCCTTCAGGAAGAAAGCTTCATGGGTTATCCGGTGAAGGATCTGATCGTACTTGCCGAGCAGTTAGACCCCATGGAGCTTATCCGCTTCACTCCGGAAGGACATATTGTTGTAAATATCGCTGACGATGTCCCGAATACACCGGATAGATTGACTAAATGGATTATCGGTATTCGAATTGGTATAACTTTAGCTTGTACAGGTGTTTCAATAGTATTTCCTGCATTTGCACCCTTCGCTGGGGCAATTTCGATGGCTTCCTGCAATGTGTTTTCTCAAATTCTTGATGAAAACAGGCACTTATCTGATATCAATTGGGGTAAAGTAGCTATATCTGCTGTAACCGGAGCTATGCTTGCGTGGGCAATACCAACGATGAGTGGTGATTTAACACATGATTTAATGCTACATGGAGTAAATGAAGCTGTATCTAAGTTAGCCGGTTATTCTCTGCAAGGAATATCTAGTGGAGTAATTCATAGCATTTCCGATTCCATATCGAATATGGTGGATGGGCAGAATTTAAATAATGCTTGGGATACATTTCTCATTACAGCTGCTCAAACCGCTGCTATTTCGCTTGCTTTTTCTGGAGCCTTTGAAGTTGTAAATCCAGTGTTGAATAAAATAGATCCGGTATTGGTTAAGATAAAAGACAATCTTTCTTTGGAATTGAAGAAAGTACTTACGAAGATGCCAAATGAATGGATCTTAAAAGCAGTAGGCAAAATTGGTGAAATAAATATTAATCCGATTCATTTTGATAATGAAACGTTGGATCGATTTTTAACACCGCGCTCAGTTTATGAAGCAGCAAAAGTAGCCTCTCAAGAATTACGTATTCAATCTGGATTTTTAGAAGAAGCAATTGGTCAAATGCCGAATAATGATAATTTCATTTATGTCAATAGTGATGGACAATTCCTTACAAAAGAACAAATCGATAATATTGAAAATATGGAACTTGTTATCATTCCTACCGAAAATTGTGATTCTGAGATTCTTGAATATTTTGCAAAAAAAGGGATAACTGAGTTACCTGTTATTAATGGTGTTGTTGATTTTTCAAGTGTCTCGTATTATACATTTATCCCCGATGATGGAATTTCTTCTAAAATTAATATAAATTTTAAGAATTTTTATAAACAATTAGCTGAAAAGTGGTCTGTTGATGATACAACAATGCCTGCTGAAATTCGTAATCTCTTTACAGACTCTGAAATGAATAATTTAACCGCAACTTTACTTAGAAAAACTTTTGAAAGAGAGAAAATAACGTTACATGAGGGGCCAGATGGATCAGTTTATCTTGTGGATCGATTTATCCATTCGAAGTTGAGTCATGCAGGAGGTAGAGCATTAGCTAAATTACAAGAGGCAGGTACTGTTATAATCGATTACTTAAAGTGGCTGATTTATGGAGTTGAACCTGCAATTATTGAATCAACCACCGCAAAAGGAATAAATAAATGAATAAAAGTCTTATAAAGATGTTTTTTTTGAAAGAATCAAAGCAGATGAATAAATACCGTCTTGCATCTATTCAAGCTCAATTAGATTATGAGAATGCCGAAGATAACATAGATCCTGAATTAGATAAATATGAAACAATTCTGAAAAAAGCTGAACAAGAAGAAGATTCTTATTCGGATTTGTATGCTAAGAAAATTTTTGATTTTCTAAAGAATATAAAACCCGTTTTGATAAGAAAACGAAGCAATCAAAAGGTTCCCTGGGATGAAGCCTTCGGGACAGACTTTTCAAAATTGTCGAATGAAGTCAAAGGGTCACTGGTGGCTCTTGTCGAAGAAGATGGTGGAGAATATCGTTTGGCTTAGATAATCTAAGAAAAGACTAATATTATAGTTCACATTGTAGCGCAATTTTGATGACCAAGGTGGATTTCGATCCCAGTAAATCTTTCTTTCTATGTGGTGATTACTGCCAACTACTTATTGATTCAGATGATGATATGTCGATGCGAGAAAAGGGATAGAAGGGCTTGCAGCAGTAGTACGGATCAAATACGGCAAACAAATCGAAGAGGAAAGTCTCTTTCTGTTCTGTGGGAGAAGAGCGGATCGGTTCAAAGGTCTGTTCTGGGATGCAAACGGGTACGTTATGCCAGCCCCTTAGTACGGACTTCGCCGCAGCAAAGTGTCAGGTCCCGTGTGCTTCGTTTCCGAGAGTTATGCCGAGCAGTGTTTTCATGGCTCCGTTGTGGTTATTATCGTCTTCGGTGACGTGCCTGACTATCTGCCGGATATCCGCCGGGGCATTTTTCATGGCATAGGAATTTTCTGTCAATTCAAACATCGGGACATCGTTTTCGCTGTCGCCGAAAACGGCTGTTTCATCATTACTGATGTTCAGATACTGCTGGAAAAAACGGACCGCGGCGGCTTTATTGGAATCCTTTGCGGTGATCCCGATCCAACCGTAACCTGATCCCGACACATCGCCTCTGTCACGTATTTCCGCAAAATCAGCAGAAACCATCCGCTTAGCCGCTTCAATACCGTCCCTGCACAACACATGGATCTTACAGATTTTCGCGTTTTCGGGCAGATCCTTCGGTTCCTCCGGCATAAACCGGCCTTTTCCCCATTCGACAAAGCGGTGATAATGCTCAGCCGAAACATACATATCATTCAGCCCGGTACAGAGTACAGCAGTATCATCACGTTTGGCGGTGATCTCAAATACCCGGGCTATCAGATCGGCCGGGACATATCGCGCATGCAGCAGTTGTTTCCCGCGGTAAAAGATATTCCCGTCCTCCCCGCTGATGAGCAGATCCACTTCACGGTCAAATATCTCAAACAAAAACTGTGCGGGTCTTGCGCTGACGATCGCGACGGTGACGCCCCTGCTGCGAAGTAATTCCACATCCTGATAAAAGGTTCCCGGAAGTTTGCCTTCACTGGTCAGCAGCGTCCCATCCAGGTCAAAAACGCCAAGCTTTACCATGATATAACTCCTCCAGCGGAAATGTATCAAACCGGTGTATAAAAGAGCCGGCCATTTTTCCCGCGATGCCCTGTTCTTCCGCGATCTCCAGAATTGCAGGAGCGATACCGGTCTCACAGCCGATTTCCTGAGTCCTGATATGCAGCAGACCTTTCCACTCATAGCCGATAGCAGTGATCGGGACCCTGGTTACAGTGGAAAGTACATGGATATCTTCTATATATTTTTCAAGCGCGGCTTCTATGGTAAAGTGCCCAAGATATGAAAGAAAATAGGTTGATCTGCGTGCGAATGCCCGTCTTTCGGCATCCCGGCTTTTCTGATCCATAATATATTCTTCCGCGTTCACCAGCATACGATCCGCCTGTTCCTTCCGCAGTGCGATCGACCTTGCGATGGTTCCTTTTTCCTGCTCGATATCCATACGTGCCCGCTGGACTGTCAGCTGTGTGTTCAGGCTCATATGCCGTTCATGGGGATGCAAAACAGTTGTGAAGGTCTGGGAAAAGCACTTTGGTGTCCGTGAATTGAACATGCTCCGGCAATTAAAAGAGCCCGCGCCTGTAAGCAGTTTGTCCTCTCCTCCGTAGGTTTTTGCCACAGCCCTGCCTGTCAGCAGCGTCAGGAAAGGAAAAACGGATGACTCAGCCCGTTTTGATATTGTCAGAAAATCGGAAATTGAAAAGATTAATTCGTGTATTATTACGGGTTCACATCTTCTGTAGAGCATCCGGTTGGGAATTTCCAGCTCATTCTGCCATTTTTTGTCCATACTGAACCCGGGTGACTCCATATTTCCGTACAAAGTGTAAGGATCGCGGCAATCATCCGGATCCACGGCAAGGAGTTTTTTTATTTCTTCCGGACGGTTGTCCACGATATCAAAATAAAAGCAGAGAATGCATTTCAGGAATTCATTTGCACCGAAAAAATCTGTCAGCATATGAAGCATGGAAAGCAGGATGCTCTTTTCCGTGTAATAAACGCCGAAGAAATGCGGCCGGCAGTCATAGGGATAGACGTCAACTTCTGCGGAGTTGAACTGATAGACCGGTTTCCGGCTCTTCTCATCAAGTACCGGTTTTACCCGGAATGTGCGGAAAAGTTTCAGTGCCTTCTGCACTGCATCCCGAAGCTTTTCTCTGTTGATTTTTTCCTTTGTGCAAAATTCGATCAGGAACGAGGGCGACTGTTCTTTTACACCGGTGATGAAGTGTACCACACCGCCCGCATCAATCGGACAGCTCTCAGTAAAGCGTTCACTTTTTTCCATATCGCGCTTTTCCTTTCATCCGCGGACAGCCGTGCCATGAAATCATATGCAGGGGGCATTTGCAGTTTACAGGAATTATAACTTGCTTTCCTCGGAATACCCGAGGAGCTATTTTAAATTTTCGGTTTCTTGCTCCTAATAAAATGTCTACTATTAGGGCTCACTTTGCAATCCGGAGGGCATGCTTCGCAAGGCGCGGGACCCTAAAGTCGTGTGTCTGCGAAAGCCGCAGCCCGCGCCTGATTTCCGGGGGCCTGCGGCCCCCATACCCCAGCTGTGTTTCAGGTCTCTTTTTCTGACTCACCCGCATAATGTGGTGGTTACCAATTTAATTATTCTCAGGGCTCTTTTTCTGACTCACCCGCATAATGTGGTGGTTACCAATTTAATTATTCTGCTTAACACGAATTTCCGCATCAAGCAGCCATTCATTCAATTTTTTCTTCAATTGAAGTTCTGGATTTTCCACGATCCAGATATTAACGGCTTCCCACATGGCAAATGAGCCGATGACGGAAATGATCTCCATCGGGATCGAATTCAGGTAATTTGCAAGAAAGATCCCTGCAGCGATAAACACCAGCCCGATGAGAAAAAACCACAGCTGTTTGATGAAGTTGATGTGACTGCTTCGCCTGACCTGCTCAAGCTCTGCTTCTAAATGATGATGCAGGGCTTTTTTCAGATTATCTTCATCCATTTTCGCTCCGCTGAACAGGAGCACGGGTTTCCTGCTGAATTCTTTTTCGGTGTATCGTTCCTGTATATAGGAAAGCAGGTCATCGTTCAGCACGGTCCTGCTTTCGTCAAATGAATTGTACAGTTCATCCTCATCGTTAATATGAATTTTGATCTCAAAAGTATCCATTTCATTTCCCCAGTTAAGAAAACTCAGGCTCAATATTAATGAGTTGAAGCAACCTGTTCAGTTGCCTTATGCACGATAAAAAAAAGCCCGGCGATATCAGCAGATTAATAGCTGGGCGACGCTCTGTCCACTGAACTACAGCCGCTCGAGTGCGGCCGGCGGGATTCGAACCCGTGTCTCCGCCTCCGGATGCAGAAAGTAAATCTGCTTAGCTGCCGGAATAATTTTATTATAACGCGAAACTAAATTATAATTTACAAATCTTCTCAAACTGCCGGGACACTTCTGCCCGGATCATGAAGAAGACCTGTTGTGAATGTGTTCAACGGCTTCTCCGATAAATCCGATAAAAAGCGGATGTGGTTTGTTCGGACGGCTTTTGAACTCCGGATGATACTGAACGCCGATGTAAAACGGGTGATCTGAAAGTTCAACGGTCTCGACGAGCTTCCCATCCGGCGACAGGCCGCTCAATGTCAGGCCGCGGGAAGAGAGAATTTCCCGGTAATCATTGTTGAACTCATAACGGTGGCGATGCCGTTCATGGATCTCAAGTGTGCCGTAACAGCGCTCCATCAACGTACCGGGCTGAATAACGCACGGATAACTCCCGAGGCGCAAAGTGCCGCCTTTATCGATCTCATCACTTTGACCGGGCATAAAATCGATCACTTTATTTTTGCACTGTTCACTGAATTCTCCGGAATCGGCATCAGCAATGCCGGCCGCATTTCTGGCAAATTCTATCACTGCGATCTGCATGCCGAGGCAGATGCCGAAATAGGGGATCCTGTTTTCTCTTGCATATTTTGCGCTGAGGATCATTCCGTTGATCCCGCGGCTGCCGAAACCGCCGGGGACGATGATGCCGTCCAGTCCGGAGAGCATCGCAGCAGCATTTTCCGGTGTGATTTCTTCAGAATCGATCCAGCGGATATTGACGTGGACATTGTGATAATAGCCGGCATGGTGAAGGGCTTCAGCCACGGAGAGATAGGCATCATGCAGCGCAACATACTTGCCGACCAGCCCGATCTCCACGATTCGTGAACGGGCTGAATTGATGCGGTTTACCATTTCTTCCCATTCATGCAGGTCAGGTGCCTTTGTTTCAAGACCCAATTCACGGCAGACCACACCGGAAAAGCGGGACTTTTCCAGCATCAGCGGAGCTTCATAGAGGTTGGGCAAAGTGATATTTTCAATGACACAGTCCGGTTTCACATTGCAGAAAAGCGCGATTTTCTGGAAAACAGAGTCTTCCAACGGTTCATCACAGCGCAGGACGATGATATTCGGATTGATCCCCATTCCCTGCAGTTCTTTGACGGAATGCTGCGTCGGTTTGGATTTGTGTTCTTCCGATCCGCGCAGATAAGGGACCAGTGTCACGTGGATGAACAGGCTGTTTTCCCTGCCGATTTCCAGAGAGATCTGGCGGACAGCTTCAATAAAAGGCTGGCTTTCGATGTCCCCGATGGTTCCGCCAATCTCGGTGATGACAACATCGGCATTGGTCTTTTTCCCGACGCTGTAAACAAATTCCTTGATCTCGTTTGTTATATGCGGGATCACCTGGACTGTGGAGCCGAGATATTCGCCCCGCCGTTCCTTGTTCAGCACGTTCCAGTAGACCTTTCCTGTGGTGAGATTGGAGTATTTGTTCAGGTCTTCATCGATAAAACGTTCATAATGACCAAGGTCCAGATCCGTTTCCGCTCCGTCTTCCGTGACATAGCAAGTTTCTGTGCGGCAACCTTCAGTCCCCGGGCTTTCAGCAGCCGTCCGAGCGAGGCGGCTGTGATTCCCTTTCCCAACCCGGAGACGACACCTCCGGTCACAAAGATATATTTTGTCATAAATGTATGCTCCTTCATTCCCACTCTACCGTAGCAGGCGGTTTTGATGTAATGTCATAGACAACACGGGATATTCCCGGTACCTCATTGGTGATGCGGCTGCTGGCTCTTTCAAGCACTTCATAAGGGAGACGGGTCCATCCGGCGGTCATAAAATCCTCCGTGGTGACAGCCCGGAGTGCTGCAGTATATCCGTAAGTTCTCGCGTCACCCATCACGCCGACAGAACGAAGATCTGTCAAAACAGCAAAATACTGGTCCGGCATGGAATCAATGCCGGCGGAAGCAATTTCTTCACGAAAGATCAGATCCGCATCCTGAAGCAGCTTTACTTTTTCTTCTGTGACTTCACCGATGATGCGAACGGCAAGCCCGGGTCCGGGAAACGGCTGACGGTAAACCAGATCTTCCGGAAGGCCAAGTTGAAGACCGACCTCACGGACTTCATCCTTGAACAAGTCCCGGAGCGGTTCGGCAATCGAATCAAAAGACATAACATCCGGCAGTCCGCCAACGTTATGATGGCTCTTGATCACAGCGGAATCACCGCGTCCGCTTTCAACCACATCCGGATAGATGGTTCCCTGTGCGAGAACATGAATCTTTCCCAGGTTCCTGGCTTCATCTTCAAAAACGCGGATAAACTCTTCCCCGATGATCTTCCTCTTCTTTTCCGGATCTGTTATACCTTTCAGTTTTTTCAGAAAACGGTCTTTTGCGTTGATACGGAACAAATTCAGGTCAAATTTACGGAAAGTCTGTTCAACCAGATCTCCTTCATTTTTCCGCAGCAGGCCGTGATCAACAAAAATACAGGTCAGGTCCTTCCCGACAGCCTGATGCAGCAAAAGTGCTGCGACCGATGAGTCAACACCGCCGGAAAGTGCCAGTAAAACTTTTTTTCCTTTCAGTGATTCACGATATGTTTCTATGGCGTGTTTAGCAAAATCTTCCATATACCAATCCGCATTGCAGCCGCATATCCCGAAAATAAAGTTGGAAAGGATCGTTTTACCGTAAACAGTATGTGTCACTTCCGGATGAAACTGTACCCCGTAAAGTTTTTTCTCTTTATTTTCCATTGCCGCACAGGGACATTTCACACTGTGGGATGTGATGACAAAACCTTCAGGAACCTGACTGATATAGTCAGTGTGGGACATCCAGCAAATGCTTTCTTCGGGCATATTTTCAAACAATGCACTGTTTTTTGTGAATATGGAAGTTTTCCCGTATTCACTGGAGTTTTCCGCGCCTGAGACTTTTCCTCCGGCCATCCATGCCATCAATTGAGCACCGTAACAGATGCCGAGGATCGGAATGCCGAGATCCAGTATTTCTGGATCATAATGCGGAGACTTCTCATCATAAACACTGTTCGGACCGCCGGTGAAGATAATACCCCGGTAATTTTTCTGCTGAATTTCTTCAATACTGATTTTGTTGTATGGCTGGATTTCCGCGTAAACATGGAGCTCCCGGACCCGGCGTGCGATCAGCAGATTATACTGTCCGCCGAAATCAAGGATAAGTATCCTGTCAGCGCTGTATTCGTTTGATTGTTTATCTTTTGATTTCATAATTGCTGCACTTTTCTACAATAAGAGCTCACATTGCATTCCGGAGGGCATGCTCCGCAAGGCGCGGGATCGAAAGGTCGTGTGTTTGCGAAAGCCGCAGCCCGCGCCTGATTTCCGGGGGCCTGCGGCCCCCATACCCCCGCTGTGTTAGCGGGCTCTTTTTTGACTCAACCGCAAAATGCGGTGTTTACCTCTTTATTTCCCTCAACAGGCTTCACAAAACTGTCACATAACGGCACTATTCCACAGTAACTGATTTCGCGAGGTTTCTGGGTTTGTCCACATCCAGCCCTCTGACAACACTGGAATAATAGGCAAGCAGCTGAAGCGGAATCACCGTAAGGCTGCCGATAAAATGTGCGTCGGTTTTGGGAACATATATCGTGAAATTGACCGTATCTTCGATGTTATAGTTTCCGTAGCCGGTAAGTCCCATCAGGTAAGCTCCCCGGGCTTTACACTCAGCCATATTGCTGATCGTTTTTTCGATCAATTCTTTCTGCGTCAGAACACCGATCACAAGCGTATCTTTTTCAACAAGGCTGATCGTTCCGTGTTTCAGTTCTCCAGCCGCATACGCTTCGGAGTGAATATAGGAGATCTCCTTCATTTTAAGGCTGCCTTCAAGGCTTATTGCGTAATCGATTCCTCTGCCGATGAAAAATATATCGCGCGCATTTGCATATTTGGCGGCAAACCATTGGATCCGTTCTTTATCCTCCAAAACCCGCTTCATTTTTCCGGGCAGATCACATAATTCAGTGATCATCTGTGAATATGATTCCGAATTGATTACACCGCGGAGAAATGCCAGCTGAACCGCGAAACAGTACATGGCGGCAAGCTGGGCACTGTAGGCTTTTGTTGTCGCCACCGCAATTTCCGGTCCGGCAAGGGTATAGAGGACCATGTCAGCTTCCCGTGCGATCGTGGAGCCGACTACATTAACTACCGCCAGCGTTTTTGCTCCTTTTTTCTTTGCCTCACGCAGGGCAGCCAGACTGTCCGCCGTTTCACCGGATTGTGAAATAATGATCACCAGAGCATTTTTATCCAGCAGCAGCTTCCGGTATCGGAATTCAGAAGCCAGTTCCACACGGACCGGAAGTTCTGCCATATCTTCTATTACATATTGTGAAACCATACCGACATGCCAGGCTGATCCGCAAGCCACGATATGAATGGATGAAACGGCTCTCAATATTTCATCGGTGATCCCGGCTCCGGACAGATCGATCTTTCCGTCTTTTATTATACTGTTCAGCGTATCTTCAACGGCTTTCGGCTGTTCATGGATCTCTTTGATCATGAAATGTTCAAACCCACCCTTCTCAGCCGCTTCCGCGTCCCAGGTGATATTTACGGTCTCCTTTTGGATCTCGTCTCCGTTCAAATCGAAAAACGTGACTTTCCCCGGCAGAATACGGGCACATTCGCGGTTTCCGATATAATAAACATTGCGTGTATATTTAAGAATAGCGGGAACATCCGAAGCAAGATAGGATTCGCCTTCAGAGACGCCGATGATCAGCGGAGAATCTTTCCTTGCCGCATAAATTTCTCCGGGATGATCCCTGAACATCAGCGCCAGCGCGTAACTGCCCCGGACACGGACCATCATACGGTTGATGGCATCGACCGGGCCGATTTTGTATTTCTTATAATAGTAATCTACCAGTTTTATAACGACTTCGGTATCCGTCAGACTGTAAAATTCATAACCGTGATTGATCAGTTTCTGCTTCAGCTCGTCATAATTTTCGATGATGCCGTTATGAACACCGACCACTTCCGATTCCACCGGACCGGAAGCAGAACCTTTTGCATTACCGCTGACATGCGGATGTGCATTGATCTGGTTTGGTTCGCCATGAGTAGCCCAGCGTGTATGCCCGATACCGCATTTTCCGGGCAGTGACCGCCCGTTATCTGTTTTTTCCGCAAGATTCCGAAGCTTTCCTGTTGCCTTTACTACTTCGGCGAGCTGAGTTCCGTTTCTTACCGCCAGTCCTGCTGAATCATATCCCCGATATTCAAGCTTTGATAATCCATCCAGCAGGATCGGTGCCGCATCACGATTTCCTGTATAACCGACGATTCCGCACATTTTCATTCCCCCTTCTGAGTCAGTTATTGATTTCCCAAGCTGCAGCCCTTCCATCGGCTGAAGCATGAATGACCGGTGACTGTCCGATCCGCATATCTCCCGCGGAAAAGATATTTCTTTTGACATGATGAGACCGGTTCCCCGGCATCATATTTCCTCCCTGATCCCAAAGACTATTGAAAGTTTCCGCAATATTTTTTTTACAGCCGAAAAAACCTGTTGTTTTTCTCATACTGTCACACTCTCTTTTTGTTCAGATAATCCAGATATTCGTCTGAAATAACCGTTTTGAACATCGACAGCCACATTTTGAACGCAGACAAAATGTCTTTGCCGTATACGGAATTGGTAGCCTGAACGTGCATTTCAAGCAGATGCCGAAGCTCGACTGACTGTTTTTCCGTCACATCATGGATACTGACGATCTCATGATTGATGCGGTCAGCCAGGGTGCCGTCCTCATCCAGGACCCAGGCGATCCCGCCGGACATTCCCGCACCGAAGTTTTCTCCGACAGGCCCGAGAACCAGGACGCAGCCGCCGGTCATATATTCACAGCCATGATCGCCGACACCTTCAACAACTGCATATGCGCCGGAATTCCGCACGGCAAAGCGTTCACCGGCTCTGCCGGCGATGAAAGCTTTGCCTTCCGTTGCTCCGTAAAGTGCTACGTTGCCGATCAGGATGTCTTTCCGCTGCCAAAGTGCGTCTACCGGCGGACAGATCGCCAGCGTACCGCCGGACAGTCCCTTACCGAGATAATCATTTGCCACACCGTAAAGCGTGATCTGCTGTCCTTTTTTCAGAAATGCCCCAAAGGATTGTCCGCCGCATCCCTGTGCCTGGATATCACGATTCCCCTGCAGCAGCGTACCGAAAGCGCGGTCTGCTGTGGTCAGCTGCACATGATCCTGGATAAGCCGGGCGTCTGTACGTTCATGCAGAGAAAACTCATGCTTTGATTCCGGCTGCATATGGATATTCATGGAAAAGCGGGTAAGGTCCGAAAGATCAATTATGGCATCTTCCTTTTCACGCAGAAGGTCGCTTCTTCCTACCAGTTCGCTGACGGTTCGGGCACCGAGTTTTGACAGGATCTCCCGCAGCTGCTCCGCGATGAACAGCATAAACCGCTCCACATATTCCGGTTTTCCCCGAAACCGTTTCCGTAATTCAGGATTTTGTGTTGCAATACCGAAAGGGCACGTGCCCAGATGGCAGACCCGCATCATCCGGCAGCCCATCGTAACCAGCGGAGCAGTGGCAAACCCGAATTCCTCCGCACCCAGCAGCAGCGCCACAGCCACATCGTGGCCTGTCATCAGTTTACCGTCTGTTTCCAGCGTCACAGTCTGGCGCAGTCTGTTGCGGCACAGCACCTGATGTGTCTCCGCAAGGCCGATCTCCCACGGCAGACCTGTGTGGTGCACACTGCTCATGGGAGCAGCACCGGTCCCGCCTTCACCGCCGGAAATCAGTATTCCTCCGGCACCTGCTTTTGCTACACCGCTGGCTATGGTCCCTACACCCGTGGAAGAAACCAGTTTTACCGTGATTTTCGCGTTTTCGCTGGCACACTGCAGGTCATAGATCAGTTCTGCCAGATCTTCGATGGAATAGATGTCGTGATGCGGCGGAGGTGAGATCAGCGATATGCCCGGAACGGAACAGCGTGTCTTTGCAATGCTGTCCGTCACTTTTGTCCCGGGAAGGTGACCGCCTTCACCGGGTTTTGCTCCCTGCGCCATTTTGATCTGGATCTCTTTTGCGGAGAGCAGATAATCCCTGGTCACCCCAAAGCGTCCGGAGGCGACCTGTTTGATGGCTGAATTCAGGAAAGTCCCGAAACGTTCCGGCAATTCACCGCCTTCTCCGCTGTTGCTTTTGGCTCCCAGATGGTTCATGGCTGCAGCCATGCATTCATGGGCTTCCTGTGAAATCGAACCGTAAGACATTGCTCCTGTTCTAAAGCGTCTGACGATCTGTTCCGCACTTTCCACCTCTTCGATCGGTACCGGGTCACAAAGCTCATAGCGAAAGTCCAGCATGGAACGGATCGTACGAGGTCCCTCCTGTTCGACAAGTGCAGCGTATTCATCAAAAAGCTTTTTGTCATTCGTCCACACCGCCTTCTGCAGCAGATTGATCACTTTCGGGCTGTAAAGATGTTCTTCCGCTTCTGGACCTGTACGCAGTTTATGCCTGCCAATGCCGGGCAGTTCTTTTTGTGAAATATCATTGAATGCCGAATCGTGATAATAGCGGCTGTCAGATTCAATCACGGAAAGATCCGCTCCGCCCAGAAAAGCCGGTGTGTTGGTGAAATAGCGGCTGATAAATTGCTGATCCAAACCTACCGACTCAAACAACTGTGCGCTTTGATAGGCCTGAAGTGTGGAAACACCCATCTTGGATGCGACTTTCAGGATCCCGGCGGCCAGTGCGTGATCATAATTCCGGACGGATTCCTCAGCGTGTTCACCAAAATGTTCCCGGACACACGCCTGTGCCAGATAAGGGTTCACCGCACGGGCACCGAAAGCGATCAGCATTGCCATCTGATGTACATCCCGGGGTTCGCCGCTTTCCAGGATCACGGACACAGCGGTTCGTTTTTTGATTTGGATCAGGTGCTGTTCCAATCCCGAAACGGCCAGCAGGGAGGGAATTGCAAGGTGGTCAGTGTCCAGACCGCGGTCCGAAAGGATGAGAATATTCACTCCATCCCGGCAGGCTGCGTCACAGCTTACGAAAAAGTTTTGCAAAGCTTTCCGCAAACGCTGCCGGACCGGATAAAGCAGCGATATGACTCTGACATGATAGGCCGGATGATCGATCAAACGGATGCGGGATAATTCTTCATCCGTGAGTATGGGGGAAGACAGCTCCATCACATTGCAGTTGTCAGGTCCCGCGGCAAGCAGGTTCCCGTCATCAGCGATATAAATGGAGCAATCTGTCCTGCATTCTTCACGCAGCGCATCGATTGGCGGGTTGGTGACCTGTGCAAAACGCTGTTTGAAATAATCATACAGGGAAGGATGTGCTTTTGAGAAAACTGCCAGCGGTTCATCGGCGCCCATGGATATGATCGGTTCCGAACCGGTTTCCGCCATGGGAAATAATATTTCATGAAGATCTTCATGAGTATATCCAAAAGCTCTGCACAACGTTTGGATATCTTCTGTATCCGGTTTTCCGATCGATCCGGGTAATTCACTCAGCCGGATAATGTTTTTGACCCACTCATCGTAAGGATGCAAACCGGCATAATATGTCTTGAGATCCTCGCTTTCCATCAATTCACCGGTGGAAAGGTCCGCTTTCAGCACATCTCCGGATCTCAGTTTCCAGCGTCTGCGGATATGGGCGTTTTCTTCAAACAGAACTCCGGCTTCGGAAGAAAGGATCAGCCGTTTATCGTCAGTCAGCGCACAGCGGAGCGGACGCAGCCCGTTCCGGTCCAGCGAGGCGCAAACGCAGTCCCCATCTGTATACAGGATCGCGGCAGGACCGTCCCATGGTTCCATCATCACTGAATAGTAACGGTACAAATCACGCCAGGGCGTCTGCCGCTTGTGCCCCTGCCAGGGTTCCGGCAGAAGGATCATCCCGGCCAGCGGCAGCGGGAACCCGTTCATCGCCAGAAATTCAAGTGTGTTGTCCAGCATCTGCGAATCGCTCCCGTCAGGATCGATCATAGGCAGCGCTTTTCGCATAGCCTCGCCCATTACTTCTGAACGCATCGTTTCCTCACGGGCTTTCATGCGGTCATGATTGCCCCGGATCGTGTTGATCTCTCCGTTATGCAGCAGCATCCGCATCGGATGTGCTTTGGACCAGCTTGGAAAGGTGTTCGTAGAGAATCGTGAATGGACCATTGCCATCCGGGATGTAAAGCGGACATCCTGCAGATCATCATAGAACGAACGCAGCTGGGAAACCAGCATCATCCCTTTGTAGACGATCGTCCGGCAGGACAGAGAACATATATAGGTTTCTGTATTCTGTTTTTCAAATATCCTGCGCAGGAGGTACAGCTTGCGGTCAAAGTCAATGCCCGGCTGAATGCCTGCGGGACGCTTCAAAAAACATTGGCGGATCCGCGGCATTGTGCGTCTTGCCCCTGCTCCCAGCTGAGCCGGATGACAGGGTACATTGCGCCATCCCAGGACCGGTATTCCTTCCGAGACCGCCAGCTGCTCGAAGATTTTGCAGACATTTTGCGCGCCGACTTCATCTTCCGGCAGGAAGAACATCCCGACACCGTAATCTCTCGGAGCGCCGAGGACGATGCCTTCCTCTTCTGCCCAATCCATGAAAAGTTCATGAGGGATCTGCGTCAGAATTCCGACGCCGTCCCCTGTTGTTCCCAGGGCATCACTGCCGGCCCGGTGCGCCAGCCGTTCAACAATTGTCAGCGACTGATCGATCGTCCGATGAGTCGCTCTGCCGCTGAGGTCAACGATCGCTCCCACTCCGCAGGATTCATGTTCAAATTCAGACCGCCAAAGCGGGTAATCAGGATCACGCATAGCCTTCCTCCTGTTGACTTCTGAAATAAAAAAAGGCAAAGATATCCTATAACGAGACTTCTTTGCCTTGCTTCCGTTTAAAGTAGCACAAGCGAAAATTCCTGTCAAGAAAAGAGATGAAAATTATGACAAAGGCAGGGTCTGGGTGGCAGAAAGCAGGACGTAGGATGTAGGACGTAGGATGCAGGATGTGCAGGTTACAGGTTACAGGTTATAGGTTATAGGATCAGCGGAAATGCGGCGATTGAGGAAATATTGAGTTTAATATCATATTCTATTGACTGAGCACTGATCACCAATTACAAACTACTAACTACTAAACACTAACCACTAACCACTAACCACTAACCACTAACCACTGCCTACTGCCTACTGCCTACTGCCTACTGCCTACTGATATGTATTTATGATTTCTTCCGCGACTTCTTTCCGCGTGATGCAGCGGTTCATCGCCTGTTTTTCTATGTAACGATGGGCCTGAGGTTCTTCCATTTTCAATTCTGAGATCAGCAGCCATTTTGCCCGGTTTACCAGACGGATCTCCTGCATCTTTTCTTCAAAAGAAAGCGTTTTTATCTCGGATTTGCGCAGCCGTTCCCTGGAACTGGCCATCCAGTCGAGAGCCGTGGAAAACAGCTGTGTTGAAAGCGGCTTGGCAATTGTGAAGACCCCATGTTCGGTGACTTTGCTCCGGATGCCTTCCAGTGTACCGGCATGAACGATCATCAATGCGATCCCCCCGCTGGAATTACTGAAATCAATTGCCAGGTCTGTTCCGGCGCCATCCGGAAGGGGAGAATTGATGATGACAAAATCAAATTCTCTTTCACTGAGAATTCTTTTTGCCGCGCTGATCCCGCTGACATAACGTACCGGGTCATAGCGGAAAGCGGGCAGGAGCGCGGACAGGGCGTTATTGAACGCCTCTGACGATGACACGACGAGAACGCTGTAAAATTGCTCCTTTAAATCCATTGTGCGATTTCCTGCCCGGTTCATTGTGTAAAGATGCTGCAATAAATCTGCGAATTCCAATTAATGAGGTTTCATCCTCAAACCAACCCGGAAATAATTTCCTGTTCCCTGTTTTCGCAATAGATATTCAGGATTTTCTCCGGAATATGAGAACGGATGAATTCACTTTTCGCCGTAATGCTTTTGGCTTCAAACAGATTTTCCGGCAGCTTTTTGAAGCCTGATAAAGTTTCTGCGTCAGCCCGGAACAAATTGATATTTGCGGGCGTTGGCAGTTCCAGCTTTTTTTCAATACCGTCAAGTCCGGCGTATATCATTAACGCGAAGGCGATATATGGATTTGCCGTGGGATCCGGGGACCGCAGCTCCGCGCGCCGGTATTCTCCGACTGCTGCGGGGATCCGGACCAGCTGAGAGCGGTTTTCCGGAGACCAGGAGATATAGGCAGGAGCTTTGCGCTGCCCCAGCCGGCAATAAGAGTTTTCAGTCGGATTCAGAAACGTGGTCATGGAACGGACATTTGCCAGAATGCCGGCAATCATATGGCGAAAAAGAACTTCATCATTGTTGGGGAGGATCGACATATTGATGTGAAAACCGTTTCCCGGCATAACTTCGATCGGTTTTGCTGAAAAATCGGCTGCAAGTCCATTCAGACCGGCCACTGTTCTTGCCACCCGCTGGAAAATCATGGTGTTGTCCGCAGCCGATAACGCATCGGAGTAACGGAAATCGATCTCATTCTGTCCGGGGCCTTCTTCATGATGGGAGCTTTCCGGATGGACGCCCATCTGTTCCAGCATCAGGCAGATTTCGCGCCTGATGTTTTCGCCCCGGTCATCCGGCGCGATATCCATATACCCGGCGGTATCGTACGGGATTTTTGTTGCCATTCCCCGATCATCTAACAGAAAGAGATAAAACTCCTGTTCGGCTCCGAATGAAAACTCCAATCCGGATTTTTTTGCGTCCGCCATCGCGATTTTTGTCAGATTGCGTGTATCACACTCGAAAGGGCTGCCATCCGGCCGGGTGATGTTGGCGAACATCTGGATTACACGGCCGTTTTCGGGACGCCAGGGAAGCGGTTTAAGGGTTTCCGGTTCCGGATGGAGCAGCAGGTCGCTGTGGGTCTCGTCTCCAAAACCGGAAATCGCGGACGCGTCAAATGCGATCCCGTCCGTGAAGGCGCGGTGCAGTTCATTCGGCATGATGGAAATGTTTTTTTGTTTTCCGAAAACATCACAGAATCCAAGACGGATGAACTTTACATCCTCTTCCTGAACATATTGCATCACTTCTTCTGAGGAATATTTCACAGTACCCTCCAAATTCAATAGTTCAAATTTTTTTGAGACGACATTATATTTTTAAGTGATAAACAGGATTTTTATACCATAACCTGAGAAAAAGCTAAAAAAAGCTGTTACTTTTTTCCCAGATTAGCAACAGGCATTTACAAAGGCTTCGAAGATCTTCAGTGAATCTGGATCTGTCCGGTATGCAAATTCCGGATGGAATTGGACTGCCCAGAGGAAGCGTGCTTCTCTGTCGTATACAGCCTCCACAATGTTATCCTCGGCGCAAGCCATGGCGGTCAGCCTTTCAGCTAACTTTTTTATAGACTGATGATGGTAACTGTTCACATTCATTGTTGAACCGCAGAGGTCAAATAACGGCGTTCCCTGAATTACAGAGATTTTGTGAACAGGCCTGTCATAAGGAGGTTTCCCATGGTGCTCAACATTTGAATTTGTTTGTGAAGGAATATCCTGAAAGAGAGTTCCACCCAGCAGCACATTGATCATCTGAAGACCCCGGCAGATTCCCAGAACCGGTTTATCCATTTCTCTCGCACACGCAAACAGGCGCTGCTCTAAATGATCTCTCTGAGGACATACAGGTCCGCATTCGGGCAGTTTATTTTCATTGTAAAGCGATGGTGAAACATCATGTCCGCCTGTAAACAGGAATCCATCCAATGCCACAGCTGTCTGCCGGATATCGCTATCATCCATTTCCAGCGGAAGCATTACAGGAATCCCTCCGGCCCTGGATATTCCTGTCATATATCCCGGCAGCATCCAGTATGATTCTCTTTCTTTATCGACCAATGGAATCAGACCAATAACAGGCTTCATACGCAGTTTTTCCTCTTAAGGTAATTTTTTGATTGAGCTATTATATCATCATGAAAAGATTTATGATAAAAATGCATGAAACAGGCTGAAATGGAAAAAATACTTTTTTTTATCCTCATTCTAACAGATAAGGTATAATCGGTGCATTCACTCATTTTTTTATTGGAGGTTTTGTTATGAAGAAATTTATTGTTTTCTTCGCACTGGTGTGCTTATTGGTTTTCTGTTTTGGTGCTGCCAATGCAGATTCGAAAGTGTATACCATTGTTACGG